>NZ_JBFRYB010000001.1:2875410-3194900 GCF_040892595.1 Zhongshania sp. R06B22 | reverse complement strand
TTTAAAGTTTAAGCATGGAAGTGCTGATTTGGCTGATGTTCACGTTGCCATCCAAGGTGCAGGCGCGGTTGGTCGGCATTTGATATCGCTGCTAATTTTGGAAGGTGCGAGGGTTTTCGCCGCCGATATTAATACTCGCAACTGTGAGTTGGCTAGGCTTGCTGGCGCCCATATTATCGCCTGTGATGAGATTCTCGGTTTTGCGGCGGATGTATTAGCGCCCTGTGCGATGGGCGCGGCAATCAATGCGGATACCGTGGAGATCATTCAGGCCGGTATCGTCGCTGGCGCTGCCAATAATCAATTGGCCAATGCTGCGCAAGGCGAGCGTTTGCGGCAGCGAGGTATTATATACGCACCGGATTTTATGATTAATGCCGGTGGGATTATCGATGTTTACTATCAGCGCGCCGAGGGCAGTTCTGCAAGTACATCTGCACATATAGCCGGTATTGCTGCATCCTTGACTGAAGTATTTGAACGTTCTGCGGCAAGCGGCGTCTCTACTGCCGCCGTTGCTGAAGGCATGGCGGAAGAGCGGTTTTTACTCGGTAAACACACGAAAGTGGCTTAATTTGCATAATTGCATAATAGAGTCAGCCTGCATTCTGCTGCATCACACTTTGACCCTGTTATCACAATCTAAGATAGATTGATTCGCAATTCAGCAATAGTCGGCTAATGTCTAAGGCGGAGCTATTTACGGTCTTAGTCTTAGGGCCTAGCGGCTATTCAGTTTTTCTGATACAAACCATAGTTGCAGCGATTTTAGCTGCTGTTGGGTGTAAAAGCCGCGTATGCTATAACGATAAGTGAAAGTGATGATGGGAATAAATATTAGCTAAAGCTTGTCGAATATTGTGCAAGTTGGCCTGTCTATTGCTGCAGTGGGTCCTAAGGTTTGGGGTTGTTGGGGGCATAACTGCTAGATAAAAACGATTATGCGCTAACACAACGCGAGACGCAGAGCTGCCCCGCGCCATTTTGGTGCGCAATGAATTTGGAATAAAATAATTTTCAGCAAGGTGCTTTATAAATGACTAAAGGTGCAGACAAGGAATCTGGCGGTATCGATTGGAGTCAGTATCAGGGCAGTGATTTTTTTGATGAAATGATAACGCCCAAAGGAGTGGCCCGCCGGGCGAGCCGGCGCGTCGTGAAATATCTGGGGGGGCTTAGTCGCGAAGAACTTGAGAGCCGACGGGTAGCAGCAGAGAGCACCGTCCGCGATATGGGTGTGAGTTTTACGGTTTATTCCGATGGCGAAAACATAGATCGCTCATGGCCTTTTGATCTTATTCCACGGGTTATTAGCGCCAAGGAATGGGAACAGACCGCCGAGGGCCTTAAGCAGCGAGTGCGGGCACTGAATCTGTTTATAAATGATGTGTACCATGAGCAAAAAATATTTAAAGACGGTGTGGTACCACCCTACCTGATAAAAGACTCTAAAAATTTCCGTCCTGAGTGTGTGGGAATTACACCGCCGAAAGGCGTGTGGGCACATATCTGCGGCTGTGATTTGGTGCGTGACTCCGACGGTAAGTTTTATGTTTTGGAAGATAATTTGCGGGTGCCGTCAGGCGTGGCTTACATGCTGGAGAACCGCGAGATAAGTAAGCGCGTTTTGCCTGAATTATTTGAGGCCAATAATATATTACCCGTCGATGACTACCCGACGAAATTGTTCAACATGCTGGCATCGGTGTCACCTCGCAAAGTACGTCAGCCTGAAATCGTCATCTTGACCCCCGGCATTTATAACTCGGCTTATTTCGAGCACGCTTATTTGGCGCAGCAGTTGGGTGTTGAGTTAGTAGAAGGCAGTGATTTATTTGTTGATGAAGATGATTGCGTTTATATGAAAACCATTTCAGGTCTCGAGCGGGTTGATGTGGTTTATCGCCGGATAGATGATTTATTTCTCGATCCAGAGGCTTTTCATCCTGATTCAATTTTAGGTGTGCCGGGTATTATGCGCGCTTGGCAGGCCGGTAATGTGACTTTGGTGAATGCGCCTGGCGCGGGGGTGGCTGACGACAAAGTGGTCTACGCCTATGTACCCAAAATGATTGAATACTATTTAGGTGAAAAAGCGATTTTGCCCAATGTTGAAACCTATCTTTGCGATGACCCTGAGCAGCTTAAATACGTTGTTGAGAATATTGAAAAGTTGGTGGTAAAACCCGCAAATGAGTCTGGTGGCTACGGCATGATGGTGGGGCCGCATGCGACCAAAAAAGACCATGAGGAGTTTCGTAAACTCGTGCAGGAAAATCCCCGAAACTATATTGCCCAGCCGACCTTAAAGCTTTCCACCGCGCCTGTGGTCACGGGCTTGGGCGAAGCGGAGCCGCGTCATTTAGACCTGCGGCCCTTTGTGTTGCAGGGTACTGATTTGACGGTGACGACGGGTGGTTTAACACGGGTGGCTTTGAAAAAAGGCTCACTTGTTGTTAATTCCTCACAGGGTGGGGGCAGTAAAGATACTTGGATCGTGGCGGAAGGGGACGCAAAATAATGATGTTATCGCGAGTTGCAGAGCGAGTTTATTGGTTTGCGCGCTACCTTGAGCGTGTGGAAAGTATGGCGCGCTTAATACAAGTCTATACTGGTTTGTTATTCGATTTACCTAGAGATACGGGGATCAGTTGGCACAATCTGGTTATTGCCAGTGGCAGTCACGCTGAATATAACCGGCGTTTCACAGTGCAAGATGAAAAGCGGGTGGTGAAATTTTTACTTGAGGACCTCAGTAATCCAAGCTCTTTGGCGTCATCGCTGAAAATGGTTAGGGAAAATATCCGCACCACTCGCGACATGGTGCCCCAGGAGAGTTGGGAGTTGGTCAACGAATTCCAAATCTTTGTGTCAGAAAATATCTCCCAGGGTTTAGGCCGCCGTTACCGGCATGAGTTTTTGGAAGAGATTATTAAGACCTGTCAGCAGATTAATGGTTTGATTGCCGACACAATGCGGCGAGATGCGGCGTGGCATTTCTTGAATATGGGGCGCAGTTTGGAGCGGGCGGATATGACTCTCCGTATTCTGGAGGCGGGTGCTAGCATGTCCAGCGATCTTATTGAAAGCGACTCTAATCATGTGCTGGATGCAGTCTGGGGCAGTGTGTTGGGGACTTTAAACGCCACCATGCCCTATCGTCGCACCATGAAAGTAGCGATAAATGGCGATGACTCTGCGCGGTTTTTGCTGGAAGATACTCTGTTTCCCCGCTCGGTGGCCTGTGGCCTGTTGCGCATGCAGGAGTCGGCAATGCAGTTGCCGTCCAGTGACTTGGTGGTTACGGGCTTAAACCAATTTTTGAAAACGGTGACCGATGGGAGTGATTATAGCGACGTATCCATTAGCTTCCCCGCCTATCTCACCGAGCTTGAGAAAAATTCTATGGTGGTCCATCAGACCATCCAAGATACTTGGTTTCAGCCGGCATAGGCGCCGTTATTAGGTATACCTCGTTCACGCAATTGTTTGCCCAGGTATGGGACTTACGGTAATCTTCCCGCTCGTGATTTACTGTTGGTAGTGGCCGCGATTCCCGCACCAATGTGGTGCATAATCATTATTCCACGATTCGGGGATTGCGGTTAGGACCGTGGTGATGTTCCTTTTACCTCGGGTAATTCTGTTACTCGACGCAAGCTTCTGGCACCACATCCATGTTAACTGAACGTTTTGTGTATAAACCGCAGCATGACCAATATGACGAGGTCATTGGGGCAGACGGCAATGTTCGCGAACATTGGCACTATCCCATGCGGGTACTTAATGCCATGGGTATGGATGCCCTGCTTGAGCGGCAACGCACTGCCAAACGAATACTCCGTGATGACGGCGCTAGCTACAGCCCCGGCGATCAGCAAAATGTAAGCCATACATGGAGCTTAGATTTACTGCCCATGATTCTATCGAGTCAGGAGTGGGAATCGATTGAGAATGCGCTTCGTGAGCGCTCCGAGCTACTTAATCTTATTCTTAGTGATCTCTACGGTGAGCGAACGCTCATTCACAACAAAGTTATCCCGCCCGCCGCCATTTTTAGTCATCCCGGCTTTCTTCGTGCATGTGATGGTATTCGTCTGCCGGGGGAGCATCAGCTTATATTTCATGCCGCAGATTTAGTGCGCTCTGCTAGCGGTGAGTGGTTGGTGATAGGTGATCGTACCCAAGCACCGTCAGGCACGGGTTATGCTTTAGAGAATAGAACAGTATTGCGACGGGTCATGCCGAGTTTGTTCCGTGATGCTCATGTTCATCGACTGTCCAATTTCTTCCTGCAGTGGCGTCGCAAATTAGCCGAGCTTAGTCCAACCAAAGACGCGCCTCTAGTGGTGTATCTTACCCAGGGTGCGTTTAAAGAAAACTCCTTTGAAGATGCTTACCTTGCCAATTACCTTGGTTATCCCCTGGTGCAGGGGCGTGATTTAACCGTTCGCAAAGGCGCACTGTGGTTAAAGTCCTTAGACGGTCTGCGCAAAGTCGATGTGGTACTGCGCCGAATAGACGACAGCATGGCCGATCCTGTGGCGTCGCGGAACAGTTTTGGTCAGGGCGTTCCCGGTTTGACCGAAGTCGCGCGCGCCGGTGGCGTGATCATCGCCAACCCTCTGGGTAGTGGGATTTTAGAAAGTCCGGTTTTAGCTAAATATATGCCGGCAATTGCGCGTCACTTTCTCGGTCGTGATCTGCGCTTGAATTCGGTACCAACGTGGTGGTGCGGTGACAAGGCAGATTTAGAGTACGTGAAGGCCCATTTTGACGAGCTGCTTATCCGGCATACTTGTCGTGTGCCCGGTCGTCACAGCCTATTCGTGGCTGAGTTAAATGCCCAGGAACGTGCTGATTTGTTGGCGAAGGTGTTGGCAAATCCAATAGATTATGTGGCGCAAAGCGCAGTGCGTCCGTCTCAGACTCCTGCCTTGGATGGCAAAGTATTTAGTAGCCGTCCTTTAGTGATGCGCGGATTCACGGTGGCCAGTGGTAATTCCTACAGCGTTATGCCTGGCGGGCTTACGCATATTGGCACCCATACCGACACCCAGCATATTGTTAGCCAATATGGTGGTGGCAGCAAAGATACTTGGATCTTAGCGTCTGAGCCGGAGGTAGAAGACAGCGTCTTTGAACCTGAAAAATTAATGCGACAAAAGATGGATCGCAATTTCAGTTTGCCAAGTCGTGTTATTGATAATTTGTTCTGGTTTGGTCGCTATGCCGAGCGGGCTGAGTCGGGCTTACGTTTGGTACGTACAGCTTTTGAAGAGCTGAATAGCATTGAACCACTATCGCCGGATAATCGCCGCGTACTATTGCGGTCAGTCACAAAGGTTACCGGTACTTTCCCAGGTTTTACTGCCAAAGATGCAGATTTTGACGCGCCGGAGCACGAGTTACTCGATATTGTGTCCAATCGATCTCGACCCGGCAGTATCGCGCATTGTCTGGAAGCTATCTTGCACTCTGCTGACGGGGTTAAGGAGTTGCTGTCAAATGACATGTTGCGCTTAATTAACGACATTCGCGACGGCATGGAATACCTCAATAAAAATCTTAAAAGTAGCTTGCAAGCTGCACCAGAAGAATTACTCGACCCGCTTATTACTAGCTTGCTGGCGCTGTGTGGTCTAAGCCAAGAGAGCATGGTGCGAGGCCGGGCCTGGCGATTTATGGAAATGGGTCGTCGCCTAGAACGCGCGCAAAAAACGGTTGAATTGCTTAGTCATATTTTGGTCACAGAGAAAGGCGATGGCCAAGGCTTGCCTTTGTTAAAGCCAGTACTGGCAAGTTTAGAGTCACGTATTGTGTATAAGCGTTACTACCGCAGCGGATATCGCTTAGACAAGGGCATGGAGCTGTTGTTGTTTGATCGTCAAAACCCGCGGTCAGTCATGTTTCAGCTGGACAGTTTGCGCAACCACTTGGAGGATGTGGAAGGTCGCAGTCAAAAAGTGCAGCTAAACGAAGATATGCGCTGCATCATACGTGCGACCAATAATTTATTGCTCACTCCATTGGAAGAAATCGCGACGCGCGACGAGAAAACCGGGGAGTATTTGAAACTAGGCAAATTACTTACACAGTTAGACGGGGATCTTAAGGCGGCTTCACAGGCACTGGCAGATCGTTATTTTGATCATGCAGCGGGGCCACAACCCGTGGAAATGAGCGGCAGAGGTGTTTCATGAAATATCGGGTAAAGCACTCAACCCGTTACGAATACGCCGACCAGGTGAATCAGGGCTACAACGTGGCCTATTTAATTCCCCGTGAATGCAGTGGTCAGCGGGTTAATTACAGCGATATTCGCATCATTCCCACGCCGACAAGTAGAATCAAGCGCGTTGATTATTTTGGTAATGTGGTGTGTCATTTTACCTTGGAAAAACCGCATCATTCCTTAGAGGTAATCGTAGATAGTGAAGTCGAAATTGCGCCATCCGAGCCGCGCTTGCTAAGCGGCGGGATTACCTGCGCAGAGGTTTTGGCCGCTCTAAGTGCAGGGGCTGGGCAAGAGGATATGCGTGCCTCTGAGTTTTGCTTTAATTCACCGATGATTGCTAATACCCCTCAGTTGGCGGATTTTGCCCGCGATTTGTTTAGTTCTAATCGGCCTTTCTTAGAGGCGGTTAGCGCTTTAAATTCTCGTATTTTTGCGGACTTTAAGTACGACCCTGGTTTTTCTACTGTTGCCACTCCGCTCGATGAAGTTTTAAAAAATCGTCGCGGGGTTTGCCAAGACTTTGCCCATTTGGCGATTGGCGTCTTACGCAGTCTTGGCTATGCAGCCCGCTACGTGAGTGGCTATCTTGAAACGCTGCCGCCTCCTGGACAAGTAAAAATGCAGGGTGCAGACGCATCTCATGCCTGGTTTGCAGTCTATATTCCCGGTGACGAATGGCAGGATTTTGATCCTACCAATGATGTCATGCCGGCAGATCAGCATATTACGACAGCCTGGGGGCGAGACTATTCGGATGTGACGCCCTTAAAAGGTGTTGTGTTTGGTGGCGGTGGCAAGCAGACATTATCCGTAGCGGTAGATGTCTCTCGGGTTGAACTGGGGAACGCCATTGGTTTTGCTGCCACTCCAAGTTCGAATACCCCGCCGCCGTCACAGACTCAGTCGCAGTCATAGTAGTCGGCGGCCTATAAGGCTGTCGATTGCTATTGTGGTGACCTCGTGAAACGCTATTTTCTTTTGTGCTGCCCACACTCAAACACAGCTGTATCGTGTCGCGACATAGGTGTTTGCAGTTAAGTCTTTTTACTGGGCGCAGCAGGTTTGTAGCGACAAGTACGCGCGTTCGACGTATTGTGCCGGCCACGCTGGTGTTGGCCACAATTGTCGCGCAGCGGATTTGCTCTTTTCAAGTCCTAACAGTTTGATCATTCATAGGTAAGTGAACGTGTCTAAGTTTTTCTTTAAAGGTCGCACCGATCCGCGCCAAAGCCATATTAACCATGGTTACCAGACGAAGGCGATGACTAAGGCCGGTAGTAAAAAATACCCCCTGAGCCTCATTGTCACGAGTGAAGACCGCAAGAAAGAGGTTGAGGTGATGTTGGCAGAGGCTAATTTGCACGGCGAAATTTCGGTCGATCTCAAGGATGCGGCGGTGGAAGATATTAGCGCGCTGACGTTATTACTAAGTAAGGCAGGAACTCAGGTGGTCGAGAAAATACCTGCTAGAAATGATCCCTGCCCGTGCGGAAGCGCTAAGAAATACAAGAAATGCTGCGGTATGGTCTAAGCGCTACTGGGTGTTTGCTGGGCGAGCTCGCATCCCTTTGGTCGCTAAAATAGCAGTAGCGATCCAATTACCGATCTTGCTTGGCCCTAGAAATGATGTCGCTATGCTCCCGTGATAGCGGTAGTTTTGCAAAGGGGCTGATGTTACTGCCGCCGGTATTGCCACGTGGTACTAGCCCAATGGCAGTAGTGCTCAAGGCCCCTATAATTCTGAAAAGCTGCCCCAGGACTTCGCGCCAATGGTGCTGACGTAAGCCCCATATCAACATTAAGACGTGTACCTTGCTGTGCTGGTAGGTCGATTCCTGTCCTAGCACATGAGCGTTTTCTAGGTGCTTGAACTCAATCGCAGCATGCTTGGCACGTCTGGCGCTGGCAGCTAAAGCCAGTTCTTTGTCGACATGCGGCGCGATGTTTCTGGTAAATGTCAGCATAATTGCTATCCGCGATGATGTTCTTATCTGATTTCCAAGATATTTCAATCTTATTGTCATCGCAATCCCCTATGTCGTCGCGCCCACTATCTCGTCTATCCGTGCGAGGGTGATCAATGGCAATAGCTATTATTATCTCCTGTTGTTGCTATAAGCGTCGGTGTTTCGATCTGGCCTTATCAATGTTGTTTCAAGTTTTGAATACAGATAATAAAACACATAAAAAAGTGTAAAAAGGAGCGGTAATGTTTTTAGGTAGCGATTGTATTGCGCTGGTTACTGGCGCCAGTCGTGGCGCAGGCAAAGGTATTGCCGAGGCGCTGGGTGACGCGGGCGCGACCGTCTATGTGACCGGTCGCAGTCAGACCGAGGGCGATTCGGTATTGCCTGGAACGGTTTACGCAACGGCAGAAGAAATAAGCCGGCGCGGCGGCAAGGGTATCGCGGTGGTGTGTGACCACAGCAATGATCATGAGGTTGCTGCGCTGTTTGCGCAGATTGCGCGCGATCACGCCAAACTCGATATTTTGGTGAATAACGCTCTGTGTGTGCCCGATGGTTTAACCTTATCCGGCCCCTTTTGGGAGAAGCCCCTGAACCTGCAAGATATTTTGAATGTCGGTTTGCGGTCTAGCTACGTTGCTTCCTATTACGCGGCGCCCCTGCTGATAAAAAATGGTGGCTTAGTGGTCAATACCTCGTCTCCCGGTGGACGTTGTTATATGCATGGCCCTGCTTACGGTGCGGGCAAAGCGGCGGTTGATAAGATGGCCCACGATATGGCGGTAGATTTTAAGCCTCATCAGGTCGCAGTTGTTTCCCTGTGGATGGGATTACTAAAAACCGAGCGCACTCAGGCGGTATTTGCTGCCGAACCCGAGTTGTATAGCCAGTTAATAGATATGGTGGAATCGCCGGAATTTACCGGTCGTGTTATCGCTTCTTTGGCGGCGGATACGGCGCGTATGGCGCGCACCGGAAAGATCTGGTTTGCTGCGGAGCTTGGCGCTGAGTACGGTTTGGCAGATATTGATGGTCGCCTGCCGCCATCGCCAAGATTGATGTTTGGTGATGAAACCCAATTCAGCGATGTTGTCGTTCAGTAGGGCCGCAGCGAGTTGCCGCAGCTGTCATCCATTTGAGGTATTAGGGTGTTTGGCCCAAACCGTTACCATTGCGGCACTTATAAAGTGTTGATGGGCGTGCGGTGTGGCGCTGGTTAAGACACCTAAAATCTGCGAAATTTGGTACTGGAGAACGATAATAATGGCAGCGATAGTCGCGGGATTACCCGAGCAAAACTATGCGGATCTGCCTAATGGCCAGCGCGTCCATTATTTAGATAATGGCAGCGGGCCGGTAGTGGTGTTTCTACATGGCAGCGGCAGTGGCGCCAGCGGCCATAGTAATTTTAAGTACAACTACCCGTATTTGCTTGAGCAGGGATATCGAGTGATTGTGCCAGATCTGATTGGCTACGGTTATTCTGACAAGCCCGAAGATGTGCAGTATCACCTCGATCTTTTTGTTGAATGCATCAAGCAGCTTCTTGATCAGTTAAAGGTGAGTTCCTGCTCCTTAATTGGTAATTCTTTGGGCGGCGCGATCGCTATTAAGTTCACCCTAGATAACCCCTCCCAAGTCGAAAAACTAGTACTGATGGCGCCTGGGGGTATTGAAGAGCAGGCTGATTATTTTCATATGCCGGGTATGCAGGTGATGAAGGAGGTGTTTACTTCCGGGCCGATGGCACCCGAGCGCTTGGAAGATTTTATTCGCCGCGGACTCGTGTACGACGACAGTGTGGTTGACGAGCAATTGATCAATGAGCGTTGGGGTATTTTTCAGCAGCAGAATAGTCAAGTTATAAGCTCGATGGTGGTACCGAATATGGCGGCGCGGCTGCCAGAAATTAGCTGTCCGATTCTGGCTTTTTGGGGCGTTAATGAAAAAATGATGCCAGAAACGGGTATCCAAACCCTAGCTAAAAACTGTTCGAATATTCGCCTAACACTGGTTTCTCAGTGCGGGCACTGGGTAATGGTGGAGCACCGCGATATGTTTAATCGCACCACCAACGATTTTTTGAGAAATGGCTAATGATGCAGAAAGAACAGATAAAGATCCTCGGTGATCACTTGTACGAGGCTATGCGTGATTTCAAGCCCCTGCAGCCTTTAACCGAGCAAGCTCCTGAGATCACCTTGGATGATGCTTATCATATTTCATTGCAGATGCTTAAGCGTCGTGTCGATGATGACGGTGAGGTGGTAGTCGGTAAAAAGATTGGTGTGACCAGCAAGGTAGTGCAAGACATGTTGGGTGTACATCAACCCGACTTCGGTTTTTTGACCGATGCAATGGCCTATCCCAATGGCGCGGACGTTACGGTAGTCGGTAATTTAATTCAGCCCCGCGCCGAAGCTGAGATTGGCTTTAAACTAAAAGCAGATTTGCAGGGCCCCGGTGTGACCGAGGCCGATGTTTTGGCCGCGACTGAATGCATAATGCCCTGCTTTGAAATCGTCGATTCGCGAATTAAAGATTGGAATATCCGCATTCAAGATACCGTTGCCGATAACGCCTCTTGCGGGGTGTATGTCTTGGGCGACGCTAGCGCTGACCCCCGCGATCATGATTTGCCGAATTTGAAGATTACGGTTTGGAAAAACGGCGTCCTGCTTAGCGAAGGTTTAGGTAGCGCCGTGCAAGGCAATCCGCTCACTGCGGTAGCGTGGTTGGCCAATACCTTGGGACGCTTTGGCATTCCCTTTAAGGCTGGCGAGGTAATCTTGTCCGGTTCGCTGGTACCGCTAGAACCGGTGATTGCCGGCGACAAAATGGAAATGGAATTACACGGTATTGGCCGCGCGTCAGTTCAATTTGTATAAGGCGGGTCTCCCCGTCTCAGCTTAATATTTAGAGAGTGCAACACCATGGCGGAAAAGATTAAGGCAGCAATTATCGGCCCCGGCAATATCGGTACCGATTTGCTAATGAAGGCATTACGTTCTGAACTGATAGAGCCGGTCTGGATGGTGGGGGTTGACCCAGAATCCCCAGGTTTATTGCGTGCCAAAGAAATGGGTTTGAAAGTGACCGCAGACGGTGTCGACGGCATGTTACCCACTATGAAAGCCGATGGCGTGCAGATTTGTTTTGATGCCACTTCCGCTTATGTTCACGCCGAAAATTCTCGCAAGGTGAATGAGCAGGGCGCCTTAATGATTGATCTGACGCCCGCTGCCATTGGCCCTTATTGCGTGCCGCCGGTGAATCTTAAGGATGCACTTGCTGCGGGCAGTCGCAATGTCAATATGGTGACTTGCGGTGGTCAGGCGACCATTCCCATGGTGGCAGCGGTATCTCGGGTGCAGTCAGTGAGTTACGGCGAAATTGTCGCAACCGTGAGTTCTAAATCAGTGGGTCCGGGCACGCGCAAGAATATCGACGAATTCACTCGCACCACAGCCGGTGCTGTCGAGAAAGTCGGCGGCGCTCGTGAAGGTAAGGCGATTATTGTAATTAACCCTGCTGAACCACCGCTGATTATGCGCGACACGATTCACTGTCTCACCGACGACGAGCCTGATCAGGATGCGATCCGCAGGTCGGTCAATGACATGGTTGCCGAGGTGCAAAAATATGTACCGGGTTATCGGCTAAAAAATGGTCCGGTGTTTGATGGCAATCGGGTGTCGATGTATATGGAAGTTGAAGGTTTGGGTGATTTCCTACCCAAGTACGCGGGTAACTTAGACATTATGACTGCTGCCGGTCTGCGCACCGCAGAAATGTTTGCAGAAGAAATGCTGGCAGGACGCTTTTCACTTCCATCATTGGCGTCAGTCTAAGGGGACAGGAACATGGATTTACGTGGTAAAAAAGTTGTACTACACGATATGTGCTTACGCGATGGCATGCACGCCAAGCAGCACCAAATTTCACTGGATGAAATGAAGTCTATTGCCAAGGGCTTAGATGAGGCGGGAATGCCGTTGATTGAGGTGACCCACGGCGACGGCCTCGGCGGTTCCTCAGTGAATTACGGGTTTCCGGCGCACAGCGACGAGGAATACCTCAAAGCAGTTGTTGGCGTCGTTAAAAATGCAAAAATTTCAGCGTTGCTGCTGCCTGGTATCGGCACGGTTGACCACCTCAAGATGGCTGCGGATTTAGGCGTAACCACTATTCGTGTTGCCACTCACTGCACTGAAGCCGATGTGTCAGAGCAGCACATCGGTATGGCGGCGCAAATGGGCTTGGATACCGTTGGTTTCTTAATGATGACCCACATGATTGAGGCTGAGCAGATTGTTGAGCAGGCTAAGCTCATGGAGTCTTTCGGCGCAAACTGTATTTATTGCACCGATTCGGCGGGTTACTTGCTGCCAGACCAGGTGAAAGAGCGCATCGCTTTACTGCGTCGTGAACTCAAGCCAGAAACTGAATTGGGATTTCATGCGCATCACAATCTCAGCCTAGGGGTGATGAACTCATTGGTGGCGGTAGAAGCCGGCGCTAATCGAATTGACGGCTCTGTGGCGGGTTTGGGCGCGGGCGCAGGTAATACGCCGCTGGAAGTATTGGTTGCGGTGATGGATCGTATGGAAGTGAATCACGGCATCGATCTTTATAAGATTATGGATGTTGCTGAAGACCTGGTGACGCCCATTATGGACAGCCCTATTCGGATTGATCGCGATTCCCTAACCCTGGGTTACGCCGGCGTATATTCCTCCTTCTTGCTATTCGCTAAACGCGCGGCGGCGAAGTACGGGGTGTCATCGCGGGACATCTTGGTTGAACTGGGCCGCCGCCGCACGGTGGGTGGTCAGGAAGATATGATTGAAGACCTGGCAATAGACATGGCTAAGGCCAGAGGTCTTATTTAAATAGTTAGTTTGAGCTAGTAGTTTATATCAAACCATCTTGATGGGCCTTCGCTCGAAGGCCTTACGTCTGCGTGTTTCTCAGTTATACTGGCGACCCTAATAAATAATAAGGTCTGGCTGGCGCCGATATGCTGATTAACCCCGCATTTGACGAATTAATTGCCACTATTTACCAGGGTCCATTAGAAGAGGAACCTTGGCAAGGTTTCCTGTCAGTGCTGCGCAAAATGATGGACGCGGTGTCAGTAACCTTGGTTCTAAACAAACCGTCTGAGAAGGGCCGCGGCGTGTTGCGGGTTGTGGGTGGTAATCTTGAGGGTATCGCCCGATATCAAGAGCGCCTGTTTGCTATGGATCCCTTTCAGTCGTTGCGCCCCGGCGAAGTGAAAAGCTTAATGGAAATGGTGCCCGGCGAAGGCTGGTTGGACAGTGAACTCTATAAATTATGTATGCAACCGGCGGGCTTATACGACTCTCTGGGGGTGGACATTGTTGTCCCCGGCGAGATGAATGCCGGACTGCGGGTTGCTCGCGGTCAGCATTCGGCGAGTTTTGATCAAGCCGATCGCGATTTGATTTATGCCCTGGTTCCTCACTTAGAGCGGGCACTGCGATTTCATGTCAGATTGAATAAAGTCGAATCTGAACGCGATTTATATGCCGGTGCGGTGGAAAGTTTGTCATTGGCGACTATTATTCTGGATGAGAATGGTCGTGTGCTTAGTTGTAACCGCATGGCAGAGCATTTGATTATTCGTGAACCGGATGTTCGTGTTGAAGATGGCCATCTATTATTAGGTGACCAAGCAACCACCAAGAAATTACAGCGCTTAATTAACCGGATATTGGAACATCGCAGTGGTGATGAGCCGACGGTCGTTGAAGCGATGAGAGTGCCGCGAGACGGCGATTTTGCTGATTTAGGTGTTATCGCTAGACCGGTGCCGGTAACCGAGTGGTCTGAAGGTAAGTCGGTACCGACGGTGGCGATTTTTATCAGTGACCCTGAATATGGAGCAGAGGCCCCGGTTGCGGTTATTATACAACTATTTGGATTTACGCCAACCGAAGCGCAACTCTCCTTGCTGCTTTCTGATGGCCTAAGTCTTGACGAAGCTTCTGCGGCTCTTGGCATGAGCCGCAATACCGCACGCACACACCTGCGGTCGATTTTTTCAAAAACCGGTGTCAGCAGACAAACTTTGTTGGTGCGGTTAATTCTGAAAAGCGTGGCGCAGCTGGCAGAATAAACTCAGTCGGCTGGTCACATTCGTCGCTAGGAGTGTGTGTGATGGCTATTCTGCAAAGTAAAGTTGCGGTGGTAACAGGTGGTGGGCAAGGCGTTGGCGCTGGTATTGCGTTTGCTTTAGCCGCGGAAGGTGCGACGGTAGCGGTACTGGGTCGAACCTTAGCCACCTTAGAGGCCACCTGTGCAGAAATCCACCGTAGGGGCGGTGAGGCCCAGGCCTTTGTTTGCGATGTTACAGTTTCTGACGATATCGACGCCGCGGTGCTGGAAATCGTCGATGAGTTTGGTGGCGTCGACATTCTAGTTAATAACGCTCAGATTGTGCCGCTCGGCAATATCCTCGAAATAAACGAAGACGAATACCTCGATGGCATGGATTCCGGTCCTTTAGCCACTCTCCGCTTTATGAAGGCCTGCTACCCCTTTTTGCGGGGCGATGGCAGTATCGTTAATCTCGCCAGTTCTGCGGCTATGCGTTCTGACTCTGCAGGTTTTGGCGCTTATGCCGCCGCTAAAGAAGCAACCCGCGCACTGAGTCGTGCCGCCGCCTGTGAATGGGGCGAAGATAATATCCGCGTCAATTGTGTTATGCCGCTAGCTATGTCGCCGGCCATGAGTCGCTGGGTAGAGAGTGGTGGCGATGATGTTGAGGATTTTCTGTGTACCGTGCCGCTCGGGCGAGTCGGTGATTGTGAGGAAGATGTAGGCAGGGTAGTGGTGTTTTTGTGTGGGCCGGATGCAGCCTATATTACCGGTCATACCTTGCCTGTGGATGGCGGTCAGGCGTTTTTACGTTGATAAATGCCGGCATCACAAACTGGACTTATCTGCGAATCTAGCTCGAACACGGCAGATTTGCAGGTGGCTTATTGGCAGGAATGTGACGAAAAGTTTCCCTATCTGAATACCTGACTGTAAAATCCGTGTTTTTGTTATTTTAAGCGGAGCAGCGCAATGGGCAGAGCCTACCAAAACCGCAAAGATTCGATGGCCAAAACCTCAGATGCCAAGGCCAAGGTCTACAGTAAATACGGACGCGAAATCTACGTCTGCGCCAAGGCTGGGGGCTTTGATCCCACGGGGAATTTGGCGCTGCGGGGGATGATCGAGCGCGCTAAGAAAGACCAGGTGCCGACCCACGTTATTGAAAAAGCCATTGAAAAAGCCAAAGGTGGCGCCGGTGAAGACTTCTCTCTGGCCCGCTACGAGGGCTATGGCCCCGGTAATTGCATGGTTATTGTTGAGTGTCTTACCGATAATCCAAACCGTACCTTCGGTGATGTCCGTCTTTGCTTTAACAAAACCAAGAGTAAAATTGGCACTCAGGGTAGTGTTAGCCATATGTTTGATCACTCGGCGATTTTTGTCTTCGATGGTGACGACGAAGAGGCGACCCTGGAAGCCTTAATGGAAGCGGATGTTGACGTCAGTGATATCGAGAAGGAAGCGGGCAAAGTGTCAGTTTTTGCGCCCAACACCGAGTACTTTAAAGCCAAGCAGGCCTTGATTGAAATGGGTGTGACTGATTTCGACGTTGATGAAATTCAGTTCCTCGCCCAAAACACCTCTCCTGTTGAAGGCGATGACGTGGTCATGTTTGAAAAATTCATGGACATGCTTAACGACTTGGACGATGTGCAGAATATTTATCACAACGCAGAACTGCCTGAGTCATAGTTATCAAAAGAGTAGAAATCAGTGATTACAAAAAGAGTCACTATAAAAAAGAGTCGCTAGGGAAAGTAGCGACTTGAAGTATCCCGCCGTAACTCGGCATTTGCTGAGTTAAGGAACAAAGCCCAGCAATTCTCGTTGCTGGGCTTTGTTCGTTTAAATATCCCAAAAGAGTCAGTCTTAAAGCCGTCATTGAAAGCAGAAGCACTTTGTCTGCTTGGTTGAAGTGCTAGCGATAGAGATATATCTAGTGAAGTATTATGCTTTGCGGTGGGACGGCATGGATATGCCTTGATTTTTAGGGAGCTAAAATGAAATATCGGGTGGTAGATGCGTTTACCCAGCAGAAATTTTGCGGCAACTCGGCGGCGGTTTGTCTATTAGAGGTGGGCCTCACTGACGAGGAACTGCAGGGGATCGCCGCTGAATTTAATCTATCAGAAACAGCCTACATAGAATCCTTGGCCAATGGGCAGTGGTCTCTGCGCTGGTTTACACCCGCAATGGAGGTCAACTTGTGCGGTCACGCGACATTGGCGGCGGCGCATGCTCTATGGACAGAGTTTGGTGTTAACGACGAGGTTCTGCGTTTTATAACGCGCAGTGGCGAACTCACGGTCACCCGAAATAATGATGTTATGGCGATGCGCTTTCCCCTCACTATGACCTCTCAGGTAGATGCCGGTCGCTGGGCGCATAGCGTGGTTGATCCAAGCTTGCTGCGCGGCGCCGCAGAGGCGGGGGAAGATCTTTTGATTGAACTCCTAAGTGCGGATGCAGTGCAGCGCTTTGTGCCAGATTTAGTGAGCATTGCGGCCTTAAAGAGTCGCGGTTTAATCGTTACCGCCGCCGCGGACAGTGCTTCCCCGATAGATTTTGTGTCGCGGTTCTTTGCACCGAATGCCGGTATTAATGAAGATCCTGTCACGGGTTCAGCGCATTGCGCCTTGGCACACTATTGGTCACTTAAAACCGGCAAGAACACCTTTTCTGCTCGGCAGGTATCTAGCCGTGGTGGCGCGCTCGATATTTGCATAGACGGTGATGTGGTGGTTTTGTCGGGATATGCGGTAACGACCATGAAGGGGGAATTACTGATTTAGGATTAGGGCCTAGCTTCGGCGATGATGACGGTAATCACTGGGCGCCAAGCCAATGGTTTTTTTAAACAGCCGAGAAAAATAATAAGGGTCGTCATAGCCGACGGCCGAGGCAACTTGCTTTACCGATTGGCTGGTGCTGTCTAGCAAATAACAGGCGCGTTGAATTTTCATATTAATAAAATACTGTATGGGTGATTGCCCGGTATGCGCCTTAAACTTTTTAGTGAAATGGTATTTTGACAGTTTTGCACTGGCCGCCAATTCATCTAGATTAAGTTGGCCGTGGATGTGTTCCTGCATCGTCGCTCGCAATCTTTCCCAGTTCAGCGCCGTGCCGCTTTGCGGGCGTTGCTGTCTTACCAGCAGGGCGATGTAGCTGAGAAGCGCCTGAAGTTGATGGCCCCCTTGAATATATTCCGCGAATTGATATCCGCTGCGTCTCAACTCAGAAAGGCCGTCAAATATCCTTATGACTCGCGGTTGCACGCCAATATTAAATGACGGCGAACTCAGTTGAATGTGCCGGTAAAAATGATCGGCCAAGCGGCCATTGAAATGCAACCAATAGATTGTCCATGGGTCTTTGGAGTCTGCTTTGTAGGCATGGTGGTGCTTGGGTGGCAGTAGAATAATATCGCCGCTATTAATCCGGTAGCGTTTGTCGTCACACATCAGGGTGCCTTTGCCATCAATGCAGTAAATTAGAAGGTAGCTGTCTTGTTGCTGGCGGTGCATACGATGACCAAAGGCCGCGGGGTAATAGCCCATGGCAATCGGAAATAGTCCTTCGGTGAGGGGGTGGCCGGCGAGTTGAGTTTGCACAAATTGCGGTGTAAGAAAGCGAATTCCCAGTGGGGGGAGCGGCCAGTCAGAAGTAATTTTCATATTAAGCCTTTGTTAAATATGAACTTATTTTATTTAACTGGGTGTGGGTTGCACTTAATCATGTGCGCAATATAGTCCATTAAGTCGGCAATATAGTCAATCCTCCCAACTGGGGGGATGTGTTTATATAGAGCCCTGTTTATGCGCGGGCAGCAAAAGTCTGGGCGCGCTATTGTTAGTTATAAAAATAACCCGGAGAAATACCATGGCCGCTGAAACCGCCATAGCCACAAGCGAAGAGGCAGTATTAGTAAAGTCTCTAGTTGAGCGTTCACGTAAAGCGCAGGCTCAGATTGAGAACTACAGCCAAGAGCAAGTCGATGAGTTGATTACCGCCATGGTGTGGTCGGTTGCACGTCAGGACGTGGCAGAGAAAATTGCCAAGTTCACAGTAGAAGAAACGCAGCTCGGTAATTACGACGGTAAGTTTCTCAAGATTTTCAAGAAAACCCGCGCAGCACTTTTTGATATTATCGACGACAAGTCGGTGGGTATTCTGGAAGACGACAAAGAGCGCAATATCGTTAAAATAGCCAAGCCTGTTGGTGTTATTGGTGCGTTAACGCCCTGTACTAACCCAGAGGCGACGCCGGTGATTAAGGCAATTTCTGCCGTCAAGGGACGGAATTCCATCATCATTGCGCCACATCCGCGCTCTAAGCTAACCAATAAGATGATCTGCGATTTGATGCGCGAAGCACTTAAGGCCTGCGGTGCACCAGAGGATTTGGTTATTTCTATGGATAGTCCCTCTATGGAGGGCACTGCCGAGCTGATGAAACAGTGCGATCGTATTTTGGCTACTGGCGGCGCGCCAATGGTGACGTCGGCATATTCCAGCGGCACGCCTGCTCTGGGTGTGGGGGCGGGTAACGCCGTTATCACCGTCGATGACACGGCAGATCTAGATGAAGCGGCTGAAAAAATCCGCATCTCCAAAACTTTAGACTTGGCGGCATCGTGTTCTTCAGATAACGCCGTTATTGCCTTCGAATCGAATGTAGAAGCGCTGCTTGAAAAGCTTCAGGCAAAGGGCGGTTATATTTGTAGCGCTGAAGAAAAGGCCAAGCTGCAGAGTATTATTTGGGAAGACGGTCATATTGCGCCCCGGATCGTTGCGCAACCGGCAAGCGTCTTGGCGGAAATGGCGGGTATTGATTTACCTGACGAGAAAACCTTCTTTATCGTGCCTGAAACCGGTACCGGCCCAGAGCATCCTTTCTCTGGTGAAAAAATGTCAGTAGTGATGGCGTTCTACACCGTGAAAGATATTGACGGCGCTATCGCCATGACGAACGCCATTCAAGCGTATCAAGGCCAAGGTCACTCATGTGGTATCTACTCGTATAGCGATGAAAATATTATGAAGTTCGCCTATGCGACCAAAACATCGCGAGTGATGGTTAACCAGCCGCAGGCCGCCTCTAACAGCGGTAATCTGTGGAATGGTATGCGTCAGACCTTCTCTCTGGGCTGTGGCTCATGGGGCGGTAATAGCACCAATAACAATATTACGTGGCGTGACCTGATCAATGAAACCTGGGTATCTAAGCCATTGGCAGTGACAAAAGTGATTCCGTCTGATGACGTGCTATTTGGCAAGGTTATGGCCAAGTTTAAGTAATTACTTGTACCAAAACGCCGCAGGAATTGCGGCGTTCTGCTTTATCTATGTCTAAATAAAAAGAGAACAATATGGACTTTAACCTTTCCGACGATCAAAAAGCGTTCGCCGAAAGTGCGCGGTCATTTTCCGAGGGTGTGTTCAAGCCTAATGCCGCCAAGTGGGATGCTGAACATATTTTCCCCAAAGATGCGCTGAAACAGGCCGGTGAGCTGGGTTTTATGGGTATGTACACCCCCGAAGACGCCGGTGGCTTGGGTATGAGTCGGCTTGATACCAGCGTGATTGTCGAAGAGCTGGCGCGGGGCTGCACGTCTACCGCCGCATTTTTGACCATCCACAATATGGCAACCAGCATGATCGGTAGCTATGGCAAACCGGCTCTGATAGCGGAGTGTTGTGGTGATTTGGTGATGGGCGAGAAGCTGGCTTCGTATTGTTTAACTGAGCCTGGTGCAGGTTCAGACGCCGGTAATCTGCGCAGCACGGCGCGTGCCGACGGCGATAACTATATTGTTAACGGCAGCAAAATGTTTATCTCTGGTGCTGGCTCAACTGACATGCTCGTGGTGATGTTGCGCACCGGTGGCAATGGCGCCAAGGGCATAAGCGCTTTTGCTATTCCGGCGGACGCGGCGGGTGTGAGCTACGGCAAGAAAGAAGAAAAAATGGGCTGGAATAGTCAGCCAACTCGCACTGTAATCTTTGAAGATGTGGTGGTTCCCGCCGCTAATATGCTGGGCACCGAAGGGCAGGGCTTTAAGATTGCCATGAAGGGCTTGGATGGTGGTCGTATTAATATTGCGACCTGCTCGATTGGCACGGCGCAAGCTGCCATAGAGGCAACCATTGACTACGTGAAAGAGCGTAAGCAATTTGGTCAGGCCATTGCAGACTTCCAAAATACCCAGTTTAAATTGGCTGATATGACCACAGATTTGGTGGCAGCGCGGCAAATGGTGCGCTTGGCGGCCTTCAAATTAGACAGCGCTGATCCTGAGGCCAGTATTTACTGCGCGATGGCAAAACGCTTTGCGACCGATGTGTGTTTTAACATTTGTAACGACGCGCTGCAGCTGCATGGCGGCTATGGCTATATCAAAGAATACCCGCTGGAACGGCATGTGCGCGACAGTCGCGTGCATCAAATTCTGGAAGGGACAAATGAAATTATGCGGGTCATTATTGGCCGGCGTTTATTGTTAGATGGTGCCTTGGAGGTGATTAAGTGAGCAACTACAGTCCCACAGAAAAACTAAAAGTTGAGATTATTGACCATACGGCATTGATCACTATCGACAATCCCGGTGCGAATACATGGGATGCCGAATCATTAAGTGGTATGCGTGAACTGATCGCTAATTTGAATGCCGACAAAAACATATACAGCCTGGTGATCACGGGCGCTGGCGAGAAATTCTTCTCGGCGGGCGCAGATCTAAAAATGTTTGCCAGTGGCGACAAAGCAGTTGCCCAAGATATCGGTTTGAAATTTGGTCAGGCCTTTGAAGCCTTGGCAGATTTTCGCGGTGTGGCTATTGCGGCCGTGAATGGTTTTGCTATGGGTGGCGGTCTGGAGTGTGCTTTGGCCTGCGATATACGTATTGCAGAAGCTCATGCGCAAATGGCACTGCCGGAAGCAAAAGTGGGTTTGCTGCCCTGCGCCGGTGGTACCCAGCGTTTGACCGCCTTGGTTGGTCCAGGTTGGGCTAAGCGCATTATATTGTGTGGCGAACGGATTAAAGCAGACAAGGCATTGAGCTTGGGTCTCGTTGAAGAAGTGGTTGAGTCAGGCAAGTCTAAAGAGGCTGCCTTGGCTTTAGCCGCGCAGGTTGCTCAGCAAAGCCCCGTTTCAGTTACCTTCTGTAAAGAATTGATTCACAGTCCACGCGAAGCAGTGATGCCACAGGGTTTATTGCTGGAGCGTGAGCGTTTTATTCAGTTGTTTGACACCTTGGATCAAAAAGAAGGTGTAAATGCATTCCTTGAAAAACGCAGCCCAGAGTGGAAGAACGCGTAATGACGGCTCATGTAGAAGAAGTTTTATTTGAAGAGCGACGTTCGCTCAGTGGTCCTTCGGTCGGTGTTATTACGCTGAATGTAGAAAAAACCCTAAACTCACTAACTCTGAATATGGTTGAGTTGATGCTGCTTAAGCTCCGTGAGTGGCGCGAGCGCAGCGATATCGCCTGTGTCTTTATTCATGGTTCAGGTCAAAAGGCCCTGTGCGCGGGCGGCGACGTCCAGGCTTTATACAAGTCGTCTGTTGAGCAACTGGGTGGCCCCTGTGAATACGCGGAGGCGTTTTTTGAGCAGGAATATCGCGTTGATTATTTACTGCATCAATTCGACAAGCCGGTCATTGTTTGGGGGCATGGCATTGTCATGGGCGGCGGCATGGGTGTGTTTGCGGCAGGCAGCTATCGCGTTGTCACGGAAAAGACCCGATTGGCAATGCCAGAGATCACGATTGGTCTATATCCAGATGTTGGCGGTAGCTACTTTTTGAACCGGATGCCGGGTCATACTGGTCTGTTTTTGGCCTTAACGGGTGCGTCGTTTAATGCGGCCGATGCTGTGTACCTAGGTTTAGCCGAAGGCTTTGTTGAGCATCAATACTCGGGCGAGGTTCTTAATGCCTTAACCGAGACGGTATGGTCAACTGGGGTGGCGGAAAACCACGAGCGTGTCTTTGATTTAATGGCGACCTTTGTCGCGCGTTCTAAAGCGGCTTTGCCAGAGGGTAATGTCGAAGCGGCTGCTTCTGAAATTGCAGAGCTGTGTTCGGCGGATGACGACCTTGGGGTAATTAACAATATTATTGCCGCTCAGTCTGAGAATCCTTGGGTACAGAAAGCTGCGGCGACACTCGCATCGGGTTCGCCTTTAAGTGCACGATTAATTGCCGAACAGATTCGTCGCTGCAACGGGCTGAGTCTAAAAGCAGCATTTCAAGCTGAAATGCTGCTGTCTACGGCGATAATTCGTCAGCCAGAGTTTGCCGAGGGTGTTAGAGCTTTGTTAATCGACAAAGACCGTAACCCAGCTTGGCAGCATTCATCTCCAGTAGATGTACCGCAAGATCTCATCGAACAGCATTTCACTGCGCCGTGGGCAGAGAACCCTCTGGGCGATCTTTAACGGCGGGTGTGATCGGTATTTCTAGAAGGTTTTGAGGCGGTTTCGGTTGTCTCATTTTTTAAATAATAAGGGGTGTTCGTTTGGACATCTTAGATCTAATAAACAGGTGGGTATTATGGCTAAGGTAGCGTTTATCGGTTTGGGTAATATGGGCGGGCCAATGGCTGCCAATCTGGTCAAAGCCGGTCACCAAGTAACAGTATTCGATTTGGTGGCAGCCGCTATGGATGCTGTTGTGGCGCAGGGTGCATCAAAAGCTGCGACCGCCCTTGAGGCCCTAGCCGGAGCCGATACGGTGATCACCATGTTGCCTGCTGGCAAGCATGTCGCTGGCTTGTATCTCGGTGACGAAGGTCTTGTGGCCAAAGCTGCTGACGGCACCTTGTTTATGGATTGCAGCACCATTGATGCTGACACCGCCCGTCGCGTGGGTGAGGCTGCTGCAGCGCGCGGTTTGGAAATGATTGATGCGCCGGTTTCTGGTGGGGTTAAAGCCGCTCAAGCGGGTACACTGGCCTTTATGTGTGGTGGTAGCGCCGAAGGCTTTGCTAGAGGCAAATTGGTCTTGCAAGGCATGGGTAAGAATATCTTTCACGCCGGTGATCACGGCGCCGGCCAAATAGCTAAGATTTGCAACAATATGCTGTTAGCTGTGCATATGGTTGGCACGGCAGAAGCCTTGCAGCTAGGCGCGAACAACGGCCTAGACCCTAAAGTGTTGTCAGAGATTATGCTAAACAGTTCGGGTAAGAATTGGTCGCTAGAGAACTACAACCCCTATCCAGATGTTATGCCGACCGCTCCAGCTTCAAATGACTATCAGCCGGGCTTTATGGTCCAGCTGATGTTGAAGGACTTGGGCTTGGCCATGGAAAATAGTCTTGCCACCCAGAGTTCAGTACCAATGGGCGCACTCGCTCGCAGTCTTTATGCTTCATTTTCCACCAAGGGCAATGCACAGCGCGACTTTTCTTCAATTCTAGAAATGTTTCAGTCCTAGCATTGTGATGAGAGGGGTGATTCTTGCCTCTAACCCTTAGTTTCCATCTAGTTCTCTTTGAATAAAACCTTGGCGGCAGCTATTTCCATAGCTGCCGTTTTTTTGTTTTTGCTTGCCGAACTTTTGTGGCACTGTGACCCACTTATTGAGTGTGCGTTTGGTATTCGCAAGGTGTCGTTCCCGTCTATGTCTGAAATTACGTCGTCCAGTGTTGTCCTTATCGGTATGCCAGGTGCAGGCAAGTCTACTATTGGCGAGGCCTTGGCACTGCGCAGCGGCGCCCAATTCGTGGATACCGATCGCCTTATAGAGCAGCGTGAGGGCCTAAGTTTACAAGCCTTGCTGGATGCCAAAGGCTATGAGTATTTGCGCGCAATTGAGGCGGAGGTGCTTTCGGCAGGGAAATTTGTAAACCAAGTGGTCGCAACAGGGGGAAGCGCCGTATACAGCCGGGCGGCAATGGCGAATTTGCGCCAATTTGGCCCCTGTGTTTTTATTGATATTCCGCTGTCTGAAATTATTCGGCGGGTGCAGAATTTTACCCAGCGGGGTATAGCCGGCCCGCCTGGCCAGGATTTGCAGGGCGTTTATAGCGAGCGCCTGCCTTTATATCGTCGCTATGCCGACATTACCATCAATGGTGATGGTCTAGGTGAGTCTGAGCTGCTGGCGGCGGTTGAGGGAGCCTTGGCGAATTACGATAGCGCAGGGGTGTAAGCCCTTCGATGCTGAGTTAAGCTAAAGAAGTGCTGCGTTTTGTAAGCGGATGTCACATATGGCCAAGTTAATAACTAAGAGCTAAAAATAAGCCGTCTTCCAACCAATAGGGAATAGTGAGTGTAATGCCTGTAAAAGCCTATACCAGTATTGAAATAAGCAAAGAAGATCTAAAATTTTCTGGCGCGCACTTCACCATCTTTTCTGCCACAGACCGAGAGCGTCTGCACGGCCATAACTTTAAAGTCAGTCTAGTGCTCACTGCAGATGTTGGCGACAATGGCATGTGCTTTAGCTATGTCGAAATAAAGTCCCGTTTACGTAAGCTGTGCTCGCGCCTTGATGAATATACTTTATTACCCGCCGAGTCGCCGTATATGCGGGTGGTAGAGCGCGGTGAATTCTATATTGCTGAGTTTAATGGTGAAGAAATACCCTTCTTGAAAACCGATACCTTAGTGCTGCCGGTTCGCAACACCACGGTAGAGGAGTTTGCCCGCTATTTATTAGAGCTATTACTCACTGACGCGCCGTTCATAGAAGGCAATGAGATTGCCGAACTGGTGATGAAAGTGTCATCTGGGCCGGGGCAGTGGGGCTCTGCGAGCTGGACTCGCGACTAGCCAGGTCTTGCGCTTAGAGTAGAGAGGCTAAAGTCAAAAGAATCCAAAATGGTGCGCTGCGGACGTATTGATGGCTGCTTGGCGGCCGCCAATGCTTTTCCGATTTCTAAATATCACACGACATGAGATGGTGAAATGAGCAAGGTTTTGATATTAAGCGGCGGCAGCCAAGGCATTGGCTTCGCAACCGCGAAACGCTTTCTGGCTGAGGGATATAGGGTAGTAAATCTGTCTCGCCGTCCTATCGACTTAGTGGGTGCTGAGCAAATTTGTGTCGATATGCAAAAACGCGATTGGCTGGATACTTGCATCGACGATTTACACGCCGTCGCTAAGCATGCCGACGCGGTGGTGCTACTTCACAATGCGGCGCGTCACGATGGTGATTCGGTTAGGGACTTGGCCGCGGAAAATTTCGCGGATGTGTTACAGGTCAATCTGGTGGCCCCGCAGCAGTTGAATGCCGCGCTGATTCCCTTGATGAAGGCGGGTTCGGCAATTTTATATATGGGTTCCACGCTTAGCGAGAAAGCAGTGGCGGGCTGTGCGTCTTATATCGCCAGTAAACACGGCGTTATTGGTTTAATGCGGGCGACTACGCAGGACTTGATTGGCCGGGGCATCCATACTGCCTGTATCTGCCCGGGTTTTACTGATACCGCGATGTTGCGAGGCAATATTGGTGATGATCCAGAGGTGATGGCCGCGATCACCGGGATGGTCAGTTATGGCCGCTTGATAGACCCTGTCGAGATAGTCGAAACGCTATTCTTTTGTGCTCACAATCCGGTGATTAATGGCAGTGTGTTGCACGCCAATCTCGGTCAAATAGAGCGCTAATAAGGGCCTTGCCAAATACCGTGGACGCGCGGCATAGAGAGATACTAGAGCGGCAATACCCATTGCTAGCCTGTTCACACTTGCGCGGGTATACGCACATGGTGCGACTTAATAGGTAGTATCCAAGATAGAGAATTATTGCTAATCACATGATGATTTTTATCACGATACGACAGTGTTCGATTTTTTGATATTGGCATTTTTTTATTAAAAAATTTATCTAATTTATTGATAAACCAACTGGATGAGACTTTCGTAACGGAGTAGAGTAAAGATGCTTACACACTTTTAAGGCGTTGGTATTTGGCAATCTGAGCAGCAATGATTGGCGTCAAAGTACAGCACAGTAGGAGATTGCAAAGATGGGCATACTTGATAATGTTCGTGAGCAATACCTGAAGGGGCGCGACGAAGAAATGTCCCTGGAGGCTTATCTTGACCTATGCCGTCAAGATCCCCTGGCTTACGCAACCCCAGCCGAACGTATGCTTGCCGCCATTGGTGAGCCTGAACTGATAGATACCCGCAACGACCCGCGCCTCTCCCGTATTTTTTCTAATCGTCTTATTCCTCGATACCCCGCTTTTGAGGAGTTCTATGGTCTTGAAGACGTTATTGCGCAAATTGTCGCCTTTTTCAGACATGCTGCTCAAGGTTTAGAAGAGCGTAAGCAGGTGCTTTATCTGCTGGGCCCTGTGGGTGGTGGTAAATCATCTATTGCCGAGCGCTTGAAAAAGTTAATGGAAGCAGCCCCGATATACGCCATCAAAGGCTCGCCCATTAATGAGTCGCCATTGGGCCTGTTTGATCCGCTGCGTGACGGCGAGCAGTTGCAAGAAGAGTACGGTATTCCTCAGCGCTACCTCACAGGCTTATCTTCCCCTTGGGCGATTAAACGCTTGGAGGAGTATGAAGGCGATTTGACAAAGTTCAGGGTGGTAAGAATACAGCCCTCGGTATTGAAGCAAGTTGCGGTCACAAAAACTGAACCGGGCGACGAAAACAATCAAGATATTTCTACGCTGGTTGGTAAGGTAGATATTCGTAAATTAGAGGCCTTCGCGCAGGATGATCCAGACGCTTATTCCTACTCCGGTGGCTTGTGCTTGGCGAATCAGGGTTTGCTTGAATTTGTAGAGATGTTCAAAGCACCGATAAAGATGTTACACCCCTTATTAACAGCGACCCAAGAGGGTAATTACAAAGGCACTGAAGGCTTTTCGGCTATTCCTTTTAATGGAATAATTCTCGCCCACTCTAATGAATCTGAATGGCAGAGCTTCCGCAACGACAAGCACAATGAAGCCTTCCTTGACCGCGTATACATAGTCAAAGTGCCGTATTGTTTACAGGTTTCAGAAGAGGTGAAAATTTACAAAAAATTACTTCGCCACAGTTCTCTTCATGCTGCGCCATGCGCGCCCGGAACCTTGGAAATGTTAGCCCAGTTCTCGGTTTTGTCTCGGCTTCGCGAACCGGAGAATTCGAGCATATATTCCAAGATGCGAGTCTATGATGGCGAGTCCTTGAAAGATACCGATCCCGCGGCCAAGTCCTTCCAAGAATACCGAGATTATGCCGGTATTGACGAGGGTATGACCGGCATGTCAACGCGCTTTGCCTTTAAAGTGTTGTCGGCTGTATTCAATTATGACAACGCTGAGATTGCCGCCAATCCGGTACATTTAATGTTTGTGCTGGAGCAGCGCATTCTTCGCGAGCAATTACCAGAAGACACACAGCGAGTGTATCTGGAATTTATTAAAGGTTGGCTTGCGGTTCGTTATGCGGAATACGTGGGTAAAGAGATTCAAACTTCCTACTTGGAATCGTATTCAGAATACGGTCAGAATATTTTTGATCGCTATGTGACGTTTGCCGATTACTGGATTCAAGATGAGGATTATCGCGATCCTGAAACTGGCGCCATCTTTGATCGCAGCACCTTAAATGACGAGCTTGAGAAAATTGAGAAACCTGCGGGAATAGCCAACCCAAAAGATTTCAGAAATGAGATTGTTAACTTTGTACTTCGCGCTAGAGCCCAAAATGAAGGTCGTAATCCTAGTTGGACCAGCTACGAGAAGCTCCGTGAAGTTATAGAGAAGAAAATGTTCTCTAGCACCGAAGAATTGCTGCCGGTTATATCCTTTAACGCCAAAGCTTCTGTTGAAGATAAGCAGAAGCATGAGAACTTTGTTACCCGTATGGTAGAGAAAGGATATACGCCTAAGCAGGTGCGTTTGTTGTCTGAGTGGTATCTGCGGGTCAGAAAATCAGGGTAGTTAACGATACGACCAATGAAAGGGGCGCACCATGTCAATGATTATTGACCGCCGCCTGAATGATCGCAATAAAAACGCGACTAATCGCCAGCGCTTCATAAAGCGGTATAAGGCGCAGCTGCGGCGTTCAGTGGCAGATATTGTGGCAGACCGGTCTATCACCGATATGTCTCGTGGTGGTGAGGTCGGGATTCCTGCCAAAGATATTTCCGAGCCAAAGTTTCGAATTGGTCGTGGTGGCGATCGCGAAATGGTGCATCCCGGTAATAAAGAATTTAACACCGGTGATATGATCGCCAAACCTAAGTCTGGTGGCGGCGGTGGCAGCGGCTCGGGTGGTGAAGGCCAGGGTGAGGAAGGGCAGGATAACTTCATGTTTACTCTTTCCAAAGAAGAGTTCATGAACCTGTTTTTTGATGACCTTGAGCTGCCGCGTTTAGCGCGCACTGTGCTAGGCGATTCTGAACAATTTACCTACCGCCGCGCCGGCTATACGCCAAGTGGTGTGCCTGCCAATTTAGCGGTGCCGCGCTCGGTGAAAAATGCCATGGCGCGGCGGATTGCGCTTAAGGCGCCGCTCAAGCGCGAGCTTGAAGAATTAAAACGTGCCGGTGGCGATCAAGAAGAGATCGACGCGCTTGAGGAGCGAATCGCCCGGATTCCATTTCTAGATGAATATGATTTGCGATTTCGCCATCGTGTTAAAGAGCCCAAGCCTATCAGTAGAGCCGTGATGTTTTGCTTGATGGATGTGTCGGCTTCGATGTCAGAAGAAAAGAAAGATCTCGCCAAGCGATTTTACACCCTCTTATATCTCTTTCTCAGCCGCAAATATGAAAAGGTTGAGCTGGTTTTTATTCGACATACATCCAATGCCGAGGAAGTCGACGAACACGCTTTTTTCCACGACCCACAGACCGGTGGCACGGTGGTGATGTCGGCACTAAATTTGATGATTGAGGTTCAGCAAGAGCGTTACTCCCCGAATGAGTGGAATATATATGGCGCCCAAGTGTCGGATGGCGATGCCTTTGGCAGTGATCCGCAGCGCAGCGCAATGAGGCTGAGCAAGGATATCCTGCCGCTGTGTAAATACTTTGCCTATGTGGAAGTGCCTGACAGTCCTTCTAGTATTACGCCGCTGGCGGCTGCTTATGGTCAGATTCGAGATGAAACCTTTGCGATGAGCACCGTGATGGATCGCAGCGATGTGTACCCGGTTCTACGCGAACTGTTTCACAAGGAGTCTGTATGAGCTCAGTAAAACCAAAGAAGACCATACTCTCCCATGGTGGTGATTGGGATTTTGAGCTTTTAAAGCGTTATGACGCGGAAATTGGCATTATTGCTAAAGAGTACGGCCTTGATACCTACCCTAATCAGATTGAGGTGATTGCCTCCGAGCAGATGCTAGATGCTTACGCATCGGTTGGTTTGCCCATTAGTTACAGTCACTGGAGTTACGGTAAGGAGTTTATCCAAAACGAGGAGGCCTACCGGCGGGGGCAACGAGGCCTAGCCTATGAGCTGGTGATTAATTCCGACCCCTGTATAGCCTATCTGATGGAAGACAATAGTATGCCCATGCAAGCGCTGGTCATTGCGCACGCTTGCTATGGCCACAACTCATTTTTTAAAGGCAATTATTTATTTAAGCAGTGGACCAGTGCCGATGCGATTGTCGATTACATGGTGTTTGCCCGCAAGTATATTTTTGACTGTGAGCAGCGTTATGGCGACGCGCGTGTCGAAGAGACCATCGACGCCTGCCACGCCTTGATGGATCACGGCGTTGATCGTTTTCATCGGCCGTCACCACTGTCGGCCGAGGACGAGCTTCATCGTCAGCATGAGCGAGAAGAGCACGCCTACAAGCAATATGATGATATCTGGAGAACCCTTCCTCAAAAAGCCGTGGATAAATCCGGGGCGCAAAAGAAGAAGCGCACTTTTCCCCCTGAACCTCAGGAAAATTTGCTGTATTTTATTGAGAAATACTCGCCCTCCTTGGAACCTTGGCAACGTGAAATTGTAAGAATTGTCCGCAAACTCGCCCAGTACTTTTATCCTCAGGGTCTAACCAAGGTGATGAACGAGGGCTGGGCTACATTCTGGCACTACACCTTGCTGAACACCCTATATGATCGAGGTATGGTTGACGACGGCTTTATGTTTGAAATATTGCAGTCGCACACCAATGTGGTGATGCAGCCTAGCTTTGATCATCCTGCTTATTCGGGTATTAATCCTTACGCACTGGGTTTTGCAATGATGCGCGATATAAGGCGAATCTGCGAGGAGCCCGATGAGGAAGATCGCGCCTGGTTCCCCGACATTGTTGACAAAGACTGGAGTGAGGTCCTTGACTTCGCCATGCGCAATTACAAGGATGAATCTTTTATCGGTCAGTATCTATCTCCGAAATTGATTCGCGAATTCCATTTATTTGCCATCGCCGACAAGCATTCAGAGGATCACCTGCGGGTTGAAGCGATCCACAATGAGGCAGGATACCGTGAGGTGAGGCGTTTGCTTTCAAAGCAGTACAATCGCGACGTGCTGATCCCAGATATTCAGATACTCCGCTATGAGCATATGGGGGATCGTTCATTGGTCCTCCGTTATAATCAGCTTCGCGAGCGGCCGTTAACAGATGATGCCACCGAAGTATTGAAACACCTTAGCCGTTTGTGGGGCTTTACTGTCACGATGGAAATTTTTGAAGAGGGCCGCGGCGTGGTTGATAAAGTGGAAGTGAGTCCTGGCTAACTCTCCGCGGGCCACCTCACGGTATATTGCGGAGGTGGCGCCTTTTATTGATACCTACAGGCGTGAGTCAGTTTAATTGCCCTCAAATTGCGCAGTGGTTTTATTGAGGAACGCATTTAGTGCGCGTTGGTGGTCTTCAGTTTGATGACACTGGCTCTGAACATCGGCACATACGTCTAAAAAGTCTGTAAGCTCCTGGCGCTGTGCGAGCTTCATTAGGCGCTTTGCAGCCCTCAATGCCTGTGGTGGTTTACTTGCATATTCACTGGCGTAGCGTTCGGCGCATGCAATAAGTGTGTCTTTTGGTACACATTCAAGTAACAGTCCTAGACTTAGCGCTTCGGCGCTGTCGATGATACGTCCGCTGAATGTTAGCTCTGCAGCTCTTTGGTAGCCAAGTAGACGCTGTAGGAACCATGCGCCGCCATCACCAGGGATTATGCCAAGGTTGATAAAGGTTTCACCGAAGCGGGTGTTTTCACAGCCGATTCGAATGTCAGCCATGCAACATAGATCAAAACCGGCGCCGACCGCCGCGCCATTTACAGCCGCAATAGTTACTATTTCAGCGCTATGCATGACCCGAGAAATACGTTGTATTCCACTTTTGTAACTATCGCTAATTTCGCTAGGGCTGCCGCCAAACATACCTAGCTTGTCCCGCATATCTTTTACATTGCCGCCCGAGCTAAATGCCGAGCCACTACCAGTGATAATCAGGCAGGAAATCTGTTTGTTGGCATTCGCCCATTCAACGGTGGCGCAGATATCGTCAATCAGCGTGGTGCCCGTAAGGGCATTGCGAACGTCATCGCGCTCAAAGCGCAGTATGGCGTAACGATTCGTGACAGTTAATGTTGCGTCGCTAAGTACAGGCTTGATTGACATAGGGCTGGGTTTCCACTGGTTAAATCAAAGCCAAATTATATCAAATTTATTCAAATCGGGTGCTCTGCTAACTAGGAGTCAAATATTTCATATAAAAATATTTAATTTGGCCTCTTTCTTGCTTTTTAACAGTGACAGCACGGCTTTAGATACAACGGCGCAGTAAACAGGCCTTGAGATTGAATCCGTTACTGCAGGATTAACGTAATGGTCGTTGTATTTGTGCTTTGGAGTATTCCATACACAAATAATAATAGGTGAGGAAAATGACAAGAGTTTATACTGATCAATTAGCAGCCCTGCCAATTACTGAAATTGTAATAATGTCAGTGGAAGGGGGCATTTACGTCGCTTTTGTGGCTTTAGAAGGCAAACTATTGAGAATCTATGAACTAGATAACAAGCCTTTAAGCCGCCGTAGCATCGGCGACATTAAATCAGTGTTGCTCGAAAGCGGCTGCGGGATCAAATCTTATTTGGTTCATCATTCCGCCTACGATGAAATGATTGGTACCGAGTGCCTAGTTGAGCCAAGGATGAAAATTGCTTTGGCCTAATGAGTACTTGGTACTTGGTAATAAGGGCAGTGGGCTTAGCATGTCCTCTTCGCTAGAGAGCGCATGCTCAGCCCAGTACTGTAAACGCTATAGTCGGCGCTCGCTCAGTATTTCGGTATAGCCCTTCTGGTGTTTTGAACGAACCAGCCATAGCGTTAGTTGATTAGCGATATATCCGTACATGGTTACGCCTCTTTTTTATTTGAAGCACGATGAGCTTCCCTTTGGTCGCGCTTATACCCTCCCGCCCATGTGAAATTTGCTGCATTAGTTGCTGCGACTTTGCCACGCCAACGCTATAAGATACTAAACTTATTAATACTGCGGCAAGTGGCGTGATTGTCAGCGCTGCGCAGATTGGGCTTTACTGGGAGTGTCGGGTGTATAAAAGCTATAAAGACTTAGTAGACACATTGCGGTGGCAATATGTATTGATTGTGGTGTTGGTTTTTGCCTTAGCAGCAATAGTGATGATTCCCATATCAGATCACAATGTTCGCAAGAACCAGCGGCAGGTGCTGGAACATTATCTCGATAACGTTGCGGTGGCGCGAAGCAAGGCAATGCTGGCGAACTTCGATCGTTTAAAAAAGGATGCCTATTTCCTATCGCGTACGCCGCCGATAGGCGGGATCATCCGCGCAAGTCGCAATAATGGTTTTGATGAGGAGCAGAGTAGCTCCTCCCTATTGTGGTCTACGCGCTTGCAGGAAATATTTGTAGCTTACTTGGAAACTCACCCGTCGGTCATGCAGGTTCGCTATATCGGTATTGATGATGGCGGCCGCGAACTGGTCCGAGTCGATCGAAAAAACGGACGGATTCAAAATGTGCCAGCCACCAATCTGCAGCAGAAATTCGACACCGACTATTTCAAAGAGGCAGTCATTCGCGGGCCTGGAGAAGTATACGTATCGGAAATTAATTTAAATCGCGAGTACGGCGAAATAGAAGTTCCTTACGTGCCCACTTTGCGACTGGCCACCCCCATAGTCGATCAGAATCGGCAGTTGTTTGGTATTTTGGTTATTAACCTGAATATGGCAGAAATTTTTCAAACCCTAAGCCTAGACTTAGACGCGGAAGAAAATATTTATGTTTTAAATAATGATGGCGACTTCCTGTTGCATCCGGCGCCAGAAAAAACATTTGGATTTGAATTTGGCAATAACTATCGCTGGTCTGACGAGTTCAGTACGGGTGATGACGATACTGATTCGGCTTTTGTGCGTTTAGATGATAAGCAAGCAGTCTACGCCATGCTAAGTACGGTGGCCTATGACCGCGGCCAGTCTGTTGATTTAGTGGTAACCGCGTCTGATAGTGTCGTCGAGTCGGTGGTGGCCGAGGCCAGAATATTAAATCTGTATATTCTATTTGGTTTTGTTTTTTTCTCACTATTATTTTTATACCTTTTAGCGGCAAACCTTAGGCGCCGGGCATTGGCTGATAAGCAGAACGCGACGATGGCGGCTATTGTTGATGGCACGGACGACGCTGTTGTTAGTAAGACGCTAGATGGGGTGATTAAGAGCTGGAATCGCGCGGCAGAGGTGATGTTTGGCTACAGTGCTAAGCAGGCCATCGGTAAGAGAATGATTGAACTGATAGTGCCTGATGATTTATTAGCGCAGGAGCTGGAAATATTTAAGCGGGTAGCCGGCGGTGAGACTGTGCCGGATTTTATTACGCGGCGGCGGCGCGACAATGGCGACTTACTTGATGTTGCTATTACCGTGTCTCCGGTTCAGGGAGAGGACGGAGAGGTTTTTGGTGTTGCAAATATTATTCGTGATATTTCTGAGGTGAAATCGGCCCAAGAGCAATTGCAGCAATTAAATGAGAGCCTAGAGCAACAGATTGAATTACGCACCCGCGAGCTACAGGCAGCTTTTGTCTTGCAAAACGGCATTCTTGCGAATGCCGGTTATGCGATATTTACCAATAAGCCTGACGGTACCATTACCTTGTTTAATCCTGCCGCAGAGAAAATGCTGGGCTATAAAGCAGAGGAAATTGTTAATAAGAAACCCATGTGGATTTTGTTCGAGCCTGCTGAGATTCAGCCTGAATTGCAGCGGTTGAGCAAGGCTGGAGGCGATGGGAAGCAGGTCGTTAGTGATGTGAATTATGAACGTGAGTGGACCTTTGTTCGTAAGGACGGCTCCCGTTTTCCCGTTATGTTAAAGAGTAATACTTTATACGGCAGCGATAAAAAAATTATTGGTTACCTGGGCATAGCGCGGGACTTAACCATGCACAAGCAACAGCAGAATGAACTCGAAACAGCGATAGCAGTGGCGGAGGACGCTAGTAAATCGAAAAGTGAGTTTTTGGCAAATATGAGCCATGAAATTCGCACCCCGATGAATGCGGTTCTGGGTATGCTTAATTTGCTAACATACACTGATATGACTGATCGCCAGGCTGATTACGTTCGCAAGGCCAGTGTTGCGGCAGAGTCTTTGTTAGGGATTATTAATGACATTCTGGATTTTTCTAAGATAGAGGCGGGTAAGTTGTTGCTCGATATTCGCCCCGTCATCATTGATGACGTACTGCGTGATATCGCCGTGATTCTCAGCATGAATCTTAGCGAAAAGAATGTCGAGATCCTCTTCAATATCGATCCGGCGGTTCCTAGAGTGGTGTTAGGTGATGCGCTGAGAATCAAACAAATTTTGATTAATCTTGCTGGTAACGCGGTGAAGTTTACTCAGAAAGGCGAAGTCATGTTATCGCTCTATGTTCAGCATGAGCGGCAGCAGCGATTGGTATTAGGTTTCAGTGTTCGTGATACCGGTATCGGTATGACTCGCGAACAGCAAAAGCGTGTATTTCAATCATTTACTCAGGCCGAGGCAGGCACAAATCGCCGCTTTGGTGGTACCGGCCTTGGTTTGGTTATCAGTCAACGGCTTATTCGACTGATGGGTGGTGAGTTAGAGGTTGAGAGTGAACTAGGCAAGGGCAGCACATTCTCATTCTCATTAATTGTCGACAAGGTTGAAGACCAAGAGTTGATAGAGGCCGGGCGGCGGAAATTGTCAAAGGAATGTCGACATTTACATATTCTGGTGGTCGACGATAATGCCAGTGCACGACAGATTATTGCCGGTATTTGTGTGTCTTTGGGCTGGACGGCGATAGAGGCGGAGTCTGGTGATGCGGCCTTGGCCGCGCTGAATGAAAGTGTTCGAAATGGCAAACATTTTGATATCGCATTTATTGATTGGATGATGCCCGGCGTCGACGGTTGGCAAACCGCAAAAGCGATTCGTGATTTAGATTTGGGATCGGCAATGCCACGTCTAGTGATGGTGACTGCGCATGCGCGAGAGGTCTTCGATAAGCGTGTGGACGCCGAACATTCTCCGCTGGATGGCTTTTTAATGAAGCCGGTAACTGCCTCAGATATTTATAATTCTGTGATTGATGCCAAGGCTGGCACCCTGTCTTCGCTGCTGCCAAGCAGTACCGAAGGCAAGGTAGCCAAAAATACGCTCTCAGGGATGCGAATACTGCTAGTAGAAGACAATTTAACTAACCAGCAGGTTGCTCGGGAATTACTGGCCATCGAAGGTGCAGAAGTCGAGGTCGCTGATAATGGGCAGCTTGGTGTGGATTGTATTCGCAATGCGACTAAGCCCTTCGATGTCATTTTAATGGATTTGCAAATGCCTATAATGGATGGCTATGAGGCGACAGCAGAAATTCGTGGAACGCTAGGACTTAAACATTTGCCCATAATAGCGATGACGGCCAATGCAATGCCTGCTGATAAAGCAGCGTGCTTGGCTGCGGGTATGAATGACCATGTTGGCAAGCCCTTTGAGCTTGCAGAGTTGGTGAGTGCGATCTTAAAAGCCAGCGGCCGTGAAGAAAAACGTGATGCTCCATCAATACCGGTGGAAGAATCAATAGTCACTGCCTTGCCGGATTCCCCTGCTGGATTCTCATTTAAAGAGGCTTTATTGCGGATGGGAAATAATCGCGGCTTATATGCTGGGCAGGCGCGTACGTTTGCTAGTCGACACAGCAATGATATTCAAAACATTCTGGGCTTGTTGCGTATCAATAATCGACCCGGCGCGGTGCGCGAGCTGCACACCCTGCGCGGGGTTTCAGGCACCCTAGGTGCGCAAGCCTTAGCGGCTTGTTTGGCAGAAGCTGAAATAGCTGCCAAAAGCGTGGTTGAGGTCGCTGTTATTGAAACCATGCTATTGAGTGCAGAGAAGCTTTTGCAAGAGGCCTGCGAGGTCTTACGTACGCTGGCGGACAGTTTATCCCCGCCGCAAGCTGTTGCGAGCGCCAGTAGTGATCGTAGTGTCGCGCCGGATTCCGCTCAGTTGCTCGAACTACAGATGTTGTTAAAAGAAAGCAATATGCGAGCAATGGCTGTACATGCTGATATGAAAGCTGGGTTAGCTAGTTATGGTGATCAGGCACGAGCCTTGGATGACGCGATCTCGGTATTAGATTTTGCTAAAGCACATGAGATTGTTGGGGCTATTTTATCATCCTAGCGGTCCTTATGATTACGTTGTATTTAAGCTAAGGATTTAGGAAGTTGTATTTATTAGGTATTTATTTATGAGTGATACCCATTCTTTGTTCTCGTCAGAATTGGCTCCCGGAAGCGCCTATCCTGAGCGGCCGAAATTGCTGATCGTCGATGATCAGCCGGTAAATATTCAGGTCTTGTATCAAGTCTTCGGCGCGAGCTGCGAAGTGTTTATGGCAACTAGTGGCCAGCAGGCGCTGGATGTATGTCGGCAAAAGCGCCCCGATCTAGTGTTACTTGATGTGGTGATGCCTGATATGGATGGTGTTGAGGTGTGCCGGAAGATTAAATCGGAGCCCGAGATTAGTGATATTCCGGTTATTTTTGTGACCTCGCAAAATAGTCCTGAAGAAGAAACCTTAGGCTTAGAGGCGGGCGCCGTTGACTTTATTAGTAAGCCCATCAATCCCGCGGTGGTTAAAGCCAGAGTTAAGACGCACCTTATGTTGAAAATTCAGACTGATGCTTTGCGTGAATTGGCGTCTGTGGATGGCTTGACCGGAATTTCAAATCGGCGCCAATTCGATGAGCGCATAGAGTCGGAGTGGCGAGCTTGTCGCCGCACCGGGCAGCCCTTGGCAATGATTATGATTGATGTAGACCACTTTAAAAAATATAACGATCACTACGGGCACTTGGAAGGAGATACGTGTTTAAAACTAGTTGCGCAAGCACTTAAAGAAAGTCAGTGGCGTGGTCGAGATATTGCCGCTAGGTACGGCGGTGAAGAGTTTGTCTGCTTGATGCCAGAAACAAAGCTGGAGGATGCCCTAAAAAAAGCGGAGGCAATTCGTCAGCGGATTTTTGACCTTGTTATACCCCATGCTACGTCTGATACTGCGGATCGAGTGACTATAAGTGTGGGCGTAGCCTGCACCGTTCCAGATGACCAAGATTTAAAGCGCTTGATTTCCGCTGCCGATGAGCAGCTATATAAGGCTAAAGAAGGCGGTCGTAATCGGGTTGAAGGTGTGAGCACCTAGCTCGCGTTTTCGTGTTTGGTATGTAACATGGCTAGGCCGATAATAAAGTTCTAGTCATATGTCGATTTAAGGTGGGGCAACGACCTGCCAATTAGTCGGGAGTAATAGCAGTAGGACGGCCATAAAAATAGCCCTGAAAATAATCAATGCCAATGTCTTTGCATGCAATGGAATCTTGTTCAGTTTCTACGCCTTCCGCCAGTGTTCGTATACCCATTTCTTGTACAAGTTTGTTCAGGGATGCGAGTAATTTATACCGTGGCGATTCGCTGTCACCAATGCCACGCACCAAGCTGATATCGAACTTAATAATATCTGGTGGAGCCTCGGTGAGTTCGCGTAAACGAGCTTGCCCGGCGCCGAAGTCATCATAGGCTAGACCAATATTGAGGGTGCTTAATTCCTTGCGAATTTCCGCCATGGCGTCGATGTTGGTAATCGCCGCTTCATGCACTTCAAAAACGAGATCGAGGCCTGGATGTAGCTTCCGAAGGTCGGTTAGTTCCATTAAGAGCTTGTCAGGCTTGTGGCATTCTTCAGGGTGGCAGTTGAAAAACAGTGGTCTATCGATGCCGGCGAGCTCGGCCTGTATAAAACCTCGGCGCCGGAATAATACACTGAGCTCAATTTGTTTGTTTAGTGATTCTGCAATCTTAAATAATTCGTACGGACTCGATCCTAGGCCCGGATGTTTGCCTCGACCAAGTAGTTCGTGTCCGTAAATGTCACCGTTTTGGCAGGTAATAATTTGTTGGAAGGTAGTGACAAGCTCCTGTTCTAGTAGCTCCGTAAATTCTCTGCTTTTTATTGCGAAATGCTTTGGTAAGGGCTGCATGAAAACCCGGGTGCGATCATCTTCCTCCTCAACGTCTTCTTCTATATTTAGATAATACTCAATACCCGCAAAATGGACGATATCGCCTTTCTCGAGTTCAGTAGCGTGTTCTATACGTTGATGATTAACAAAGCAGCCATTGGTGCTGGCTAAATCGGTGAGTACGATTTTGCCGTTGCGGCTCTCAATGCGAGCATGAGCACGTGAAAGCGACGAGCTATTAATAATTGCAGCACAGTCACTGCTGCGCCCAATGGTGAGCGGAAGCTTATCGAGGACAATTCGCTGCGGAATGTCATTGCCGGCTATACAGCTTTCTAAATAATAGGTTTTATCCATAAGACCTGTTTGTTCTGGTAAGTGCAGTAGTACCGCCTACGCAGTAGTTAAGTCTCAAGTTTACATAAATATACCTGAGGGCGAAGCTTGAGTCATCGCGCCCTAGGTGGCGTCGGGCCTGAGGCGTAACTCTATAATATATATGACTATTTTAATGACCTTAAGGTACGCTTAGGATTGTCGGTGCGCGCATTGTTCCGTGGCGTTTAAATAGTATAGCTTAGCTGTGGTTTTCGACCTTTGGTAGTAAGTAAAGTCCGAAGATTTGCATTTGATTGAGTGTGACAGGCTTGCGCATTTCCCCGTTATTGTGGGAGAGTATCGGCGAGCTAGTTATCATTAGTTCAAGTAAGTGCATCTGGTTTTAGCTTTGAGCGAGTCGCTTATGCTGCGCAATGTATTTTCCATAGTTCTTCTAATGCTGTGCACCTCTGCACTGGCAGAGAGTTATGATGCTGCGAAAAATACCCTCCCTAGCAGTGTTAGCGCTATTGTTGAGGTCGACTCTGGTTTTCCCGAACCACCTGATATTGCACTTAGCCTATCCTACCTTCACTCCTATTATGCGCCGGTTTATATACTGCTGGGTCGTACTCCAAGGTCGAGTTTTCATCGCCATGAGCAAGGGGCGGTTGCCAATGCGCCCATTCGGGCTCCGCCGGCAGCACTCTGAGAATGAAACGTGGTTGATCGCTTAAGGCGTTCGGCAGTCAGTTTTAATATACAGAGTGATAGCAAAATGAAACATTTTGAATTGTATGAAGCTGATCAGATTGATCAGTTGGTTCATCCTGATAATTTCCAAGAAATTAGTGGCGATTCGCCTGCTAGCGTGGTGTTTACCGATTTTACGGTATACGAGCCATTGGTCATTGATGCAAACAGTAGTGCGGTCGAAGCGGAAAATATGATGAGGCGATCACATGTTCGCTTAAAACTGGTGATTGATGAGCATGGCTTGTTTGTCGGTGTAATAGCCCTTGAAGATTTGAGTGCTGGCGAAATTATTAAAAAAGTCGCCAATGGCTTTAATCGTGAAGAACTTCAGGTCGTGGATATGATGCGCAAGCGCCGAGATTTAAAGGTGTTTGATTATAGCGACCTCGATCTGATGACCGTTGCGGATGTGTTGGCTGTATTGAAGCAGTCAGGTCATCAGCACTGCTTGGTGGTAGAGCGAGAGAAGCACCAGATTCGGGGTGTGATTTCGGCCAGTGATATAGCGCGGAAACTGGAAATGGATATTTCGATCCAGCAGCCACCAAAATTTGCTGAATTATATTTAGCGTCTTTGCATCGTTAAGTCAGATGCGCACAGCTTCCCACCATGGGTGGGAAGCGCTTAAGTGTTTTCAAAGCCATATTATCGCTTTTCTATCGCTTTTCTATCGCTTCTCTATCGCTTCTCTATCGCTGACAGCGCTATTTTTCTGGTGCGGGGACGGTAAGGCTTCTCGATTGCCGAGAAATCCCAGTGGTGTTCGATCGCGTGCGTCCATGCAGCCCTAGAGTTTGATAGTTACTAGCTAGTGCGATTTGGGCTTACAGACAGGTCATGAATTTAGATAGGCACCTATTGAATAGGTGCCTATCTATTTGCTAGTATGGCACCATGAAAAGTACTCGCCACCTCCAAATTGCAGCGTCGACACTGACCGAGACCTCGCGGTTGGTGAGAGAGGACTTTCGACGTCGCGCCCAGCATTTGAACCTCACTCAGCCCCAGTGGCTAACCTTACTTAAGCTGTCAAGAGAGCCAGGTATTAATCAGGCTTGTCTGGCTGAGCATTTTGACGTCAACCCGGTGACGGTGGCCCAGAGTGTTGATCGTCTTGTTAAGGCTGGCTTGGTACTTCGTGAACGGCAGGAGCAAGATCGGCGTGCGGTGAGCTTGTATTTGACTGACAAGGCGGAGCCTCTGTTAGAAGAGCTAAATGGTATTGCAGAGCAGACCAGAGCGATCGCATTTGCAGGCATTAGTGCTGCTGAAGCGAAAGTGCTAGAAGAACTGTTGCTAAGGGTAAAAAATAATTTTTGTGATTCAAGTGATATTGCTGTGAAGCCTGGCATGAGTAAGTTGAAGTCGGTCCGTTCTAGCAAGGAAGGTGTGTAATGGAAAATGAAAATCAATCGCCACAGGATATGACTGCTGCACAAATCGCGAGTCGACGTCGCTTACGCAGCCGCTTGTTCATAGTCGTTCCTGTTGTTGCCGTTGTTATCGCGGCATATTTGTTTGCCTTAGGTGGTCGCTATATCACAACGGACAACGCATATATCAAATCTGATGTCGTCAATGTGGGCGCCGAAGTCAGCGGCAATATTGCGTCGGTTAATGTAAACGAGAACCAGTATGTTGAGGCTGGGGATATTCTATTAACGATTAATTCGCGGGCTTTTGAAGTCGAGCTGCATGATGCTCAGGCTCAGCTTGAGAAAGCTTATATGCGCATTGAGTCCTTGAAAGCCGCGTATATTCAGAAACAAGCGGCGCTGGCCTCAGCAAAAGATGACCTTGAATTTGTGGGTAAGCAGCAGCATCGAATTAACGATTTACATCTTCGCGGCGTGGCGTCGGCAACAGCGCTAGATCAGGCGCAGCGCGATCTTAATGTGGCCCGTAATACCGTCAATAAACTGCTGAGCGACAGTGCTGAAACCCTCGCACAACTCGGCGGTGAGTATGAGCTAAATATTGATCTGCACCCTGAGGTCATGGCTGCGCAAGCCGAGCTAGATCGCGCGACTTTGAATCTTGAGCGCTGTGTGCTGCGCGCGCCAATAGCGGGTGTTGCGTCTAAGGTGCCTCAGCAAGGGCAGTACGCCATGCCGGGGCTACCTTTAATCAGCGTAGTCGCGCACAGCGAGCCCTGGATAGTGGTGAACTTTAAAGAAGATCAGCTTGCTAAGTTGGTGCCCGGTGCAGAAGTTGAAGTAGAAATTGATGCCTACCCCGGTGAGGTTTGGACGGCAACAGTGCAAAGTATTGCACAAGCCACTGGGGCAGAATTTGCCTTGTTACCTCCGCAGAATGCCACAGGAAATTGGGTGAAAATTGTCCAGCGGCTACCTGTGCGGCTCGCCATTGAGCATCATGATAACGAGTCACCACTGCGCGCAGGTCTGAGTGTCAATGTAGAAGTCGATACAGGTGTGCCGGCGCGGATGAAATGGCTGATGGCGTTCTTTGGTGGAGATAGTAACAAAAGAACCGTATCCGATAACGGCAGTAAGAATGGCGTCAATTCAGCGTTGATTGCTGGCCAGTTATAAAATGAGCGCTAGCAATACTGTTAAAGCGATTACTCCTGCGGTCGCGGTTGGTGCAATGGGTTTAATTACCTTTGGCACATTGTCAGCCACCATGATGCAGGCGCTGGATACCACTATTGCGAATGTTGCTCTGCCGCATATGCAGGGCAGTTTGTCGGCGTCACAGGAGCAAGTTGCCTGGGTGTTAACGTCGTATATTGTTGCCTCTGCTATTGCGACAACCCCGACCGGGTATCTCGCTAATCGCTATGGCGTTAAGCGAATTTTTCTTATTGCTATTGCGGGCTTTACCTTAGCCTCGATGCTATGTGGCATTGCCACTAGCCTGACAGAGATTATTTTGTATCGCTTGCTTCAGGGTGTTTTTGGCGCCGCTTTAGTACCTCTTTCGCAAACCACCTTATTGGATAGCTATCCCCCTGAAAAGCAGGGCGCTGCAATGGCTGTATGGGGGGTTGGCGTTATGATTGGCCCCATTCTTGGGCCCGCACTTGGCGGTTGGTTAACCGAATATTATAGCTGGCGCTGGGTGTTTTATATTAATTTACCCATCGGCATAGCCACCTTTATGGCCTTAAAGACTGCCTTGCCAGATGCCAAGCCGCGGGGCTCGGCCCCCATGGATTTTACTGGCTTCTTATTTCTTAGTATTGCGATTGCATCCTTGCAGCTGATGCTGGATCGCGGCCAAAGTTTGGACTGGTTCCAGTCAAGCGAAATCATGATTGAATGTGGTTTAGTTATCGCGGCCTTATATCTATTTGTAAGTCACACGCTGACGACCGATAAACCTTTCATATCACCTAATTTATTTAAAGACCGCAATTTAGTGGGTGGTTTAATTCTCATTGCCATGCTCGGTATTGTGTTGTTTTCGACCTTCGCTTTACTACCGCCATTTTTGCAACGCTTGCAGGGCTATCCGGTGGTGACGGCGGGCTTAGTCATGGCGCCACGGGGCATCGGTACTATGATTGCCATGCTGATATCCGGGCAGATTTTACATCGCGTTGATGCCCGGCTGCCCATCTTGTTCGGGATGATCTTGCTCGCCTATGCGTTATTTTGGATGTCGAACTTTAGTCTTGATATCGGCACTCAGGAAATTGTCATTAGCGGTGTGGTCCAAGGCTTGGGTTTGGGTTTTATTTTTGTGCCCCTGTCTGCACTGACGTTTTCTACCTTGGCGCCAGAATATCGCGGTGAAGGGACATCCTTATTTAGCTTGTTACGCAATGTAGGCAGCAGCGTAGGCATCGCCTTAGCATTTGCCTATCAAGATTACGGCACAAAAATGGCGCATTCAGTGCTGGCTGAAAATATCACACCGTTTAATCCCGCATTGATAGAGTATGTGAATTCTTCGAATGGCCTAAATGCGGTTAATGCATTAGCGGGCGTTGAGCTTGAGTTACAGCGCCAGTCTGCGGTGATTGGTATGCTTGGCGATTTTCACTATATGGCCATTGGCGTGGTGTGCGCTATGCCTCTGTTGCTGATATTGCGGCCTCGCAAATCGGTTGCCGACGCGGGCGATATTGTCGTCGTGGATTGAGGCTTATCTTTTTCTCTCTGAGTTTTACCCTTCTTGCTTGCAGTTAGCTTCTTTCTTGGCGTTTGCTAAAAGTCGAGTGATAGGCGTTGCTGAATCATCCGCGCTCTAGATATGTATTAAGCCGCATCAGAATACAAAACGGTGTTTCTAGCGGTTCCCTAAGCGGGTGTGAGCATGCAAAATAGAGGGCTGGGTGATGTTAGAGCATAGAATTCTCGCTCTGGTCATGGCCGCAGTGAGTTGGTAAATACTAACAAGCAATAATCAGCGTAGAGCTGAACCTCATTGATAACAAATACACAGGAATAAGCATGGGACCACTGGCTGGAATACGAATTATAGAAATTGAGGGCCTAGGGCCTGCCCCATTCGCGGGAATGATGTTTGCTGACATGGGCGCGGAAGTGATCTCCATTTCCAGAAAGTCTGCCGCAGCTGACGCGCCAGTCGCTAATGTGATCAGCGAGCGCGGTAAAAAATCTATTGCCCTTAATTTAAAAGACCCGCGCGGCGTAGAAGCCCTGCTAAAGCTATGTGAGTCAGCAGACGCTTTAATTGAAGGCTTTAGGCCCGGCGTGGCCGAGCGTTTAGGGATCGGTCCAGATGACTGCGCAGCGCGCAATCCAAAACTGGTATATGGCCGCATGACTGGCTGGGGACAAACTGGCCCAATGGCGAGCGCCGCAGGTCATGATATTAACTATATCTCTCTGTCTGGTGCGCTGCATGCCATGGGTCGCGACGGTGACAAGCCGGTTCCACCGCTTAATTTGGTGGGTGATTTTGGCGGCGGCGGGATGTTCTTGGCTTTCGGCGTTGTGTCTGCATTATTAGAGGCCACTCGCAGTGGTAAAGGCCAAGTTGTCGACACCTCAATGGTAGAGGGTTCAGCAGCCTTAATGCATATGATGTATTGCTTCTTTAATCAGAAACAATGGGCTGACAAGCGCGGTGTAAACCTGCTTGATAGCGGGGCGCACTTCTATGAAACCTATGAAACAAGTGATGCTAAGCACGTTTCTATCGGCCCAATCGAGCCTCAGTTCTACCACATTCTGAAAGAAAAATTAGCGCTAGACGAAAGTTTTGATGCGCAATTAGATCCGACGCGCTGGCCTGAGCTGAAGGAAAAACTCACGCTTATTTTTAAAACTAAAACACGCGATCAGTGGTGTGAGCTGCTTGAAGGGACCGACGTATGTTTCGCGCCAATATTGTCGATGACAGAAGCGCCACACCATCCGCACAATGTGGCTCGTAAGTCCTTCATTGAAGTAAATGGTGAAACTCAACCCGGCCCTGCACCTAAGTTCAGTCGCACCGTGCCTTCAGTGCAATCCGGAGCGCCACGGCCGGGTAGTGATACTGATCAAGTGCTAAGTGAATTAGCCGGCTATGATGGCGAAACTCTAGCCGCTTTGCGTGCAGATGGAGTTTTAAGTTAAGACTTAGCTAGCGGCTGTTAGTCTAATCAATAAGGGTCGTTTTTTAACGGCCCTTTTTTTATCTGTAAGGTTTGATTGAATACTAGCTTTGGGCGCAGCACCTTCAGATTTAAAAAACGCCGAATCGCTTTCTCAGTTAGTAATGTTCTAAAAACTGAATCCTGATGGAGTATTCGATACGGCCTTGGTTTTAACGGCGTCTTGACTCAACTCCTGGTGGGTGACTTGCTCTTGCGCACATGATTCAAAACCGAAACTGGAACGATTTTTCTGACCGGGAAGCCTTCAATCTCTTTGCGTTCGATTATGCGATCTAAGCGGCGTTCAATAGCGCATAGATTCTTAAAATCGTTCAAAGCAACAAACGAGATCGCCTCACCAGTGGCGCCGGCTCGGCCGGTGCGGCCAATGCGGTGGATATAGTCTTCTGGTTTAAAGGGTAGGTCGTAATTAACAACGCGACTAAGCTCGCCAATATCTAGACCGCGGGCGGCAACCCCAGTAGCCACTAAATATTTTAGTTCGCCAGATTTAAAATCGGCCAAAATCTTCTCACGCATGGCCTGACTTTTACCACCATGAATGGCATCTGCTTCAATGCCGCGTTTTGCAAGCTGAGCGACCAGTTTAGCCGCACCATGTTTGGTCTCTATAAAAATGAGGGCTTGGTCCCATTTATGGTCATTAATTAAGTGACTCAGCAATGCGGACTTGGTGTCTTTATCTACAGTGATTAACCACTGATCTATATTGACTGCTGTTGACGCCCGCGATGAAACCGTTATCTCAACGGCTGCATAGCTCATTTTACTATCAGAAAATTCATCGGCCAGGCCGCGAACCTCATGGGTCATGGTAGCTGAAAACAAGAGATTCTGACGGCTGTCAGGCAAGCGGGCGATGATCTTATAGATATCATCAATAAAGCCCATATCCACCATTCTATCCGCTTCATCTAAGACCAGTACTTCAAGCTCATCAAAGTACAGTGCACGCTGATGCGCCAGATCAAGCAATCTACCTGGGGTGGCCACCAAAACGTCAATGCCTTCCATTAAGCGCTGCTTTTGCGGTTCAGAATCAACGCCGCCGTAAACAGCCAGAGAGCTTAGGTTTAGATATTTACTGTACTTAGCGACATTCTCGGCCACCTGAACCGCTAATTCACGGGTAGGGGTAAGAATTAGCGCGCGTATGCGTTTACCACGCAATTTACGCTCTTTATTAAAGGTCTCTAGAATCGGTAGAACAAACGCCGCAGTTTTGCCGGTGCCGGTTTGTGCGGTGGCAATTAGGTCTTTACCAGAAAGGATAATGGGAATGGCTTGTTTCTGGATAGGGGTAGGACTTGTATAAGCCAAGTCTGCAATAGCTTGTAGAATAGGATTACTTAATCCAAGGTTTGAAAATGGCATAGTGGCCCGAATATATTGTCGTAAAGTGAGTGGCGCGCAGTATAGCTTAAGGTCTTGGCTTGCAGTGCGTTCATTATCGCCAGTGAGGTATTGTGCCAATTATATTATCTATGAACCCAACTGCCGTCTGGCCTGTAAACCCACGGACTAGCCGCTTATTGGGGGGATGCACTTTGCATGGAATGGTTGTGGGTTCAGGCTAGATAGATGGCTGACTTGCTAAGAGCTGCACGGTCTTGATTTTGCCGGGAACGGTTTGCCGTCCTAAAGCATTAATCTTTAATATTTAGGTACTTAGTCAACTGTAAGATTCAATCAAAGCTTGTTATTCTTCCTTCGAATATGCGAATAAACCCAGGAAACTTAGTGATATGAGTCCGCAGAATCTCGTTTGGTTGAAGATGGAGACCAGTGATACGCCAATGCATTTGGGCGTCTTGGCGACCTTTAAAATACCCGCTAAAGCTGATAAAGACTATCTGAGCGATCTAGCGACGTCTATGCGCGAGGGCGGTGAAGCTGTCGCGCCGTGGAATCAGCGGCTTAGTTTTTCTGGCGAAGGTATTCTTGGCTCGCGCTTGCTTAAGGATGATCATTTTAGTTTAGATCATCATTTCCGTCACTCGGCATTGCCTCAGCCCGGTGGTGAGAAAGAGCTGGGCATATTGGTATCTAGGTTGCACAGTAATCCTATCGTTAGGGATGGTCCGCTGTGGGAGCTGCATTTAATTGAGGGCATAGCGGGTCGTCGCTATGCCTTTTATTTAAAGGTTCATCATGCGCTCATAGGTGACGTAAATCTCCTTGAAACGTTTATGGCCAGCCTGTCAACGACGGCTAGGCAGCGAGATGTAAGACCCATCTGGACACTGCCGCTACCCAATAAACAGGGTGAGGAAGATGAGGCTAGCGATGACAATCTTGCAGAACACGGTATCGATACCAGCGGCGCTAACAATGGTATTGATCAGTTCAAAAGCGTAATGAAACCCTATACATTTGAAGCCTTAAAAAAATCAGCTTTTCAGCTGCCGGCCCTCAGTGCGCAGTTTTCAAGAAATGCACCTCGCTCAACCCTAAATAGAAAGATCAACGGTCAGCGCCGATTTTCGACCTTTCATATTGAACTCGCTCGCATTCAAACTCTGGCAGATGCTACCCAAAGTGATAGGAAGCAGGTACTCATCTACCTCTGCGGTACAGCCTTGCGACGGTTTTTTAAAGAATATAATTCACTGCCGGACGAGTCTCTGATTGCCATGGCGCCAGTGTCAGTATCTGCCCTAGGTGATACTGAGTCAGTCAGAGTGTTAAAGCTGCTCCGGCTGCCATTGGCAACGGATGTTGGCGATCCACTTTCACGACTTGAAGTGATAAAGGCGTCTTTGAACAAGGCGCGACAAGTGGCTAGGACCCTACCTACTCCGCTTTCGGACGGCTATAACATTGTGCAATCGATAAATATGTTTTCCAAGCAGTTGATGGGTGTTGGTCGGTTTGTACCAAAAGGTTTTAACCTGACGATTTCTAGCACCGATGGTTGCGACTCTGCCTTATTTTTGAAAGGCGCGCGCTTAGAGACAATTTACCCGATGAATCATTTGATGCAGTTCAGTGCCCTCAGTATTGATTGTGTGAATTATGGGGGGACCTTAAACGTTGGTGTGGTGGGTGCGCGTGACACTCTGCCACATTTGCAGCGTATAGCAGTCTATCTAGGCACTGCGCTGAATGAATTAGAAGAGTTGGTGCTTGGTGATGAGGTTGTGTCATGAATAAAGTAAGTAGCGCGATACTGCGAAGAGTCTTGTTGTTGAATAAGCGGTTAGCAGAATCAACTTCCACGGGCATTGACTGGTTGTTTAATCGCGACACATTGATTCAATCAGGACGTACCTGGTTCGAACTTGTTCATGACGGTGACTTAATGGCGGTGCGCTATTACGAGCTGCCTGGTGAAACTGAGATTAAAATGAGCGATGGCACCGTTATGCCAATTAGGCGGCGCAAACATGCCGTGCCCCTCGTGCTGGTACCCCCGCTTGGAGTCACCACCGAGACCTTCGATTTATTGCCTGAACGCAGCTTGGTTCGCTATATGGTAGCGGCAGGATTTAAAGTATATCTAATCGATTGGGGCAAGCCGGGGCCTCAGCATGCCCACTTAGGTTTGCTTGAATATTCCTACGATATGATGGGCCTGGCTTTATCCAAAATCAGAAAGCACTCAGGTAGCCAGGATGTGTCGCTGATGGGCTGGTGTATGGGTGGTCTATTGAGTTTGCTATATCAAGGACAGGCTAAAGACCCCCATGTACGAAATATAGTAACCGTTGCAAGCCCCATTGATTTAGGCACAGGTAGCGGCGTGCTTGGCGCGGTCGCGTCGGTGGCTCAAGCCTTGGATGGCCCGGCACAATTGCTAGGTAGCTACTCAAAGTTGCGATTGAATACCCTGGATCCAGCGCTGCTGTCGCTGCCGGATTGGGCGACTACCTTAGCCTTTAAAGCCACTGATCCGATTGGCAGTGTCACGGCTTATTGGGATCTAGTGACGCGTTTATGGGATAGAGAGTTCGTGAAATCCCATTCAACCACCTCTGACTATCTAAATAATATGCGGCGTTACCCCGGTGGCGTAGTGAAGGACATGATTAAAGGGGCTGCGATAGAAAATCTATTGGCAAAAGGTAAGATGCCGATAGGTGAGAAAATAGCGGAGCTTGATAGCATTGAATCTAATTTGCTGGCTTTTGCTGGTGAATCAGACTATTTGGTGCCCGTGGATGCGGCAGAAAAAATCATTGATGTGGTTGCCTCTAAAGACAAAAGTTTTAGAGTGGCGCCCGGTGGTCATATGGGTGTCATTATTGGTAGCGCTGCACCTTCGATGGTTTGGCAGCAATCAGCCGACTGGCTAAAAACACGATCAGGCTTAGTGAAGCTGGTCGCCGAAAAATAATACTATAAATTCGGCAGATCCCAGCGAAGTAAAATGATGTCGCTCTGCTTTTGGGAGCTCTGCGCCACCGCAGATAAACTGCCGCCGACTTTGCTCGGCGGAAGACTAGCCCCCTGAATTTTAATTTAGCGGATAAATTTCTTCGCGAAACCCTGTAATTGCTCAATTTTAACTTCCACGGTTTCTGTGTCCGGCTTGCCGTCATAGGGGTTGCGAAAGCCGATATGGCATTCGTCGACGTTTAGGGCGGCAAGGGCGTCTTGACCGGATTGGTGATAGGCGTCTGCTGAACTCACATGTATTGCAAACGGCAGGTGGTCGCGCTCAAACTGCTTGCGAAATTCCTGAAGCTTGCCCAAGAGCACCGCGTATTCCTCAGCGCTGGCGCCAGCGCCTATCCAACCGTCCCCCAATTTGGCTGCGCGACGCAATGCCGCGTCAGAGTGACCGCCAACAATAATGGGGATCGGCGCGCTGGGCACAGGGCACAGCTTGATACTATTAATGCTCAGCTGGTCGCCTTCATAAGCAAAGAATTCGCCGCTTAGTAATCCTCGAAGAATGTGTATTTGATCGTCAAAGCGTTGTCCGCGTTTTTCCCAAGGTACGTGGCATGCTTCAAAATCTTCGGGCCAGGGGCTTAGACCAACACCAAAATCGAAGCGATTATTGCTGAGTATAGCGAGGGTGGATATTTGCTTGGCCACCACCACTGGCTGGCGCACAGCGAGTTTGTAAATACCGGTATTAAAGCGAATACGACTGGTGTGAGCTGCTAAAAAAGGAATCGCGACCATGGGTTCAACAAAGGGTAGGTCCTTTAAAAACTCTCTGGAGCCATCGCCGTTATAGGGGTACTCACTGGATGAGTGCTCTGGATAACAGAGGCTGTCTGGAAACGAAATACTGCTGAACCCGGCCTCTTCTGCAGCCAGTGTAAGGGGTAAATACTGCTCCGTTGAGCACATGCTGGGGCTAAAACTAAATTTCATTATGCCTTCCTTTTATATTTACTGATTCAGGGTGCTATAGGCGCCGCTGGCAGTTTGTGGTCGCGGTACAAGCATATTTCGGCCTGAATTTTTTACTCAGGACATTTACATCCAGTTTCACCGTCTATTTAGTTCGCGCCCTTAGTTTGAAGAAAAATGTACATAAAATTAGATGTTTTTGTGGTCTTGCTGCGTTGGCAAGGCCGCTAGTATCGATGTCATAAAAAAAGGGAAGCTTGTGATGCTTGATCAGTTCTTGAAAAATAAAACAGCAATAGTCACCGGAGCGGGACAGGGCGTCGGCCAGGGTATTGCCATATCTCTGGCCGAGCGTGGCGCCACGGTGGCGTTGTTAGGCCGCAGTTTAGATAAGCTTAAAGCCACATTAGAAATTATCAAACAGGCTGGCGGTAAGTCACTCGCCATAAGGGTTGATGTTAAGAATCCCCAGGATCTTGTCGCCGCTGTTGAACGCGTTGTGGCTGAGACCGGGGGTATTCAAATTTTGGTAAATAACGCCCAAGAGGTGCCCTTGGGAACCTTGCTCGAGGTAGATGAAACCAAAATTGAGGCGGGCTGGCAGTCGGGGCCAATGGCAAGTTTGCGCTTAATGAAACTCTGTTATCCGCATTTAATTGGCGACGGCGTGATAATCAATCTGGCGTCTTCAGCGGGCATGCGTTGGGATATGTCTGGTTATGGCGCTTACGCGGCGGTGAAAGAAGCGATCAGATCCATCAGCCGCGCGGCCGCCTGTGAATGGGGGCCGGAAGGTATTCGCTGCAATGTCATTATGCCTCACGCAATGTCTCCTGGCTTGAAGTGGTGGACGGAAAATCGGCCGGATGAGGCGGCAGAATTTATAGCCTCGATTCCGCAGCGCCGTATTGGCGAGTGTAAACAAGATATTGGCGACTTTGTGAGTATGTTGTGTAGTGAGCAAAGTCGATACGTCAACGGCCAAACCATTGCGCTTGATGGCGGCCAGGCACGGGTGTCTTAGTGATTGCGAAGTCAGCGAGGGAGAATTGAAGTGGGACTATATATTGTAAGCGGTGCAGCCTCGGGTATAGGCGCGGCAATAAGCCAACGCCTGGAAGATGACGGTGAGAAAGTGATTCGTCTTGATCGTCTGGAGGGTGACATTATTGCTGACCTTGCTACCGAAGCCGGACGGCAGGCGGCGCTTCAAGAGTGTCTTAAGCACAGCAGCCAAGGTTTGGACGGCCTGGTTTGCTGCGCTGGTATTGGTGGTGCAAACCCAAATACGGCCATGATTCCTGAAGTTAATTTTTATGGTTCGGTAAGCTTACTTCAAGGTTTGAAGGCCGCCTTGGCGACGCGCCGTGGCGCGGCGGTCCTTACATCCTCAAATTCGGCGCCGCAAGAGACCGATCCAGAGTATGTTGCCGCCCTACTTAGTGATGATCGTGAGGCGCTGGCCAAATCGCTGACGACGATCTCTGGCCACGCCGCTTACAGCGGTTCAAAGCAAGCCATATCAAAATGGTTGCGACATCATGCGCCTGATTATGCTCGCGGCGGTGTGCGCATAAATGCGGTTGCGCCGGGCTACACCCGCACAGCCATGACCATTGCCACCGAGAATGATCCCAAGTATGGCGGGGCTATCCGAGATTTTTTGGCCTCCATTCCATTAGGGCGGGCCGGTGATGTTAGAGATATTGCCAATGCGATCGGCTTTCTGCTCAGCTCGGAAGCGGGCTTTGTGAGTGGATCAATATTGTATGTAGACGGCGGTCACGACGCCATGTTCCGTCCCGATGCGATATAGGTTTTAACAATGGCAAAATCTAGTGAATACAGCCTTGCACCGCATACCTTCGCCCGCGGATGGCATGTGATTGTCGAGGCTTGCGAGCTTGGAGAGCGTCTCTTGCCGCAGTGAGTTCTTGATAAGTGTCTTCCCGCTTGGGCTAAAAGCAAGGAATTGATTGCCAATATTCAGCAGGAGGTCGGTATCGTCAAACTATGGCAGGGCACTCATTAATAGTGGTATTGAGAGGCTCTGAGCAAACGAGCACGACGGCGATATTGGCTTGCTAGCGGCAGACTTTGGTATTTGGAATACAAAAAATCGCATTGTGGTTAATACAAATTAAAACCGGTCGCCCATTGTGCGCGAACGGCGGTGTAGATGGTCTTGCCATTTCTGCCGATGACCGCGGCCGTGATGGCCGGGAACGGGTCCCTACCATGCTGACCTATGTTCGAGATCAGGCTGAATTGGAGTGACCGGTTTCGACTATATAATTGGTTTGTTTTGTTCTGTGTTCCTTGAAAAACTGGACTATGCTGTAAGCATAAAAGATAAGCGCTAAAGCGCAACGTTAGTCTGGGTGTGCCGTTAAAAACAATTATAACGACGGAAAAATGTATATGAAAAGTCAAAATACGATTAAAGCCTTAGTCTTAATAAGCGCCGCAGCCAGCGCTCAATCAGGTTTGGCGCAAGCCGTGCTTGAAGAAGTGTTAGTCACGGCTGAGCGACGGGTTGAATCCTTACAAGAAACCCCTATTGCCATGACGGCTTTGACCCGGGATGCCATCGAAAAACGCGGCATTAGCAACTCCGATGACGTATTTGCGACGATGCCGGGTATGGGCGGCTTTGCTTCGCCGGGCTCGCGAGGCGTAACCAGCCTAAGTATTCGCGGTATCTCCGGCGGCTCCCCTGCGAATATCTCTCTTGATCCGGCTGTGGGTATGTATCTCGATGGTGTATACATCGGCAAGATGCTTGGCTCAGCCTTAGACATAGCGCAGATAGAGCGTATTGAAGTACTTCGTGGTCCTCAGGGCACCTTGTACGGCCGCAACGCGACCGCAGGCGCAATGAATATTATTTCCAGAAAGCCCTTAGACGAGTTCGCTGTGGATGTAACAGCGGGCATCGGTAATTACGGTTTACAAACCCTTAAAACCACTATTGATTTTGGCTCGCTAGGTCAAGCGGGTGAAGGTGCGGGCAAGTTGGCTGGAGCCGTGAGCTTTTTGACTAAAGATCGAGATGGCTTTTATGATAATTATTCTGGCGGTGAAGATTTTGATAATTTAGACCGTCAGGCATGGCGTGTCGCTTTACGCTGGCAGCCTGTCGAGAGCCTGACAGTAGATTATGTTTACGACCATAGCGAACTGGATGAAGTGAATACCCTGCAGAAAGTAGTAGGGTTTACAGAGGGTCCAACCCTAGGCGGTAACCGCCTCGATTTCTTGCGCAATGTCGTTCAACCTTCTGCAACCGGATTATCGATGATACCAGGCGCCGATCCTCGAATTAGTGGCCGTTGGCTGCCTTCTATTCAGAAAACGATTGATGCCTATGAGCGGGTAGTGGCGAATGGCCAAGGTCGCCCTGATGGTGGTTTGGTAGATACTACCCCGATCGCCCAAAGTGACGTCGATGGGCATGCAATTACTGCTGAATGGGAGCTAGGCGAGCTAGGTGCGCTCGGCGATGTCACCGTGAGGTCGATCACCGCCCAGCGCGAGACAGAGGCCTATGTTGCCGGTGATCTTGAAGATATCGATAGCAGTTTAGATGCCAGCGGGATTGGCGCATACAACGACAGTCTTCACAGTGTCTTGTTGCAATACTACGGTGGCAGCGGTGGCGCGTCTTTCCCCGGAGTAGACGCCCTTTGGGATGCCGTGGATCAGCTGGGTGCGGGTCACAGTAATCAAGATACGCGGTCCAAGTATGAGCAGTTTTCCCAAGAATTTCAGTTTGTGGGTGCGACCCAGCAGCTTGACTATGTACTTGGCTTGTACTGGTTTGAAGATGAAGCTAATTTTGATCGGCGCGCGTCATTTGCCCAGCCGCTATCTGGTCGCGACGCCCAAAAATACACCCTAGAAACGGATTCCTTGGCGGTTTTCGGTCAGAGTACATATCGCTTCGCCAGTTTAGAAGATCGCTTGGCCTTGACGGTAGGGCTGCGATACACCGAAGAGGAAAAAACTATCGCCTACAACTTTGGCGTGGTCTCTACGCCTTTTGGTGTGTCACCGGCTCGGGCTTTATCTCGCGATGATAATTTCTATAACTTTAGTTATAACGTCACTGTTGCCTATGACATTACTGAAGATGTGAATAGTTTTATTCGCTATGCAACAGGTTATCGGTCCGGTGGCTTTAATGGTGAGGTCTTTAATAATAGTTTTGATGAGGAAACTATCGATCAGCTAGAAGTAGGGATTAAATCTGATTGGTGGAATAACCGTCTACGGGTGAACGCTGGCTTGTATGCCTATGAGTATGACGATTTGCAGACAAGCTCTCTTGAAAGTACTGGTGGTGGGGTAACCTCTACAACGATAAATGCGGGCAGAGCCGAGCGTTGGGGTGGTGAGCTAGAAATGGCCGTGGTGCCGATGGAAGATATGATCGTGAGCTTGGCGTATAGCTATATCACTGGTGACTTCGAGGAATTCCCCGATACCTGTGCGAACAACCAATGTATTGACGGTAGTGCCGAGGCCGAACGCGCTAATTCACCCAGTAACAAAGTGAATGCGAGTTTGGACTATACCTTCGCTCGCACCGCGATTGGTGAGTTTAACCTGTTTGTTGATTCAAGTTGGCAGGATACCTGGGAGCAGGTTGGCTTATCACCCTCGGTGGTTAACGGTACGCCATTTCTTTATACAAATAGCTCGATGGATGCGAGGACCGTCGTTAACGCTCGGCTTAGCCTGAGCGCGATTCCGGTTGATACCGGAGACTTAATGGTCTCGCTTTGGGTAAATAATCTAACTAAGGATGACTACCCATCCTACGGAGTTAACTTTCAGGGCTTGGGCTTGATTACCGAGCAGTATGGCGCTCCGCGTACCTTCGGGATGGAAGTTCGCTACCGCTACTGATTTGCGCTAGAGAATAATGAGACGGACCCCGGTCTGCCTTGCACCACAGATAGAATCCCCGCTATTGCGGGGATTTTGCTTTTAATGTGAAAAGCTCATAAGACTACCGGTGCTAGCAGTAACTATTTGATCAGGATCTACGGTAATACTGGCTCGAAAAAACTGATACTTGACCGAGTATTACTACTATCTTTACCTTCCTTTGGTGACATTTTTAAGCGAATTTCACTGCATTTTTTATTTGAAAATAATTAATCTTCTTGCTCTGTTTTGTCGTCGAGCTGGGAGCGGTACTGCTTTGGCGTTAAGCCAGTCCAATTGCGAAATGAGCGGATAAAAGAGCTGGATTCTAAAAAACCAAGCTGCTCACCTATCTCGTGCACCTTTAAGTTTTTATTGCGCAGTAAGCGCATAGCAATGTCACTGCGATATAAATCCTTAAGTTCTTGATAGCTGGTGTCTTCGCCGTGCAGGCGACGTCGTAAGCTTGACGGCGACATGTGCAAATTCTCTGCCATCATTTCAAAGCTCGGCAGGCTCCCCGTGCCGCTTTTGGCTAGTAGTGATCTAATCGCAGCGCCAGTACTGGCCGGCTTGGAGTCTTGGGTGATAAGTGAAAATAGCGAGTGTTCAAGAAAGGCGTCCAGTGACGCCGTCGTATGTACCGTCCGGTAGCGCAGGCAGTCTTCATTGAAATAGAGGGCGGTGTGATCGGCATTAAACTCCGGCTGAATACCGGTTAAATTTTCTAGGCTTTCGCTGTAGGCATCAGACACCGGTGGCGCTGATATTTTTAATGCAGAAATTTCAACGTCTCTGCCCACTAACCAACCCATTAAGGCAAACCAAACCCGCAGCCCCGATGCTTTCGCCACAGTATCGGTATGACTAGTTCGGTCCCAAGAATCGGGGCTGAAGCGGCTATTGAAGGTGTTAATGTCAAAATCATAGTGCAATTGGGCAAGGCCATTTTCGCGGCTTAGCTGTATTCGGTATCCGGTCAATGGGTAGAGCATTTCTTGATAACGCTGGGCGCGTTCCAAGGTTTCGCCGAGATTGGTGCAATTAATAATGCTATAGCACATAAAACGAAATACGTCGGTGCCGATGCCCGCGCCCCAGGGCAAGGCAATATCCATTTTCTGCATTGCGGCTGCAGCGTGTTCGTAGAGATTGGAATACTTGTAGCTGGGAAAGACACTGTCGCGGGGAGCGCTAAGTATTGCCTTGGAATCCATGCCGGCGCTGATCGCTATGGCTGCAGAATCAACGCCAACTTTATCGAGGTAGTCTAATAGGCGGCGAAATTTACCGACGGAGATGTAATGAATTTTATTGATATCAGACATGACTAACCGCTCGTTATCCGGTCTGGTGCTAAATGTAGACCGATATGAAAGATTATGTGCTTTAGGGAATTATTATCAGGGGTAATATGAAGCCATAAATAATTAAAAGCAATTACGCATCTGAGGTAGGCAATGGCTGACAATAATAGCTATATCTTTAAAACCGCGCTACATAGCGGGGTCACTAATTCTATTGTTAATGGTCTTTTCGCTTGGTTCTTGAGTAGTGGCAAAACACATCTGGCGATATACGGTGGAGCCGGGGTATTCGTTGACTATCTGGCGACAACAGCGATTCTTATATTTATTTTGACCTTGATTGTTCTGCCTATGCAGCGGAAAAAAGCGCCACTTAATATACCGGTTAATACTGCGACGCCCTCTTATTACAGCACCTTTTTTGCCTATATGTCTGCCTATCGAAATATCGCTATTGCTCTCTTGCTCGCGCTCTATGGACTGATTTTAGTCGCGCCATTGCTATTGGTGATTTTTGAAATTGTCAGCATTTTTGGTGTTAGCGAATTAAGTCGTCTGTATTACAGCGTGGCCAAAGGCCTGTTGATGGGGATAGTAGCGGCGCTAGTGGTTCTCCCTATTATTTATATCGCATTTAAACCCGCAGTTGGTCCATCCACTGCTATTGGAGATAAATCGTGACTGGCATATTACATAAGAAAATCGCCCTAGTTACCGGCGGCGCAACGGGTATCGGGCAGGCGATCTGCGAGCAGCTGGCCGCGGATGGGGCCAGTGTGGCGGTGATTGACATTAATCGCGAAGCCGGCGAGGCCACGGCAGCTGCGCTTAGGCAGCACGGGGTCGACTCTGCTTTTTATTACTGTGATGTGAGCGATGAGGCTCAGATTTCTAACATGGTGGCCGCGGTATGCGAGCGCTTTGGTCGTTTAGATATTGCATGTAATAACGCCGCATTGAGCAAGGGTAGCGGGCCTATTCATAAATTCAGTCGCGCGGTTTTCGATCAAACCCTGGAAATGTGTTTGACCAATACCTGGCTCTGCATGAAGTATGAGTTGGACATCATGCTCGAGCAGGGAGCGGGGGCCATCGTTAATATCTCATCAAATGCATCGCTACGTGGCCAGGCCTTTAATACCGCTTACGCTGCGGCCAAAGGCGGTGTGAATATTATGACTAAGAGCGCGGCAGCGGAATACGCGGCTCAAGGCGTGCGAATTAACGCCGTATCTCCGGGCGTTATTCGCACCCCAGGGCTGGAAAACTATTTTAAAGAACAACCCAAGGCGGAAGAGCAGATGAACAAGGTGACGCCGATGCGCCGCCTTGGTGAACCATCAGAAATTGCCAATGCCGTGGCCTTTTTGTTATCGGAAAAAGCATCATTTATTACTGGCCAGCTGCTATCTGTGGATGGCGGCGGCGCCGTAAGAGGTTAAAACATGAGCGCTAAGAATAAGGTTATTGCTTCATCAAAACGGGCGCGGGTTGACTTGCCTATGCCTTATGGTTGGTTTCAGGTTTTGTATTCGCATGAGTTGGCTGTCGGTCAATCCTTACCCTTGGAATACTTCGATCAAGAGCTGGTGATTTTTCGGACTGAATCTGGTGTTGCCAAGGTGCTGGACGCTTACTGCGCACACATGGGGGCGCATCTTGGCTATGGTATTCGCGATAATGCTGGTGGCGGCTCTCGAGTCGTCGGAGAAAGTATCGTGTGTCCCTTCCACGGTTGGGAGTTTAATGGCGCTGGCGAATGCACGGGTATTCCTTATGCCAAGAACATGCCGCCCAGAGTTGCGCGTTGTGAAAAGCTGATTCCAAGCTGGCATGTGCGTGAGGCCAATCGCTGTATCTATGTGTGGTATCACCCCGAGGGTGTCGAGCCCATATTTGAGCCGATAGTGATTGAGGAGGTCAGTGTCGATAATGCCGAGTGGGGTGAATTGCAAATACATGAATGGGATCTCGATACCCATATGCAGGAGATTGGCGAGAATGCAGTCGATGCCGCGCATTTTTGCTTTGTGCATGGCACCCCGGAAATTCCAGAGCCCACAGAGATGCGTTTTGAGGATCACTGCCGTCATGGTTTGTTTGAGTCTAAGATGGAAACGCCGCGCGGAACCATTGAGGGTCGTATAGAAAACAGCAGTGTGGGGCCGGGTCTTTCAGTGGTGCGCTTCAGCGGTATTTGCGACACGATATTGATGGCCAATATCACCCCAATTGACGCCATTCGCAGCCGTGCTAAATACGCGTTTATTCAGCGCAGCGACGGGGGTAAAACCAGCCGGGTGGCGCAGGCGATTATTGATGATATTCGTCAGCAGATGGAAGAAGACAAAATTATCTGGGCGCATAAACGTTATCTTGAAAAGCCATTATTGTGTGACGGCGATGGACCTTTTGCCAAGTTCCGCCGCTGGTACGGCCAGTTTCTGATCGAGGGCGGCGACGATGATCGCAGCTAGAAATGTCCACTACTCGCAGTTGTTGTCGCCGGGAAAAATTGCTGGTTTAGAGCTTCGCAATCGTATTGTGATGGCGGCCATGGGCTCAGAGTTTGCCAATGAAGACGGTTCGATTGGCGAGCGACTTATTGCTTACTACGAAGCCCGTGCGTCCGGAGGAGTGGGCATGATTGTATTGGAGACCTCTGCGGTCGCCTGGCCCAAGGGCGCGGCGATGCCGAATATGGTGGGTTTTTCTTCTGATGCTTATATGCCGGGATTAAAACAGCTGACCAGCCGGGTTCACGCGCAGGGCTGTAAAATTGCGGCCCAGCTAAATCACAGTGGTAAAGTCGCCCAAGAAGATACCGCTGCCGGTCGGCCCATGCTGGTGCCCTCAATACCCACGCGCAAACGCGGTGATATGTTCGACAGTTTGACCCACGCAGAAATCAACAATTTTGTTCGCGCAGCAGGACCCGATGGCAAGGGGCCAACCTATAAAGTGATGGATAAGGTCGACATCGACTGGGTTATCGCTAAATTTGTAGCGGCGTCGCGGCGCACTGTTGATGCGGGTTTTGACGCCATAGAACTGCACGCCGGTCACGGCTATTTAATTTCGTCTTTTTTGTCGCCGCACAGCAATCATCGCGATGATGAATATGGTGGCTCGGTGGGTAATCGGGCGCGTTTATTATTAGAAATTATTGCCGCAATCAAAGCGGAAATTGGCAGTGACTTCCCTATTATTTGCCGCCTCGATGCCCATGAGTTTCGCATTGATGACGGCATTCGTATTAGCGATACCATTGCCGTTGCCAAGTTACTTGAGGCAGCCGGATGCCACGCCCTTGATGTTAGCGCCTATGCTGATGTTAGTGTTGGCATTGCTTTTACTGAAGGCCCCTTGGTGCATAAACCCGGTGGCTATATTGATTATGCCGCCGCGCTTAAAGCCGCCGTTAGTATTCCTATTATCGCTGTGGGTCGTATTGAGCCGGCTTTGGCCGAACGTCATATCGCCGCTGGCGACTTCGATTTTGTGGCCATGGGTCGCAAGTTGCTGGCAGATCCGGATTTGCCCAATAAATTACTGGCCGGTCGTGAAGACACTGTGCGCCCCTGTATTTATTGCTATGTGTGCGTGAGTAAAATCTTTATCAATGAGCCCATGCTGTGCGCGGTTAATCCCAGTGTCGGACGCGAGGCTGAATTAGGCCAGATTGTCGCTAGCAAAAAAGTCCGCAATATACTGGTGGTCGGCGGTGGTCCCGGTGGTATGGAGGCGGCCCGGGTTTTAGCTCTGCGTGGTCATAAAGTCAGTCTTTGGGAGCGCGACACGGTATTGGGTGGCACCGCTCGAGTGGCCGCATTGGCCTATGAGCCAAATGGCCGTCTGTTGAGCTATCTCATTAATGCCTTGGCTGATTTGCCGGTCACCATAGCGCTGGGTAAAACTGCCACTAGCGAAGCGATTCAAGCCGCAGGGTTTGATACCGTGGTATTAGCAAGCGGCGCGCGACGGCGGGCACCTGAGATTGTTGGCAAGAATTTGAGCCACGTACTCGATGGTGAAGAATTGCGCGACATGTTGTTTGCGGGCAGCACCCACGGCAAATTGAAGTGGCACCAGCGACTGCTTACGCGAGTGTCCTGGCTGCTGGGCTTTAGTCGTAATACCGACCTTATTCGCAAGCTCAGTCACTTCTATATGCCACTGGGTAAAAAGATCTGCATCATTGGTGGCGGTCTGGTGGGTTTGGAAGTAGCGGAATTACTCGCCGAACGTGGCCGTAAAGTCACCGTTCTGGAAGCGGGGCGCGATCTGGGCGCAGAGTTGAGTTTGGTGCGTCGCTGGCGGGTACTGCATCAGCTAAAAGAAAGTGGTGTGGATTTACATCGCAAAGCCACGGTTGTTGAGATTAGCAAAGACCGAGTGCTGTTTACTCAAGGTGAGGCAGAGCATCAGGTCTTTGCTGATAATGTCATTATTGCCTTGGGCGCGGAACCCGATAAAGAATTGCGCCAGCAATTTGCCAGCCTCAAGCTTGAAATGCATAGTATTGGTGATTGCGCCGATATTGGCTATATCGAAGGCGCTATGCGCAGCGCTCGTGAATTGGCGGTAACATTATGATTAAAACGCTGGTGCTAAGACTGGCTATAGCCACCTTCTTGCTACTGCTGATCACCTTTGTTTGCGGCTATTACTGGCTGATGGGCAGTGAACCCGAGTTGCCAGAGGCGCAATTATTTATCAACGCTCAGATTCTCACCATGGACGACGAGAATAGAATTGTCTCGGCCATCGCCGTGCGCGGTGAGCGCATTGTGGCCACCGGCAGTGACGAAGAGATTCTCGCTTTGCGCGGCCCTAATACGGTGGTGCACAACCTTAATGGTCGGAGCTTGTTGCCGGGCTTTGTCGATGCCCACGGCCATTTTCCCGGTACGGGTTTGAGCGCAGTCGGTATTGATTTAAGCAGCCCGCCGATTGGCGCAGTGAATAATATCGCGGATATCCAAACCTTATTGCGCAGCGGACTTGCTAACGGCAGCGATGATGATTGGCTGTTCGGCTTTGGCTATGACGATTCTTTATTGGCGGCAGGGCGCCACCCATCGCGGCTAGATTTGGACGCGGTATCCACCACTCGGCCGATTTATGTGATGCATAGCTCCGGTCATATGGCGGTGGTTAATAGTGCCGGTTTGCGGCTGGCGGGTATTACCACTGATACCGCAGACCCCGATGGTGGTGTGATCGTTAGGGACGCGCAGACTGGCGAATTAACGGGTTTACTGCTCGAGCATGCAACGGATCTGGTCGCGCCGCTGGCGATGGACTTTTCTGCGCTTGATTTTCTTACCATGACAGATGCAGCGGCGGCGCAATACCTAGCCGCGGGTGTGACCACTGTGCAGAGCGGTGGGGTTGATACCCGCATGTTAAAGGGCCTTTACTGGCTTTCGCGTTTACAGCGTATTCCCCAGCGCGTGATTACCTGGCCTTTAGCGGATGCCAATTTTGACGAGTTTCTTAGCGACGAATTAAATCTTGATGATTTGCAGTCCGATAAATTCTCGGCATCAGCGCTTAAGCTGATCGTAGATGGCAGTATTCAGGGTTACACCGCGTATTTGACTGAACCTTATTACCAACAGCAAGCCGATCAGCAAGACCAAGGGTATCGAGGATTTCCGCGTTACCAGCAGGCAGAGCTGAACGAAAAGGTGACGGCCTTGTACTGCCATGGTTTGCAACTGGCCCTGCACGGAAACGGCGACGCGGCCATTGATATGGTGATAGCCGCAGTGGCCGCAGCGCAGCAAACTTGTCCTCGCGAAGACACCCGAACTATTTTGGTTCATGCGCAAACGGCGCGCCCAGACCAGCTTGACGCCATGAAAAAGCTGGATATTACACCGAGCTTTTTCAGTGCCCATACCTTCTTTTGGGGCGATCGTCATCGCGATCAATTCCTTGGCCCCTTGCGTGGTTCACAGATTAGTCCGATGGCGGATGCGGTCGCTAGGGGAATGCGCTTTACGGTCCACACAGATTCGCCTGTGGTGCCGATGGAAGTCAATCGACTGTTGTGGGCCAGTGTCACCCGGCAGACTCGCAGCGGCGCTGTACTTGGCCCCCAGCAGGGTATCAGCGCCATGCAGGCATTGCGCGCGGTAACCATTGACGCTGCCTGGCAAAGCTTTAAGGAAAAGGATAGCGGCTCACTAGAGGTGGGCAAGATCGCCGATCTGGTTTTACTGGATCGCAGTCCATTAGATGGTGATGACAGTTTACTCAATTTTAAAGTCGATAAGGTATGGATAGGTGGCCGTTGTTATTTTCAGCGTGGCGCAGATCAATGCACTAAAGCCGAATAATAAAAAGCGGATTAAATATCCATAGGAGAGCGTTATGAGTAAAAGATTGCAGGACAAGGTTGCCATCATTACCGGAGGTGGACAGGGTATTGGCGCGGCCACTGCCATTCGTTTTGCCGAAGAGGGTGCCAAGGTGGTGATTTGCAGTCGCCGCATGGAACCGCTGACATTGGTGGCTGAGCAGATTGCTGCAATGGGTGGCGAGTGTCTGCCACTGTCGGTCGATATCAGCAAAGAAGAAGCTGTAAAAACACTAGTGGCCGATACTATAGGTAAATTTGGTCGCATCGATATTATTGTCAATAACGCGGTGGCGATGGTCCCTGGGATGATAGCTAGTCATAGCACTCGCGCTTGGCTGCAGAACTTCCAAGTTTCACTGGATGGCGCGATGTTCTTGATGCGTGAATCCTATCCTCAGTTGAAAGAGAATCATGGCGCGGTGGTCAATATCTCCTCGGTGTGTGGTTTAGCAGGATCAGTGGGAACCGCCGGTTATAGCGCGGCAAAGGCGGCCATGATTGCGCTAACTCGCAATGCCTCCATTGAATGGGCGCCTAAAGTTCGCTGTAACGTTGTTGTACCGGGCGCCTTTCTTACGCCCGCGCTAGAGTCTGTTAATCCCGATGAGGCAAGCCAGAAAGCCACAGGGAAAACAATTCCATTGAAACGTATTGGTAATCCGCGTGAATGCGCCAATGCGATTTTATTTTTAGCCAGCGATGAGGCGTCCTACATTACCGGCGCAGTGCTACCGGTTGATGGCGGTCGTATGGCTGAACTGAATACCGGTGCTGCGGCCTGGGGAGATTAATGATGCCGCAGTCAATCGAAGCACGCATAGATCGTCTGGAATCACTCGACGAAATTCGCCAGTTGGTTGCTAAGTATTCTCTGTCTCTCGACATGCGTGATCTCGATGCTCACGTAAATTTATTTGCTGAGGATATTCGAGTTAGCCGCGAACTCAGCGGTCGCAGTCATTTAAAGGCGTGGTTAGACGATACCCTGCGTCAGCAATTCACTGGCACCTCGCATCAAGTCGGTAATCACATTATTGAGTTTACTGATCCGGACAAGGCCGTGGGTGTGCTGTATTCCAAGAACGAGCATGAGTGCGGTGGCGAGTGGGTCATTATGCAAATGTTGTATTGGGATGATTACCAGCGTATTGATGGACGCTGGTATTTTCGACGGCGTCTGCCCTGTTATTGGTATGCCACAGATTTGAATAAGCCGCCTATTGGCGATATGAAAATGCGCTGGCCGGGCCGCGAACCCTATCACGGCGCCTTTCATGATCTGTTCCCGAGCTGGAAAGAATTTTGGCTAAATACGCCAAAAGATAATCCTGAAGTGGCTGCCCCTGCACCCATTGACGAATTCTTAAATACCCTGCGCAGGGGTACGCCCGCACCAAAAATTAGGGTTCGGTAAATACAGTCTCCAAAAGGCAGCAATATGTCAGTTATTGAAAATTCAACATTATTAGGCCCGGTGAAATTGGGGCGTATTGAACTTGCTAATCGCGTTGTGATGGCGCCGATGACCCGTTCCCGCGCCGACGTGATGGGTGATATGCCCAATGCCTTGATGACCGAATACTATCGCCAGCGCGCCGGTGCCGGACTGATTATTACCGAAGGCACTCACCCCAGCGCTGAGGGCAAAGGTTATTGTCGCACCCCCGGTTTGTATAACGCAGCCCAGCAACAGGCCTGGGCTGATATTTGCGCGGCAGTTCACGGCCAAGGTGGCAAAATTGTTTTGCAGTTAATGCACTGCGGTCGGGTGGCCCACCCAGCGAACAAAGTTGCTGAAGATGGCAGTGTTGCCCGCACTATTGCGCCATCTGCATTGGCGGCTAAAGGTCAGGTGTATACCGAAGACGGCATGCAGGACTTTGTGATGCCAGAGGCAATGACCCAGGCGGACATTGAACAAACTATTGCTGATTATGTGGCCGCAACTCGTCGAGCCTTCGCAGCTGGATTTGACGGCGTGGAGTTGCATTGCACCAGTGGCTACCTACCGGCTCAGTTTTTATCCACTGGCACCAATCATCGAACTGACCAATATGGTGGCAGCCTGCAAAATCGTCTGCGTTTTGTGCTGGACTTGGTCGCCGCTATGGCGGCGGTCGATGGAGCGGATCGGCTGGGTATGCGTATCTGTCCTGGCAACCCCTTTAATGATCTGGCAGACGACAATAATCAGGAAACCTTTGCGGCTTTACTTCAAGCACTCGACCCACTGGGTTTAGCGTATTTACACGTTATTCGTATGCCAAAAATCCAAGACAATGTGGCCCTGGCCAAGGCCAACTTTAGTGGCCCGTTAATACTAAACGAAAGTTATAATCAGCAGGAGGCTGCAGCGGCGCTCGCTACTCCCCAAATTGCCGGGATCTCCTTCGGCCGTGCATTTATCGCCAATCCGGATCTGGTGCATCGTTTTCAGCATGCCTTGCCACTGAGCAATATCGATCCGTCTACATTGTATACGCCCGGCGCCAAAGGCTACTGCGATTATCCCGTGGCCCCAGCATAGCGGTGTCTGAGACGATGCGTGGGATCCTTGCTTGCGAGGTGTAGCTGATTTGAGCAACACGCGCTCCGCTACTTTGCACTGAATTCACCTAGCGAAGCCCATTTTATGTCGGTAACATCGCCAGACAATGCATTAAAAAATGAGTGTTTACATGAGTGAAAAAATGAACGAGTCGGATTTAAACGCGCTGAAAATTGCGTTTACTTATATGCCGAAAGCCATTGAAGTCACTAAATATGAGTATGGCGATAGCCACCAAAAAGTACTGGATCATATTGAGGCAGTCAGAGAAGTCTTACTCATTAACGACGTTGACCCCGACGAGGTTTATGGTGAAGTAAATCCGGAAGCTACGCCTAATTCAACATATTAATTTGATGGCTTTAAGAGCTATTTTTTAATCTGTGTTGTAGATATTTTGGGCATGCTAGGCCTCACCGCAAGCTAAGTGAAGACCGCCAAAAAGTAATTTAGTCTAGACATTGATTCTGGTATGACCTGAGGCAGTGGTGAGGTTCCCCAAGGCTATTAGTATCCGGGGGATGGTATAGTCAGTTATCCAGATTTAAATCTGCAAGCGGTCATTAAGTAGTGAAAGGGCCGTTTGGTCTCGGCCAGCCACTTCGTATATTACATCGCATCCATAAATAGGCAGTCTTACTCGCCTCGGGTATGCTGTAGGGTATAGCAGTCGCCCGTTAACCCTCCCGCTAATTACAAAGAGTAGCATCATGAGAAAAAAGATTTTTTCAAAAAAAGCTGACGCCGAAGCCGTTACTGAGGGCAGAGATCTCAGCGGTAAGAATATTGTTATTACCGGCATAAACTCCGGGATTGGCCATGAAACTATGCGCGTATTGGCCTTGCGTGGCGCCCATATCATCGCCTGCGCTCGCAGCATGGAAAAAGCCCAAAAAGCCTGCGATAGCATCACTGGCAAAACGACTCCGGTGGTCTGCGAACTAAGCGATATGGCGTCGGTAAAAAATTGTGCCGAAACCATTCAAGCCCTAAACATCCCTGTCGACGTCATTATCTGCAACGCCGGTATTATGGCCTTACCGAAACCGCAGGTAAAAGACGGTCTAGAGCTGCAGTTCTTAACTAACCATATGGGCCACTTCCTGCTGGTATATTTGCTTCAGGAGCAGCTAAAGGCAGCCAATAAAGCACGTATTGTTATGCTCTCTAGCGCCGGACACATGGCAGCGAGTAAACGCGGCATTGATTTTGACAATCTTGATGCGGCCAAAAGCTACGGCGCGTGGCAATTTTATGGGCAGGCAAAGCTGGCCAATCTATTAACCGCCATTGCCTTTAATCGACATCTCGGCGACGCCGGCGTTACTGCCAATGCTATCCATCCTGGAGTTATTAACACCAACCTCGCTCGCGACGTGGGTGGGCTAGTTGGTATCGCCATGAAAACTGCGCCGGTTAAACGACTACTCGATATGTCTATCGCCAAGTCAATTCCCCAAGGCGCTTCAACGAGCTGCTTTGTCGCCACCCACCCATCGCTCGATGGTATTGGCGGCCGTTATTTTGCTAATAACGCTGAGGCAAAGCCGACCAAGCTTGGCCGCGATGAAGAATTGGCAGAGAAGCTGTGGGCATACTCAGTTGATTATCTCGCACCGTATATTAAAGCTGCGTAGTTGTGGCCGGTATTCAATTTGGCCCGCCGCGCGGTAATAAGCGCGGTGGGCCAATATCGATCTGTTCGTTATGCAAACCCTAATGTTTGTTCATCTTGCTATACCGCTTTTGCCGTTGCCCAGTTGTCCGGGGCGCTCAAGCTAGAGCAGTCCCCCTATCAATCATTGCGCCTAGCGCTTAGACAGGTAGATAACACAATATCCTGCCGTAGCGAGTACCAGAAATTTGTCGATGTCATGTTCTATGCCGATGATGACAAAGCGATATCGTTTGGGCAGGCGATGGAGAGGTCTAGGAGCTTAGTGGCGCTATTCGCGATGGACGGCTAGTATAAGTTCCAATGCCGGGCTCAATTTCTAGTCATATCGATGTGAACCCACATGTGAGTAGCAAAAAGTGTGGTGGTGGCAGCCTTCCGTAGAACTAGATTCCTAGCTTCGTTTATTTCCCCCCCCCATATGGAGCAGAAAATGGACACTACCCTTATCACTGGTGCTTCTTCTGGTATTGGCAAATCCCTAGCCGCGTTGTTCGCGCAGGGCGGCAGCAATCTAGTATTGGTGGCGCGCTCGCAAGCAAAACTTGAAGAACTGGCGCAACAACTACAAGCAGAGCACAACATTATGGTTTGGGTCGAGCCGGCAGATTTATCCCTACCCGGTGCGGCTAAAAAATTGGCCGCAAGTTTAGCTCGGCAAGATATTGAAGTTGATATGCTAGTGAATAATGCCGGTGTTTTAGAACACGGTAGGTTTGTTGAGATTGGCACCCAGGCTCACCGCCGTATGCTAGATTTAAATATTAGTGGCCTAACTGAAATGTTAGATTATTTTTTGCCTGCCATGGTAGAGCGTGGCAGGGGACGGGTTCTTAATGTGGCATCTATTGCGTCATTTCAGCCAATACCCAGTTTGGCTATATATGCAGCAAGTAAGGCCTTTGTGCTGTCGTTAACCGAGTCCTTGGCTGAAGAGCTTAAGGGCAGCGGCGTAAGTATTACTGCGCTGTGCCCAGGCATTACGGCCACCAATATGCTCAGTACGGCTCAAGAACATAGCGTCGGTCTGAATATTCCTGATTTTTTGATTGGCGATGTTAATGAGGTAGCTGCTGATGGCTACAAAGCGTGCATGAAAGGCGAGGTAATTGTGGTGCCGGGAGCAATGAACATGGCTGCAATACTGGCTGGCCGTGCAATACCTAAATGGCTGCTTAGACGAATAACTGGCTTTGCCGGTCGCTACACTACAGATCACTAAGTAGAACGGCTGTTAGCGCTATGCAACCGCTGTAAATCATTGGCATCTATTAGTCGAACAGTGGCCGCCGGCCACGCCGCCCGTTTGTCATCTTAAGGAAGCACCGCCTGAACGCTAAGGTGTTTGGCTCTAGTGTCACAAAAGCGGACATACAATACAGTTATAGCGGCCAGCTTAATAAATCAGTATATTTTTTCTTCGCGAAGATTTATGCTCGGTTTAAAGGAGCAGAGTGCTCGTTTTTCCAGCTCTCTCAAGAAAAAGATTCGTAAGATAAGCCACATAGGGAAATTGGGGCAAGAGATATGAGACCTCACCAAAAAACATATGCACTCGCACGCTTTATCGAAGCCCGGTTCAGCATAAACTCCCTTTATTTCAAGTGAATTCAATAGGTTGCGCTAGTTATGTTGGGTTGCCACTTCGGTAAACCCGAGCGCGCTTGATATACAAATGTTATTACTAAGGAAAGAGTATGAGGAAATTTTTAATCTTTACACTCGCCGCTTTATTGGTGGCATGTACAGCAACCGGGCCAGCTTTTCAACAAGTCGCGGATTCTAAGAACGATAAAGCTATAGCGTATTTTTACAGGCAAGCTGCGTTCTATGGTTCGGGTTTTTGTCCTGACCTGGTAGTAGATAGTAAAAAAATTGGATGTCTTAAAAATGGTGGATTCTTCGAGATCGAATTAGAGCCTGGAGAGCATACAGTACTTTTTGATAAGGGCACTTGGGAGCCGGATAAAGATCTTCGTGCAAATATATCCGTCGTAGCAGGTGAAATCTACTTTTATGAATATGGCTCAGTAATGACGGGAATGTTTGCAGTGCCTGGCTTCGCATTAGTTTCTGGAAAAGAAGATTTTTATCGTAAAACTAAAGAGTATTCTATCCCCATACTAAGAGGTTTAAAAAAGTCATGAAAAGTCATTAAAATCTTTCGGGTCAAAAAAAAGATCTCCACTGGACGCGCTAACACGAGGTTTGAAGCTCAATGCCTGAAGCTACAGAATAATCTATGATCTTCATCGGATTGCGTATTCTCGATCGTCCGCTTATTACCCAGATTAGGAAATGCATCCTGAACGCTGATGCGTCTGGCTCTAGCGTCACATTAGCGGACGTAAAAAGTCCGGGCAGGCTAATACCTTGGCTGCATACATCCACGTATTATCAAATCCTATTGCTATGGTACGAGTACTAGCGGGGAAAGACGGTCAAGAAGCTTATAATTAGTTGTCTTTAGCCTGTATATCAAACAAGGCGTTAAAATATATGACATCGACGGATCATCAATATGATACTTTTTGGCCGCGTTTTTGGGCGTTGTTAGTTGATGGGTTATTGTTCTTTCCGTTAATGTTTCTTGAGGACTTTATCTACGAAGGCAATAATTCTAAAAATCTAGTTTTTGGGGTGTATTTTTTATTCAGTGCGGTTAGTTACAGTCTTTATAGAATAGTGATGCATGGCAAGTATGGCCAAACACTAGGGAAAATGCTTCTGAAGGTGAAAGCAAGGTCAATACATGGAGGCTCCATGAGTTACCGTCAAGCTTTGCTAAGAGAAATCGTTCCGCTGGGCTTCTCGGTAGTGATTGCCTTGTTGTCGGCGAGCGCAATTTACTCTGGTGCAGCTCCCCATAATGCGTATGAGCTTATTCCAATCGCTCAGTGGTTCGACTGGGGGGCAACTTTATGGGTTGTCATCGATATAATGACATTTTTCTCAAGTTACCAGTGTCGAGCGCTTCATGATTTCATAGGTAAGACTGTCGTATATCGAATTTAATCAGCGGCCTTGTTCAAAGAAGCAATTTATTTGGGGGATTACCTTTGCAGCTCAGGAAATATGGCTTTAGGTGAGTAATATGACAGTGTCGTCACATTAGCGGTCAGTCGCTGATTTTCAGATCATCAATTTGTCTAGTAAACTAAGGGAAGTCCAACTCAACAACTATTTGGATGCTGCTTATATTGGAAACTACACTCTCCAACATGTTGAGCCAAGTAAATGAAATTTAGAAAGTTTGTATCGATCTTTTTGTTGTTGTTGTCTGTATTTTTATGGGTAAGTTTTACGGCTTTGAATCTCCGTAAGGATACGAGCACTTCGGGCGAGTTAATTGAGTTTTCATGTGTCGTTAGGTTAAGAGGTGATCATTATAAATTTGATATTAAAATACCTTCCGGAGAGCACCTGAATTTTGGCAGCGCGGGGCTTTCTTGTAATAAGTTTAAAGGAGTAGAGCTTGATCCAGGGGCTCAAATAACAATAATTCATAAGGTTAAAAGCGATTTGGTTCGTGGGCTAGTCGTAGATGGCGCTGTTATTTTGAAACCAGAAGATTCACAGAAGGCTGGGATTATTGGCGGGTTGGCGTTAACAGCTTTGCTATTATGGCTATCTTACTATTATTGGCGTCCTAAGAGACTTCCCCTCGAAGCCGATTAGGTGTTTTGCTTAGCAGCAAGCTGATCAGGTTTTACCGGAACGGGTGGGCAGATGTCGCCAGCAGAGTGGATGGATAGGGCCAGTGCACTTATTGCTGGGAGTGTTTGGCTCTAGTGTCACAAATGCGGGCGTTAGGAAATTAATATGGCAATGGTAAAATATTGGGTAATCGCGCTAGAAATTAACCAAAAGATTGGTGGAATGCTGATTCCACAAGAACGAGATGGTGTTTGGTTGAGTCCAAATTTGAGGGCTGCGGGATATTCTAGTGCAGCATATATCGATACAGAAGAGCTAGCGAAAGAATATCTTGGTGCGAGTTGTCCCATACTTGAAAAACGATATAAATATGGGTTCTTGGCCGAAATTCAACAGGCCCAATCTAGTGAAAGAAAGTCTGAAGTCAGTGACCTTGTTCGTAAGCACTCTTATATTATTAGAGAGCGATTAAGTAGCGGAAACATGCGTCCTAATAAGCGGGTAGAAAATTCCTAACAAGGCCATTAATTCGGAGCCTGATCACCACTTTGTGGCGTGGCAATGATGTAATCCATCGCCCATTGACCGTCCGTTTTTTACCAGATCAGGAAGTGAGTCTAGATACTGGGATTGTTTGGCTCTAGCGTCACATTAGCGGTCAGTCGCTGATTTTCAAATGATCAACTGGCTAGTAAACTCTGGGAAGTCCATACAAAGAGGCCCATGTGGTTCACATTTGTTTTTGTATTAAAAACTCTTACATGAGATTTTAGTGTTTATGTACTATTTAAATCCCCCGTACCAAAGTTCAGGGGAAAAACACATAACAAGGCAGTCAATGAACGCCTTTGTCCGTTATTTTGGCCCTGGGCCCCAGTAGAGAATTTCGATGATTGTTGATGCTTGGGCGCAACACCCCACTTTAAGACATACGCAAGACCCGATCTTTGAGTCACTCCGTCAGTGGACGAAGATGCCTATGCCGACAGTGGAAATCCCCGTAAAGATGACTCTAGCTATGATGGATCAGGCCGGTGTGAACCGGAGTCTGATTTCAGCTTGGGTTGCGCCTCGTAATGTCATGATCTCCAACGACGAGGTCGCGGGTTTCGTGGCTGAGGGCCAAGGCAGGTTGGTTGGAGTTGGGTCGGTAGATATATCGAAGCCAATGGAGGCTGTTCGGGAAATTCGGCGCTGCGTAAACGAGCTTGGGTTCAAGGCCATACGAGTCTTGCCGTGGCTCTGGGAAGTTCCACCGACCGATCGCCGGTTCTATCCCGTGTACACAGCCTGTTGTGATCTCGGCGTCCCATTTTGTACTCAAATTGGTCACACTGGGCCGCTCATGCCATCGGAGGTCGGTAGGCCAATCTACCTAGATCAGGTGGCGTTGGATTTTCCGGAGTTGGTAGTGGTTGCCGGACACATTGGTTACCCTTGGACAGATGAGGCTATAGCAGTAGCCACAAAGCATCAGAATGTTTACATCGACACTTCCGCATATACGGCTAAGAGATATCCGAAGCCTTTGGTTGAGTTCATGCGCAGCCACGGTCGCACTAAAGTTCTCTTCGGCACGAATTACCCAATGATCATGCCTGCCAAAGCGCTTGAAAATATTGATGAGTTGGCTTTAGGGGATGAGGTTCAGCAGCTTTTCCTGAGCGGGAATGCATGTCGTATATTCAATTTATAGTCGGCGCGGTGTGGCCCAATAGATCGTTGCAGCTGTAGAAAAACCTACCAATTTCTATCTGATGTTGTATTTTTTATCGTCCGCTTATTGCCAGTTCAGGAAGTGGCCCTTAGATACTGGGTGTGTTTGGCTCTAGCGTCACATAAGGGGTCAGGCACTTGTTAGCTTAACCAGTAACAACATTGGCTGTCTCGGCTGCCGTCATTGCTTTGCAGAAGAAGCAGTATTCTGTAGCTGCGATAGCCGTGACTGGCGCTGTTCTCAGTATACTTTTTTGGGATCGGTGTTAGTGGTAGTCATCGGTATCTCGGGTAAGCGTAACGGTAGCTGTTGCTATGCTTTGGCAATGGAGCAGTCTGCCGCATTGAATTATTCGAGGGCTGCCTATAACAATTGCGGAGCTGCGGTGTTGCGGTGTTGCTCATCGGAAGTTGATACCGGAGACGCTGCACAGCATCAAAGTATATGAGAATAACCGCGCCGAGAAATCGCAAGAATTGAGTGGGATGAGGGAGCGAGGCATGCGGAAATTCAAGTCAGCTCGGCAGGCTCAATAATTTTTGACGGCTCATGCGGCGGTTTCAAATGTATTCAATCTTGGTCGTCATTTGATTCGAGCTGAAACGTTTCGTCATCGTAGGGAAGGTGCGTTTTCAGAATGGGAAAGGGCGGTTGTTTGAGTTGGCGGAGTGTCATTGTTTGCAGCTCAGAAAGTTAACTTGTCAGTACCCTTGGTTGTGTTAATGCATTCAGGACGTCTACGAGAGGTGTTTATGAAGTCCATTGCCTACTACAGCCAGGCAAGACCGTATCAGCATAACCGTGATCGTAGCTTGTGTGCAGCCGAGGGGTAGTATTGGATTGGCCGCTAAGTTCTTGTCAGTTTTACGTTGCCGCTACAATGGAGTCTCCTCGGCTTTCGGGTTATGATTCGATCGTGTGGATGTGTGTTTTCATGCATAATTAATGATAGATAAATGCTATATTTTGTATGGTTTTTGCTTGTGTTTTTAAGTTATGAGGCAGGTAGTTAAGTGGCTGCGGGGTGCGTGACTGGCCGTGGTGCTAAAGTTGTTTCTGCGTTGGCGTTAACCAAAATACTGTAACCATAATAATAACAGTCCCTACGAAGGGCATAGAAAAGGTCTCCTATGTATATATTCGGCTTAGCCTCGTTGTCTAAAAATTACGCCACTGTCATCAACGCTTCTCATTGTGCAGGCGGATCACGCTCTATTAATTTCGGTGTTTCCTTGCTGCTTTTGTCTGCGCTGGTCTCGTCGCCGATTAATGCGGCTCAACTGGAGGAGGTAGTGGTGACTGCGACCATGCGCTCCGAAAGCCTGCAAGACGTGCCAGTGTCGGTTAATGCCGTGGGTGGTGAGAAGTTATTTGAGGCGGGCATCGACAAAATTGAAGACTTGGCGGCCTATGTGCCCAATCTCACCATGTCGGAAACGGCTATCGGCACCAATATTTATATTCGCGGCATTGGCTCGGGCATAAATCAAGGCTTTGAACAGTCGGTGGGTATGTATTTTGATGGCGTCTCCTATGGTCGCGCCCAGCTGTCGCGATCGCCGTTTATGGACCTGGCGCGGGTAGAAGTATTGCGGGGTCCGCAAAATATTCTGCAGGGCAAGAACAGTATTGCTGGCTCGCTTAATCTTATTAGCGCAATGCCCGGACAGGAATTTGAGGCTTTAGTCTCGGTTGTTCATGAGCCCAGTCACGGGGAGGAGGTCTACGATTTCATGGTGTCGACGCCAGTCTCTGACACTTTTGGGCTGCGGGCCTCTGCACGAGTAAAGCGTTTCGACGGCTATATGGAAAATCTCACTTTGAATCGCGATGAACCAAGTCGCGACGAGATGACCCTGCGACTGGTACTTGATTGGGCCCTCGGTGATAACACCAGCGTGATGTTTAAAACTGAGCAGAGTATTTTTGATGGTACCGGGAGGCAGATAGAAATTGTTAACGACCGACCTTCAGTGCGCCCGGTAACAACGGGTGCTCAGGGCGATGACTTTAACGGTCGCACCTATGCAGAGATGCTGGATGAAACCAATTTGGTGATCGGCGGTTTGGTGATTGGTGGTCAACCTGTTGGCGCAGTGGTGATTCAAATTGACGAAGACAGTTCGGTGCTGAATAACTACCAAGATTTAAAGCGTTCCAATAATGGTGACTTCAGCAATAACAAAGTGGGCGCCCATATTCTAAAAATACAGAGCCGTGTGAATGACCATGAGTTCACATCAATATCGGCTTTTTTGAACTACGAGTTCACTGAAACCTGCGATTGCGATTTTACCGGTGGTAATTTGTTCAAGTTAGATTTGGCAGAAGACTATGAACAGTACAGCCAGGAGTTTCGTTGGATATCACCGCCCGCTGAAAATTTTGAGTTTATTGGTGGTCTGTATTTGCACAAAAGCTCATTAACTTTTAAAGATGGCTTCTATATTGATCGCAGCTGGACTGCCATTCCTGAGTTGTTGAATGCTTTGGATTATTCCGATGCCTTGGCGGCTATACAGGCTGGCAACCTAGAAGGTATCGGTGGTAGAGGGTCGTTTCCACCGGGAGATGCAGGAGATATTGTTGCCGGTTTAAACGCCAAACGAGACTTCACGACGGAGGCGTTTTTGGCATCCGCGTTTCTACAAACTACCTGGCATATCGCTGACACGCTGCGCTTAACATTCGGCGGTCGATATTCCTATGAAGAAAAGGAAGGCAGTCGTTACTTCGACTTCTTTGACCTCGATACTGGCCAGCGTCGCCCCGAGGGTGAGTTAGACGCGATCACCAGCAGGACCTTTCTCAGCGAACGCCACGATTTGAGCGGCGAACGTACAGAAGACTTCTTCTCGCCTATTTTAACGGTGCAGTGGGAGGCGACTGATGAATCCATGGTTTACGCGACACTGACGCGAGGCTTCAAATCTGGTGGCTACGATGCACGCTCGAATTCATCACCGTCACCCGACGATGCAATTAAAGACCACGACAATAACCCGCTGACGCCGGACTTAAATACCCGCAATATTGTAGGTAGCTTTGAATTCGATCGCGAGGTGGCCAATAGTTTTGAAGTGGGTGCCAAGAACACCCTGTTCGACGGTGTGATGGAACTCAATGTGGCATTTTTCTACACCGAATACACCGATCTGCAGGTCAGTGTATTTGATGGCACGCTGGGCTTTAATGTCGGCAATGCCGGTGAGGCGCGGACAATGGGGATTGAATTGGATGGTCGTGCGGCGCTGTCTGAAAACTTGCTGGTCAGCTTTTCCATGGCCTGGTTGGACTTCGAATTTACTGACTACGAAAATGGTCAGTGCTACCAAGACCGGGTGAATGCCGGCCGTGGCTATTCAAATAATGCGCCGCTTCCCGACTCCTATGTCGATGGCGTGCCGTTCTGTGACTTCAAAGGTAAGACCAATCAGTATGCTGCGGATATCAGCGGTAACCTCGGTTTTGTCTACAGTCTTGAGTTGGGCCGTAGTTGGGAGATGCGCAGCGGTTTGGATTTTGTGTTTACCTCAGCGTTCAACCCCACGCCGAATCTCGACCCGAGTATGGAGCAAGACGGCTATGTAAAAGTAAACGGTCGCTTGGGATTCGCACATATAGATCGGGGTTGGGATATCGCTCTCGTGGCTAAAAACTTGACCGACGAGCGCACCATTGGCTACGCCAGTGATACGCCTCTAGCCAATAGTAATCTCGGCACGGTGGGTCACTATGCTTTCGCCGACCGTTCGCGCAGTCTTGGCCTACAGATATCCAAGCGCTGGCGCTAGAGCGTTTTGACTGCGCCTGCTGAAGTTCAGGGTAGGTGAGTCCCATTATTGCTCCTACTTGGGGGTAAGGTGTTTTGGGATGCGGTAGTTGCCCCCAAATATGTCCCCACGTTGTGGTACTTGTCCTTGGGTGATGTGGTTCTGTACGCTGCTATTAAGCACTTTAATTGGTGCTTTTTTATCAGTAGGCTCAGTCATAGCGCGCCCGCTAGTTTTTAGGAAGGCGAAATGAGTAGAGCACTTCTATCTAGCACTGCGACTGTTGTTCGATTCTAGGTGTCGAATAGCAGTCAAAATGAACCCGCTGATTTCATGTGTAAATGGTATTCTTATTTCAAATTGGGCATTTTCAGCTAATTATCTGGATCAATTCATTTTGAAATTATTTATCTGAAATCGATGGTAATTCAATGCCAAGAAACAGCCAGTGCTCCCGCGTTGGTATTGCCAAGTTAACTCATAGTTTCTGCTAATGTGGAGTATCAACAACTACAAGTGCCACCGGTTTCCCCGCGATATAGAGGATTTAATGGTCGAGCGCGGGCTCACTGTAGTCGTGAGGCTATCCGGCTCTGTTGCATCAAATTCGGCGCTATTTAAACACGCTGATGGCGACGGAATCACCGGGGCTATGGTGATACGTTATACGTTGACGAAGGTTTTATATCGATCAATGGTAACGGCATTACCTTTGGCTAGTCGTGGATCAAGACGGCGAAGTTGTCGATGTGAAAACCTGCCGACTTAAACAAATTTTATTCTCCGCCAATCGATATGAATGAATCCTCTTAAATTATTTATTTTACAGGTGGTAATACCTGTTAATGATTTGCGTTGTATACGGTGGAGAATAGCGCATAAGGCCTATTTTGTTTAAAGCTGTTAAACTCGTATTCAGCAGCATTACAAAGTATAGCCAATGACTTTTTTCCGCTTATTGCAGAGTTATCTGGCCAGAATCGACGATCCAAATCTATGGGAAGAAACAAGTCCCGTGTATCAATGAGGTGGGTTTATGCCCGTACACCGCCAGTCCATGCACGTGACCTTCAAATTAGTGGACGCGAGCGACGATGAGCGCGAGTCGAGTCCTGAGGCTCTCGCCTCTTCGATCTGCGGGTGGGTGTTAGCGAACCACCTGGACAATACACTCTTGGTGTTCGATGCCGAGGGCAGGAGCCTTGGGGCGGTCGTCCCGACGAACAACGTGGGTTTTAAACTCAAGTGGAGCAGTGTACCTGGCGCCGCCACACCGCTTGGTGCGCCGCTCGATATCCCAAACCCTCACCTCGCACGACTCGTAAACACGCTTCTCCGCTTGGGCTTGCACACCACCCATCCGCTGACAAGCCTGCTCGAGGTTATTGAAGTGACCCGCGAGAAAAGGGACTCTCTGAGTGAGTTGCGCGATGCTAACCTCGCAACGCTGATTGGTCGGCCGCTGGCGGTGGTGCGCGCCACGGTGAAGATCGAGGTGGACAAGACCTCGGAGTGTGAACATTCAAAGGGTGCTGAAGAGCACGACAAGAGCACCATTACGGAGCAGCAACTGGACACGTGGGTTGGCGATTGTGGCGATCCCAACAATGGCGCCATCGGCTGCTTCTTAGAGGACGACTATGCACGATTCCGCCCGACCTGCCATCCCGCCAGTTCCTCGGACGCGACGCAGAAAAACCGCGACGGGGCATCCGGCCCGGACTGCGGCTACGTGCTGGCGGAGTCCACGTTCCAGCTACGGTTGAACGACAGGGCGAAGTTCCTCACGATCATCGCCGATCCACACGGCAGCATCCCGCTGACCGTGGATCGCTTACCAGTTCAGAAAATCGTCCTCCCACAGAAATCTATAGCGACGCCCCTCAAAAACATATCAGTCACTTTCCGGACCAGCCCCGTTCTAGCAGCCCGGTCGGAGTCCGTTATACCGACTCTGTCGCAGGGTGAAGAAGACTGGTCGTGGATAAAGCGACGCGATCACAAAAGCACTCGCAAAGAATAAATCGAAAGACGCCATTTTTGAAAGGCCAACAACGATACATCCAGCGTGGCGCAGCCGCCTACTTGGAGCTAATGATGCTACAAGCCATCGGGGTCAGGTCTTGTTGGCTAGCTAAGCCCCTTGAAATAGTTTCGCGCTCTACCAACGTCAATGAGATGGGAGCGCGGTTTCTGACACCACCATTCTGGGTGAGGATATTACTTGCGGAGCTATGATAGCGATCGAAGGCTCTGGCTATAGCATGTATGGAATCACCCTTTTCCCAGCGATCCCACATTTTGGCTTTCTGCGCTTCTGAGTAGTGGATTCGTTTTCTTTGTTTCATGGACGACACTCCTGTTCTGCTTCTACAGATTAGAGTGTTGCGTTGATCATTTGAATCCACACGCAATAGCCGTCAGTCACTGTTTTGGCCTTTGAACGGTAGAATCATCCTGATTAACACAGTGGACAGTTACTTAGCTCCCGTATTAACTAACCACGAACGTTAAAACTCACAATCGCGCCGGCATTTTCCGCGAATGGCAGATAGGCTGCGCGCGCAGTTTTTTTCATTATTTCGAAGTGCTGCGACCAGCCTTTCTCAATCAATCGGCGGTTCACTTTTATAGCATTACTCATGGCCTCCGCCACAGAATCAGAATCACTGAACAAGATACGATTTTCCCGTTTGAAGTCGCGAAGTTGCTGGCTATTAAATGCTATTAATTCCTCGGCGCCCTCTGAGACAGCACCAAAAGCATCAATCAATGCATACAGCCCCAGTAGTTCTGAAATAACAACATTTGCTACCGCAGTGTCTACTCCTTCAGATATTCTCCGGCGCAGCCGTGCATACTGCTCACTCACGTTCATACCGAAGACCGGGTCATCTATCGTGTGCAGTTTGCGGGCAATGTCTCGCCACTCCTCAGGACTTAACAAAGTCTCAGCGGCAGGAAAAACAATCGTTTCCTCTCGGCGCACATGTTCACCATATAGCTCTAGAAAATCTGTCAAACTTGCCCGCAACAGGTTTTTTTGTAATTTTTCATCACCGAGCACCAAAGCATCTAGCTTGTGATATAGGTGCAAACTTTCTCTGGCCAAATCTTTATGCTCAGCCAGCAGTTCAAGAACCTCTGAACGCACGCCATCTTTATGTGTAACTAACTTTGCAAACAGCTGATCCTCTAGGGGGTGGTGATGCACATCGGGATACTCCATCAAGTAACGCAGCATATCTCTTAACATCACAAGATCTGGTTCTGTACGACGCTTCAATTTGTTAATTTCGACTGACATCGCTTCGCGCAAGGTAGCGATATAAGTGTGCTCACTACGCAGGCGCTGCATCACTTTTTGACGATTTGCATCAATATTTTCTTTAGTAGTACTGACCATGATATCTCTCTCGACGTTTGGTGATTGCTACCACATCCGCGCCAGCACGGAAAACTGACATATAAGCGCACTGGCGTTGCGCGAAGACAAGGGGCCTCTCACTACCTAAGGCTTCTCAGATGATTAAGGCGATGCATAGTGGGTGCCAGAAAATCCGACCACCCCGATGATCATCATATTAGGCTGGTGACGCTTAGCGGTCGTTGATATAGATCAAACAGGGTACGGCTGCAGAATCAACAGTATGGCGCTATAAGGCTATGTGGAGTGGTGAAGTGAACGGGGCTTCCCTGTCAATCTCGTAGTCAGCAGCATCGCGCTCACTAATTCCAATGTGATTCACTTAAGTAATTGATTTTTATTGAGAAGTGATTATGCTCAAAGCGACTGGGATGCCGCGCCAAATGCAGGATGCAAAAATCATCTAAGGCATACAGCCACCTTGATTCAAACAGAAAACCACTAGGCCTTATTGGCTGCAAGAAGCTTTTGCAATTAAACGGTGAGCTCAACTTATTTGAGTTACCAAAAACAGAGTGTGAGTAATGCCCTTTAACAACGGGTTCAAATCGTTCGCTTCGCTCACTGAGACGGGCAAAAGCTCGCCCCTTAACGAAACATTATGTGAAAAAATTTAATCCGGAGAATAACTGATGCCTCGCATCCCACTTTTAGTTATTGCATTATTTTTTATGATCGGCGGTATCGCTCATTTTGTTGTGGCTGACTTTTTTATGATGGCGATGCCGGATTATTTGGCTTACCACAAAGAACTCGTCATCATCAGTGGTGTATTTGAAATTTTGGGTGCAATCGGTATTTTAGTACCCCAAACTCGTTTGCTCGCTGGCTATTGCTTGATCGCATTAATTGTTGCCGTCTATCCAGCTAATATAAACATGGCTTTACACCCTGAAAAATACAAAGATATCTCGGAGTTGTTTTTATATATTCGCTTACCATTTCAATTTTTATTTATTTGGTTCGTATGGTGGGCAATTGCACCAGAAAGACTTCAAAAAAAGCATTCAGGCGCATAACAAGGCAATCAACGTGTACAGCAACTGCGTCGTCACAATGATTCCGGCGTTATGCTAAAAGGAGGTTTAAATGAACCGTCGTCGCTTTCTCAAAGCCGGAGCCCTAGGAAGTTTAGGTGTCGCAGGTCAAGCAATTGCAAGTAATGGGAATTTGACCTTAGGTTTGCAAACACCGACAGAAATAGAGGGTCCGTTCTATCCATTGATTGCGCAGCAAGATACAGATTTTGACCTTACCAAGGTTAAGGGACGCAAAGCAAAGGCCTTGGGGCAGCATATCGTCATTCATGGCGTCGTTATTGATACCGAAGACAATCCTATCGAAGGCGCTACCGTCGATCTATGGCAAGCTAACGCGGCTGGAAGATATTCTCACCCACATGATCCTAATCCGGCACCTGTCGACGACAACTTTCAGGGCTGGGCGATAGTGCCGAGTGGACGGAACGGAGAGTTTCGATTTAGTACTGTGTTTCCAGGTATTTATCCTGTTGGAGGAGGCTGGTCGCGACCGCCACATATTCATTTTAAGGTGACCAAAAAGGGATATATTGAACTGACCACACAAATGTATTTTCCAGAGCAGCCATTAAATAAAATTGACAGATTGCTTCAGCGGAAGAGTAAAGAGGAGCAAAAGCTGATGATTGCGGAAAAATCCTCTGACAAACCTAATACTTTTTATTATCGGATAATCGTTGAAAAAGCGTAAGCCATTAAGCCAGAAGGTCGCGCAAATACCTCTCGCTTCTGCTTAAGGCGTGAAGGTCATAGAGATACTTGCGACTTTCATCGTATTGCGTGTTTTTAACCGTTCGCTTTATATGCGGCATGAAAAGCTAGTGAAAGGCCCTAGCGTCATATTAGCTTTGATTTGTGGCTAGGTATTGGTATGATATTATCATACCTTTCAAGCTGACGTAGGATCCGCCATGAGTATGCATCGGAAAACTATCACACTAACGGAACAACAAGAAAACTGGGTGAAGTGTCAGATTGATGGTGGGCATTTCGGCAACGACAGTGAATACATCCGCCACCTTATCAGGCAGGATCAGCATTCCCAAGAGCGTCTTTTAGAGCTTAGGCAGGCGCTTAAGAAGGGTGAGGCCAGTGGCAAATCGCGTCCGCTAGATATGTCTGCTGTTAAAAGGGCTGGGCGTAAACTTATCAAGGCTGCTGAGTAGTGCTTGGTCTTGAAATAACGCCCGAGGCGGAATCTGATCTCGTCGATATTTGGGTCTACACTTGCAACGAGTGGGGTGTTGATCAGGCGGATAAGTACTTGGATCAATTGGAGCGTGGCATCAATCAGCTGATCGATTATCCTGAACTGGGACTCGATTATAGTCACGTACTCCCCGGTTATCGCCAGCTTCACCAAGAGCACCATTTGGTATTTTATCGACTAGAAAAACACTACATTCTTATCGTTCGGGTACTGCATGAGAACATCGACGCACCTCGTCGACTTGCGGAATAGATATTAAGGGGCGTCTGATATCGATCGACCAAGAGACGCCATGATAGAGCGTCTGCTTATTACCAGATCAGGAGATGCCCCTTAGTTACTGGGAATGATTGGCTCTAATGTCACAATAGCGGTCAGTCGCTGACGCGGTCAAACTCGTATTCAGCAGCATGGCGCTCACTAATTCTGGTGGAATTCAGTTAAGCAATTGATTTTTATTGAGAAGTGATTATGCTCTGTGCTACGGGGATGCCACATCAAATGCAGGATGCACACAAATGAAAAAACCATCTCAGGCTTACTATCACTCTGATTTAAATAGAATTATCCTGCTTAATCATCTCAAGGCTTAGACTCGCTATGTACACGAGTTATAAAGCGCAACGCATTTGAATTTGCTGTTACATTTATTTGAGTGGTGCACTTTGAAATACGTTAAATATGCATTTATATCTTTAACTCTAGGGGTTTTCTTTGCGCTTGGGTTTTTCCTGGTTTTTGCTTATGTTGTGCCATTGTTCTCGGAAGCCGATATCGCAGCGATGCATCGAGATAGAATCGCTAAGATAGAAAAGGAAATAGGTGAAAGTTGTGTTGAGGTCTACAGCCAGGCCTACCGGTTTTCTGATAGCGAAATTAGAGGCTTTATTCAAACAGGCGAGAATGGTGGCGATTGGTTAGCGGATATTTCGACTAAGCAAAAGACATATATCGATGAAGCTGCCGACGATTTATGGAAATGTAAAAGTTTGGGGTATCTTGCAAAGGAACTTGGTGAAGATTGGCCTGATTTCAATTTTATTGAGCAGCTTTACTCTAGCCTTAAAATTTACTCAGAGCCATCTAGTGGCGGTCGCGTTTCGTCGAAAAGGTGGGAGCCTGAAGCGTTAAGCAATCTAGTCACCATATTTCAAAATGTAACAAATAAAGGCAGCGGGACGGCTGTGCCGCCGCTGCTTTAGGCGTTAAGTGGCTATGAAGGTATTCGTGTTTTCTACCGATGATCGGGGCTTGGAGGTCTTCCCCTCTAAGTCTGAAGCAATTGCAGCCTGTGAAGGCATTGATGTAGAAAACGGAGAGTGTCTATTCTGGGACGAATACGGTGTTAACTTAAAGCCAGAGTTTTCCAAACCCAACAAAAAGGGTAGTTTCACTGTAGTTTCGGGCGTCTACGATCTCGTTCCATTTCCAACGGGTCTTGACCTCATAGAGTTTCTACCCCACGTAGGCTATATAGAGGGTCATGGTATGTTTAATTCAGTGCCAGAACTGAGGCGCCACTTAACAAGTATAGCCAGTAAAGCCCCTTCGGGGCCGGACGGCCGTACCGGCCGCCGCTGCTAAAGGCGTTATGTGTAAATAGCATGGATTTCACTAAAGTAGATAATTCATTTAATGCATGGGCTAGCTCATCAGATATATTCATTCAGCGAGAATATAAAGGTGAGGATGTTAGGTCGGCAGATATCTTAGATATTAACGAGAAAAAGTGGCAGCTTTGGCTTGTGCCCGTAAACGATGAAAATGCGTGCGTAATCCACTACTGGGATTATAAGAAGGTAAGTAGGCACGCTAAGGTGGCGATATCGGAACTACTTTCAGAACTGTCTAAAATTGAGGCGATAATCCGTGCAGGTGAACTCACATAACAAGGCCAGCCACACGACTGGTTTTTCTCGCTTCGCTCAAAAAACCAGCGTGTGCTGGCAACGTTAAGTGTACAAGTGAGATTTATGGAGCAGGACTCGAAAAATTACTTATTGATCCTAACTGTGTTTCTACTCGGTGGACTAGCTATGCAGCTAGTTCCCTACATTTCAAAATCGCGACCGATTGATTGGGGTGTAGCCATAGGTAACTATCTAGTATTTATCGCTGTAACTGTGGTCTTTTGGCTGTTTTTCTTTGGAGGCATTGGTTTCCTTCGGGAAGTTATTCGAGAGTACCGTCAAGGTAGTCGGCGCAATGGAAAGTAGTCCTGAAAAGATTTTAGTAATAGGCGCACTTAACAAGACGGTGTTATCGCCTTCGGCTGGGACTGCCATTCCGCAGGTGCTCCATGTCAGCCCCAAACCGCAGCGTTATGCAGTCAGTTGAATTGAACATCAAGTTAACCGCCGGCGTCCTGGCTGTTTGCCTAGCCATTGGTGCACTTACATATTTTCAGTTTGAGTCCGGCACTGGCCGAAAAACATATGTTGAGGGCGATGTGGTTTCTTAGGCTCTTCATCATTAACGGGGGACACCGGCATTCATTAAAATGATTTTGCGAAGATCAATTTAATGGAGAATACCGATGTCCCACGCAGGAAGAATTATAGGCATACCTGGCCTTGAGATTGAACGGGTAGTTCGCAGGAATGGGATCGAAGTCTGGGCAAAGCCTGTGCACAGGCCGCCTTGTAAGCATTGCCAAGGCGATGGACTGAGGATTAAGGCTACCCATGTCAGGACGGTGAAACACACTCGTCAGGGGAATCAGGTGATGACTTTGCACCTACGGGTACCTAAATACCATTGTCAGGAGTGTAAGCGTTATTTCCGTCATTCGTTCACGGGTATTCGGCCGCGTTACCGCGCCACTGAGGCGTATCGACTGGAAGTCTTCGAGGCACATGATGGCGGCGTGACCCAGCGCAAGCTCTCGCGAACTCACCTCATTAGCGCAGCCACTGTCGAGCGCTGGTATCAACACCATATTGCTCAGAAGCGATCTGAAATGGCGAACCGACCATGCCCTCGGGTTCTCGGTATTGATGAGCACTTCTTCACTCGTAAAAAAGGCTATGCCACCACGTTTGTCGACCTTAAGAACCACAAGGTCTTCGACGTGAAGCTTGGGCGCTCTGAGCCGAGTTTACGCCGCTATTTGCGGGGTTTGGGGGAGCGAGACAAGGTTCAGGTAGTTGTTATGGATCTGTCTGAAACTTACCGCAGCATTGCCCGACGCTACTTCCCTAACGCCATCATTGTGGCCGACCGATTCCACGTTGTGAGATTGATTAACCAACACTTTTTAAAAGTCTGGCAGCAGCATGATCCCGAAGGCCGGAAAAACAGAGGATTAATCAGCCTGATGCGTCGGCACCAGTGGAATTTGAGCGATGAACAGCATGCAAATCTCATGAACTACCTCGCCGAGTATCCAACATTGCAGGCGCTCTACGTGGCTAAACAAAAGCTGATTCGCTTTACGTTACTCAAGACCCTAACCGCCCGCCGTGCGAAGACGAAGTTGCCGCGCTATCTTGAGCTACTGGAGCAGCTGCACGACAGCCCCTTGCGCACACTGGCGAGGACGCTAACGTCTTGGATGACACCAATTATTGCCATGTGGCGATTTAGAAAAAGTAACGGTATTACTGAGGGCTTTCACAACAAGATGGAAATGATTTCAAGGCGAGCGTATGGTTTTAGGAACTTTGAGAATTATCGATTACGAGTGCTGGTTCACTGCGGGTGGGACGGGATTATAAACAGGGTTTGATGAGTGCCATCCCCCGTTAATGGGGTAGAGCCCGTCACAGCCAAATTTCAGGCATAAAAAAACCCAGACCAGAGGTCTAGGTTTTTTTATACAAGTCAGAGACTTATGTTTGGTGCGCCCGGGAGGATTCGAACCTCCGACCGCTCGGTTCGTAGCCGAGTACTCTATCCAGCTGAGCTACGGGCGCTTCAGGGTGCGTACTATATGGATGTCGCCTTGTTCTGTCAACGACTTCTGATCAATATGGTTCAAATTTCTATGACTGCTCAGAAAATAATCAACTTATTGATATTCAAGCCTATTAATCGGTATTTCATCGTGTGTCGCTAAGGATTCTAGCCCCGAAATGGCTTTGTTGCTCAGTGTTGGCCCTTTATCTTCGCTAGGCAATTAAGCTTGGGCAAGGTCGCACGGGCAGGTGGCAAGACTGAGATGTCTGTGTGCTTATCAGGTCTCGGCACGGGCGGTGACGTCCGCGCCGATTACGCGGCGATAGAAGACAATGAATACCCCTGAAAAGGCCATTTGCGCTGCGCCATAAAATAATAGGGTGAAGAAAATCATGTCGCCAACCGGATCAGTCACGCCGACGATGGCAGGGAAGAGCGACGCCTTTATCAAGATGCCCAAGTTGATATTGCGGAGTACCACTTCAATATTGATAGCAGCGGTATCGGCCCAATCAAGCCGCATCGCGCGGGACACTCCAATGGAGAGCGCGCAGATTGCGACGATAAACGCCCAAACCACCAGTGCGTTTTGCACGCCGAAGGCGTCCATGTCTAAGCGGCCCGCACCTAAAGCGCCAATAACGATTAACAGGATAATAAATAAAGACAGGCGGATGGCCCACTTTGAGACTATCGGTGCTAGGCGGGGTGCGCGATTCAACACCACCATGCCAATAGCAAGTGGTAGTAAAAGGTACAGCAATATTTCTAAAGCAATTTTCCCAGCGGGAATAACGACTTCTCCTGGGAGATGGTGGTATACCAGCAAGTCAAGCACGATGGGCACCGAGAGCAAACAGAGCAATGTGGTGATGGCAGTAATGGCGATGGAAAGCGCCACATGGCCACGTGCAAAAAACGTAAAAATGTTGGATATGGTGCCGCCGGGAATGGCGGCGCAGAGCGCCAAGCCAATGGCAACACCGGCAGGTAAGGTGAAACCAATAATGAACAAGTAGCAGGCCAATGGTACTAAGACAACTTGAATCACTGCGCCGGTAGTAAAACCCCTTGGATCCCGTACCACTTCCTTAAAATCGCCGGGAGTGAGTGTTGCCCCCATGCCTAGCATCGCAAGCGTGAGCTGGGTTGCCGCAAAGATAAATTCGTTGGCGATAAAAAAGTCAAAGGGGTTCATAGGCGGGGGAGCTATTCCTGAAGTTACAGCAGACGGTTTAACATCTCGCTGGCGGGTAAAGGGTTCATGGCAAATACCATGCGGAAAGTGTTGCGGCTCTATCCTCGCTGAGGCTCTTGCTCAGACAAAAGCCTAGTAAGGGTTAATCCTGTTATTTATCCCAATCTATAGCAAGAGCATGATCAGTTGCAACAATTGCATCAGCTGTGGAGTCGGTGTGGGCGTGAGTAAGCAAATTCAGCTTATCGGTGGGCGCCCGTCGCTTGTCTGGGGCAATGCGGCAGGCTTATAAAAAGCCTGCCGCCGATGGCTCTATCCTTGTGCTATCGAAAACTATGCCGTTGCATCAAATGTAATGGGCATTGCTTTGATGGTGTTAATGAAAAACGAGCGCATATAGGTCACGTCGCCGGCAAATTTAGGGTTGCGAATGCGCGGGATCAACTCTTCAAAAATGATATTGAGCTCCATGCGCGCTAAATTCATGCCTAGGCAAAAATGTTCGCCAATACCAAAGGCGCGCATTTCGCGGCGCAATGCCGGCATTCTTTTTGCGCGGTGAATATCGAACTTCATCGCATCGTCGCCAAAGACATCTTCGTCGTGGTTAACCGCATGATAGTGCAGTACGACTTTATCGCCCTTTTTAATGTTATAGCCGTTCCACTCAATATCTTGGGTCGCGGTGCGACGCATAGCAATAAAGGCGGTGTTGTAACGCAGCATCTCTTCAACGGCATCGGCTATATCTTCGGGATGATCTACCAAATGCTGCAGCTGGTCTGGGTGCTCCATTAGCAAGCGCATGCCGTGGGCTGTTGCCGTCCGTGTGCTTTCGTTGCCGCCTACCATAATCAAGATGAACATCCAGGCGAACATTTCTTCAGTGACCTTTTGGCCGTCGACCTCGCCGTTCAATAGAGCCTCTACCACTTGGCTGGTCGGATTTAGGCGCTGTTTTGCTGCAAGCTCGGCAGCGTATCCCATCACTTCAAAGCTCACGGTGTTGGCTTCATCACGACTTACGGCAAGATCGGGATCATCCGCAAACGCCATAATATTGGTCCACTCAAAGAACTGCTTGCGGTCTTCCTGTGGTACGCCCAATAGTTCAAGTATGGCCATCAATGGCAGCTCAGCGGCAACATCTTCGATAAATTCACACTCACCTTTGCTGGCCACACGATCAATAATGCTTCGTGCACTCTGGCGTAGCCAGTCTTCCATATTACTTACTGCTTTTGGGGTGAAGGCATCGCGAACTATCTTGCGGTACTTCATGTGTTTTGGTGGATCCATAGAGATAATGATGTTTTCTTGCATTATCGCCTGAATGTCTTCCTCGCCTTCAGGTACTTCCATGGGGAAGGCGCCTTTCAGGTTTGAAGAAAATAAATCCGGATTTTGAGAGACATAGTCTAAGGCGTCACGCTTAACTACTGCCCAGTAGGGCACCCCATTTTCCGGGTCCTCCATATACATCATGGACCCCTGCGCTCGGATTTTCGCAAGCTCATCGTAGGGCATTCCGTTTTGGTATGTGTCTAGGCTAAGTAGGTTAGCGAAAGGGCATTGACTCATCTCTTCTTCCTCTTTGACGCGGCCCAAGGGGGCATATTTTATTATGTGTTATCACGCCGTATATCAGGCGCTGCTAAGAAGATACCTTAGCAAGAACAAAAATATAGGGAGAGAGCAAATTGGGTCAACAATATACCTTTAATGACCATCACAAGCTGGGTGATATGTGCCAAGATGGCGGTATTCAGAATGATAACTTAGGTGAATGGGGTGTTATGAAAAGTACACTGGTATTTATTATCTTGGCAGCAAACTTATTGTCATATGCTTCTAATGTGGCCGCAGATAAAACTATTCTGGCGGGAGGGTGTTTCTGGTGTATGGAGTCAGATTTTGAAAAGCTGGACGGCGTGAGCGATGTGGTCTCAGGCTTTACGGGCGGAACCCTAAAGAACCCCACATACAATGGTAACCACAAAGGTCATTATGAAGCGGTTGAGATCACCTATGATCCCAATAAGGTAAGTTATCAAGAGTTGCTGGATTATTACTGGGTGAATATCGATCCCTTCGATTCAAGAGGCCAATTTTGTGATAAGGGTGAAAGTTATTTAAGTGCAATTTTCGTGGCCAATGAGGCGGAAAAAAAGATTGCTGAACAATCTAAACGAGACGTTGAGAATAAATTCCCTGATAAGAAAGTTGTTACACCCATTTTAAGTGCTTCTATTTTCTATCCGATAAAAGGTGACGAAAGTTACCATCAGGATTTTTATAAGAAAAGTTCAATTCGTTACAAGGCGTATCGTTGGAACTGTGGCCGCGACAAGCGCTTAAAAGAACTTTGGGGCGATGAAGCTGTTCATTGAGAATTCTTATAACCCCGGTATTAGCATGGGTGTGGCAAAAAGAAGTTCCGTCTACATCTATGTTTTTTGAATCTTTATCGGGCAATTGATCTATATCAGATATTGGAGTCTTTTAATATTTAGTTTCCGAATCAGTTAATCGCCATAACCACATTTGGTAGATGGGAGTTTACTTGATCGCGACATCACATTTGCCAGTTGATTTGAGATTTTTGATTAGCGGGGGAAGCACTGCGCGCATACCTAGAAACGGAGACGGATGCGCGGAGCCGGGGGGTAGGGACACAAGCATCAAGTGCCAAGCGCCAAGCGCCAAGAGCACCTCGGCGAGTGACTTTATTCGACAACGCTCAACGAAGTCGCTATCTGCTGTATCAAAGGCCGGATACATTGGCGGTCGTATTTCAGGACCGCCATGTCTTCTGGCTCGTATTGAATGCTGGCCCCAGCGCCTGCAAACATAATCACATTTGGCAGCATAGGATGATCGTCTTCACGCACCTCTAATTGGCGGGGATTGCCGGCCGCCTCACACCACATTTCCAGATAGTCTTTCCATGATAAGTTTTCGTCACCGACTAAATAGCCTTTGCCACCTTCACCGTTTTCCAGAGCATTGAGCGCGGCTTGGGCCAGCGAGTGTGAGCTGATGTGGTTGGTGCCGCCCTGTGGCGCAAACAATGGCAGATCGGGAATTGCGCCCTGTACATAATGTAGCAAGGCGGTGATATGCGGCGTGTCCAAGCCTGGAATTTGCCCCAGCACAAAGGGGGCATTGAGGCAGCAAACTTTAAAGTCGGCGCTGTTCAAAGCACGCACGGCGACATCGGTATTATGGCGTGACGTTACATAGGCGCACTGGCCAATTTGCGCTGGTGCAACCACGGGATAAAATGTGCCGATATAGACTGCCCGCTGAATACCGGCCGCTTTGGCGGCGGCAAAGAATCTTGGTACGGCCACGTCGTTGTATTTGGTATAAAACTCCTCGGGTGTCACCGAGCCATCGTAGGGCAGATTGCGAATATCGGCAGCGGCGGCGAAGACTAGGCTATCAAATCCTGCTAAGCGGCCATCGTCGCAGTCATCATTAACATAATCGCCCTGTAAAAAGGGTAGGGCCGCAAGCACCGGTGCTTGGGGAATCTTGCGCGCCATAATCGTCACATCATGACCGTGCTTTTTTAGGTGTAGCGCAATTTCGCCACCGATAAGGCCTGAGCCACCTACAACTAATACATTCATTATTTTTTTCCTATGTTAAATTTTCCGCTATTACACTGATGGCGGAGTACCCGTCGATCATATTGTAAATTAAAATACTCTAAACCGTTTTTGCACATGTTGTTGTCGCTCGGCAATGACCGCCTTGCGTTGCGCCGCACTGATACGTGGCGTCTGCGGCGGGAAGCAGGCCGGAATATTCTCAAAGGCGACTTTGCGCGCTTTAATATTGGGCCACTGTTCTTGTGGCGGTAATTGGCAGTAGGCCCAGCGATTTGATAGGTAGCCTCGTGTCAGGCCGGTGGTGTCAATCCAGTTGGGCACGCCGGGGTCACGATGTGCTACCACCCAGCGCTGCACGCCATCTTCCGGCATATGGGTTTGAAAGCCATTGAGACTGCTTTGATGATTGGCGTAGTCCGGCGACTCGCCCCATAGGTTGCCAAGGTGGATGCTGGTGTACACCGCCTCACCGCTGTAACTGGCCTCAATGTAGAGCGCCTCGTCTTCCGCTAAATCAAAAATACCTCCCGCATAAATATTGGTGCTCATACCGCCACCGGTGTCCTTTGACGCGGCGTTGGGCTGGTTGTAAGCATTGACCGGCATATAGTAGCGGCCTTGCTCGGCATGGCTTTGATTGCAGTTAAGCACCTTATCGTAGAACGCTAGCCAAAAATGCATTTGGCCGCGAATAATGCCGCCCATATTCCGCAGCTGTTGTGCTCCCCGTTCGCTAGTCAGTGCCGGCGGTTGCTGGCCCTCGGTGTCGAGCGCAGTAATACTCAGCTGGATGGCCTGCTCACGGCCCCAATCGTAAAACAGTTGGCGACCACTAATATAACTGGCAAAGCGATCGCCGCCATCCGGGTCGCGTTTGCTCGGTGGTTTGCGGGTACACACAAAATTGCCGCTGTAGCCCTGGGGTTTTTCTGGCCCTAACAATATTTCAAAATCACCATTTTCTTCGACCAGTAGGGACGACGTATCCAAGCTGCCAAAGCCCGTGCGGTCACCTGCTACTAACTCGCGCAAATTGCCGCTGTCGCCAGACATCGCGCCCTTGTGGACTTCAAAAATCACATACTGCGGCGCCAAGGGGCCTTGCTCCGCGCGGGGCTCACCTCGCCAGTGACGGCTGTCCGCGGTGTTGCCGTGCACTTTATAGTGCTTACTACCATCGATGGGCGCATAGAAATATATCGCATCGGCATTATCGATGGTTGCTTTGTTATACACCGACAGACCGTTGCGAAACGCGGGGAAATCGGCGTCTTCGTGAAAGGCGCGTTCAACGGCGTGATGAATAAAGCCGGAGAGGTAACGATAGCCTTCGGCCAAGCTGCGATCACTGGCTTCCGGTGGAAAGTAGTCTGGGTTGTCGATGGCATCACGTGCCAATTGCAGTTCAGCAATCATGTCATCCCACGCGGCCTTAAGCTTTTCCTTGCTGGCTGAGGCGTCCAAGGCACTGCTGGATTTACGAGTGCTGGCTGATGGCTTATCCATTAATCTGCTCCATTGTCTGAGGGCTATTTCTATCGCTTAAGCGCGGCCATTGGTATTCGTCAAACAAATCGTCAAGTTGGGCTTCAATCTGTTTATGAGAGAGTTCGTAATCTTTGATCGTGTATTCAAAGTGGGTTTTGTGACTGCGCTCGGTGTTTTCATGAGCTTTTAAATAGGCATCAAAATCATCTGACAATGGCATTTCTAAAGCCTTATAAATTTCATGGGCGGTCTGTCTCGGCTCCGCGGTGATGTCGCGGTAATCGACAAAGGCGTGAAGGGTGTGTGGGTGCGCGGTGAGCACTTGACGGGGGTGACGCATGGAATCAAACGAGATAGCCATCATCTCGCGCAGTGAGGCGTCATATTGCTCGGGCGTCCACCCCTTGGCCCGCCAGCTTAACTCCAACAGCTTTAAGGTGCTGGGAATACAGTCGTTGGGGTTGCGCATCAGTACCACAATACGGGCATCGGCAAAGGTTTCGATGATCGCGCCCACCCAGCCAGACATCAGCGGATTTTTGCTGAGGTGGATGCGATTACCGCCATTTAATAACAGTTGGCGTTTAAGGCATTCGCGATAGTGGTGCATCCAGCGTCGGCGTTTTTTTGCGGACATTTGGTCGAGGTGATACAGGTCAATCTTATCCATCATTGGTACATCAATCGCCCACTGTTGAGTGACGAAAGCGGCTCGCATTACAAACTGATCCTCCTCTGCGTTCCATAAACTCATATTGTGAATATGACGAAATTTACCGAAGGTCTTATCATCCCACTTTGTCAGGTAGCGCTTGCAGGGCGCCCCAAATAGACGGTCGAGTCGGCCCAGGCCGCGAATCACCTTTTTCTGAAGCAGTGATGGAAAAAACAATTCCCAATAAAGAAAGTAGCTGAAATTATCCCCGTCTCCAGCTAATAAGCGATGACACAAGGTAGTGCCACTGCGAGCGTGACCTACAATAAATACTGGCTTGTTAACCTGCTGGAACCACAGTCGCGGGAAGAAGATATAATCAAGTAAAAAGCATAGACCGTGAAATACGGTGACCAAGGGTAGCCACAGCAGCAACCTCAGTAGTGTTCGCTGTCGGCCGGGCCAGTTTTTTAAAAACCATACATGCCGTAAAACCCGGGCATAATACCCAAAGTCGAAATACATAAGAGAAGTCCGTCGGTATTAACAATTGGGTTCCAGCCTAGAGGCTTGAGCAAGCTGTTATCAACTGGCATTCTCACTTTTCTAAAGTTCATGTAACTAGCTGAATTATAATAATATTTTTTTGATGTTGTGGGCGTGTGAATGGCCTGCTTACATTTTTAAGTGAGTGTTAAGGTAATGACGGATAAGCAACCACCACGAGCGCGCAAGCGACCTAAGCAGAGTCGCGCTCTGTTTACTGTGCATGCGATTCAAGAAGCGTGTTTCAAAATTCTAGATGAAGAGGGTGCCGGCAAGCTGACCACCCAGCGTATTGCCGATGTTGCTGGGGTTAATATCGCGTCGCTATACCAGTACTTTCCTAGTAAGGAAGCTATTCTCGCCGATGTTTACGACAAGGCTATCGTGGATATAGCTGAGCAGACCAGCAAGCGTTTTAAGGAACTTAACACCCTTGCAAATCTCTCCGTAAGTGACACGCTCGCTACCATTATTGATTTAGAGTGCGAACAATTACTCGCGCTACTTAAACTTGATCCCGCCTTTTTCCGTGAATATAAGCACAGCTTTGATATTCATCGTCGCGTTGATGAGCTTACCCAGTCGCAGAACAATCCGTCTTGGCAGCAATGGTTAGAGCCCTGGTTGGCTAGACATCAATGCAAGGGCAACCCGCGTTTTCGCGGCCAATTAATTGAGCAGACCCTGCAGGGCAATCTCCAATACGCCTTGCTGGAACAGCCTGAGTTATTGGAAGATCATGAGTTTAGAGAGGCGCTTTTACAGTTACTGCTTGGCTATCTGAGTTAGGCAATAAATATAGCCAACTTTAGAAACCAGTATAAGCGCACCCGAAATAGATCTCGCCGCTGGTGAAACGGTGTATTCCAGACTCCCGTGATCGCCATTTAAAGGTGATTTATATTTTCCGTAGCAAGCAGATGAGTGTGTTGCTAACTACACACGGCATATATCGTCTTTGTGAGGTGATATCCATATTTGGCGGATAATTCTATTATCCAAGGATTGTGGGGTTGCTGCTAGCTGTAATATGATAGCTCGCTTGTGAGCGTGTCTTATTAGCATACAGGGTGAGGGTTAATGCCGTGTTTGGTTTCGGTGTAAATAACTTTGCGCGGGCTTGGTTCCGGGTAGTGTTGGCGGTTATTTTGTCGGTCAGTTTGAATGCTCTGGCGGAAGCGGTGCCGGATGCTGCCCCTGACGCTCATGCGTCAACGTTATTTGCGGCGGCGCGGCCGTGGCTCTTGGCCGCTACGCAAGATGGAACTCAGGTTTACAGCAGTAAAGTTGAGGGTTCACCTTACTTTGCGATTAAAGCTATTACCTTGATCAAGTCTGATGTTGAGTCGGTTGTCGGGGCTTTTGATGGCAAACATGCGCAAAAAAATGGTTGTAGTCCCTGGCGCCAAATGTGCAAGACATCTCGGGTGTTGAGCAAGCCGACAGAGCTGTCGAGCTATGTATACAGCGTACTCGATATGCCTTGGCCTTTGTCTGACCGTGATATAGTTGCGCGCAGCCAATTGACGATCGACGGCGAGCGCGGTGTGGTCATCCTTGATATTCTCTCCGATGCATCGCATTACCCGCTTCAGGATCATGTCCGTGCTGATGCCAATATCCGCTATGTTTTTCGTCGCCTTAAAGAAGACCTGACCGAGGTGACCTATATGAATCACACTAATTTAAATGGCGGGGTACCGGCGAGTTTATTTAATTCACAAGTGATCTCGTCTACCGCAAAAGAAATGTCGGCGCTCAAGCGCTTTGTTGAGTCTTAGTGGGGCCGGCACTCATTCGATCAAGGGAACATCATGGTTAAACGCGCAGAGCTTAGCGGCGCATCCGGGCACTATCGTATTTCTGAGCTGGTAGAGAAGTCTGGTGCCACTCGGGAGATGATCAAGTACTATCTGCGCGATAATTTATTGCCCCCTGCTATCAAGCCACGCCCTAACCTGGCGCTTTACTCAGATCAGCATGTACAGTTGATTGCCGTGATTCAGCGTTTTCAAAAACAAACGAGGCTGTCTTTAACCCAGATAGCGGAAATTATAGCTGAGCAAGACTACGACCCTCGGCGTTTAGAGATACAGCTGCTCTCTGGCAAGTTTAGTCGGCAGCACGGGGGCACCATTAATCCCCTGAAGATCGGTCAGAGCCCTAGTCAACGGGGCTTAAAGTTTAGTGATCAATTCATTGCTGAGCTTCGCCAATATGGCTTGCTTAGCGATGATGAAGAGATGTCTGCTGACGACGAGAATATTGTCAGTCTGTTATGGAACGCCCGTGAGATGGGGCTGTCTTTGAGTTTGTTTTCTGAGGCTCACAAGTCACTGGTTGCGCTGGCAGAATTGCAGATCAACTCGCTGATTAAAACCTTGCCTGTGACTGGCGATTTTAGCAAGGGTATTGTAAATCACGAAGAGGCTGATCAGCTTTTCAATCGCTGGCTTATTACCGACAAGACCCAGATTTTACGCCATAAGTATCAGCAGATTCTTGATGACACCGAGCGGGATATGGTGCACAGCGTAGAGGCTATTTATATTCCCAGTGCGGTCTTTTACAAGCGTTTTGGGGTGGGTAGTGATATTGCAAACTGGCAGCGCAGTATTCGCGAGAGTGGGGCTGGCAGTGATCGCGCGCAGGAATATGCCGCCGCCGCGGTGATGCTTGCGGACTTCGAGCACGCGGTGCAGCTTTGCGACGCTAGTTTGGCCGCTGGTAATGACCCACAACATTTTTGGGCAATTAAATGTGTCGCTTTTATGATGCAAAAGCGCATGGCTGACGCGGGAGAGTGCTTAAAGCATCTTAACAGTGCCAATGAAAACTCGATTTGGTTTTTCACCGCAAGGCTGTTGTATTTGCTTTTGCAGGGCGCGGAACTCGGTGCAATATCAGATGCCTCGAAAACAATGGGTGAAGCATTGTTGCTTTATCAGCGTGCAATGAGCGAATGCTCTGCTGGCAATGCGATGGAAGAATTAGATGTGAAGTTACTGCGAGGCCGAGCTTGCGTGATGTTTTCACAATGGTTGCCACCTGATCAGCAGGCGGTGGAATCGCTGCGCGAAATAGTGGGGATCGTTGACAGCGCAAGCGCCGCAGAATTGTCATTGCCGTCAGAGGCAGTTCGCGCCATGTATCAAATCTATGCTCACTATTACTTGGCGAAGCTACTTGATGCCACCGGTGAGTCCCCGCAGGCTCGGCCGCATTATGAAAAAGTCATGCTGCTAGATCCCGCGTCTAATTTCGGTGAGTACGCCTATCTGAGGTTGGCTAAGTAAATCCCTCGAAAGGGCGAACTCGCCGGTGCGTCAATTTGACCAGTACACATATTCGTCGTCTTCGTCGTCTGGCTGACTAAGATCCTTATCAATATTAACGGGGTTGGCTATCAGTGCTTCCCAGGCCGGAGGCGCTTGCTCGGCATTGTGCGCCCGCAGTGCTGCCATTAATTCCTTTACCTTGTCCGGGTGTTGTTCGGCGAGGTTATTTCTTTCTGTTGGATCATTGCCCATATCGAAAAGCCAAGCCTTGCCTGGTGGGTCGCTGATATTTAGCTTCCAGCCATCTACCATCGCCGTTTGTGATGCGCCACTGCGCCAAAACAAGGCTTTATGGGGCGCATCAGATCGCTGACCACTGAGAAAGGGAAGCAGATTGACGCCGTCAATTGTTCTGTCGGTGGGCAGCGCGGCGCCCGCAGCCTCGGCGGCCGTAGCGAACACATCGAAATGGTGTACTGGCTGATCAAATACGCTACCCGCTGGTATGCGTCCCGGCCAGCGTGCCAAAAACGGTACCCGAATACCGCCTTCAAACAGCGTTTGCTTCCAGCCCCGCAGTGGGGCGTTAATATTGGGTAGGCCGATATAGTCGGCGCCACCGTTATCGGAAGAAAAGATCACCAAGGTATTGTCATCCAAACCATTGGCCTTTAATGCTGCCATGACTCTGCCCACGCCGCGGTCTAGGGCCAGAATCATAGCTGCGTAAACTCGCTCTCGGTGGGTCTCTAGATGCGCTACGGCGGCGTAGTCGGCTTTGGTGGCTTGCAGGGGAGTGTGGGGTGCCCAATGGGCGAGGTACAAAAAGAACGGACGATCGCGGTTGGCCGCAATGACCTGTACCGCGCTGTCGCTAAAGTAATCAGTCAGATAGCCGCGCGGTTCCATCGCCGGCTGGCCGTTGAAGGAGACGGCGTACTGCATTGCGGCCCACAGAAACTGATCGATCTGGTCAAAGTCTTGTTTGGCATTGACCACGTCGGGGTGGTCTTCCGGCAAGTATAGACCGCTGGCCATGAGTAGTGACTCATCAAAGCCCTGATCCTGCGGCATCATGCCGGGGCCGCGGCCCAGATGCCATTTACCGATATGCACGGTGTGGTAGCCCCTGCTTTGGAGCAATTCCGCCACAGTCAGTTCGGAGCCCGGCATACCCATATCGCTGTAGTCAACACTTTCTGCCTCGGGATAGATAAGTCGTGGCCGCATTTTACCGTTGTCGATGCCAGCCAAACTTGCCAGTTTGGCAAGCTGCATCATGCCTGGTGGCGTGGGCGTGAATTCAAAGCCAAAGCGCGTGGGATAGCGCCCGGTCATCAGTGCTGCGCGACTGGGCGCGCAGGTGGCATTGCCTGCGTAGCCTCGTGTTAGTGTGACGCCCTGCGCAGCTATGGCATCTAGGTTAGGGGTTGTAACCGTGCTATCACCGCCGTAAAAACTCACATCGTTCCAGCCCATATCATCGGCTAGAATCAATACAATATTGGGAGCCTGAGGTTTGCTAGTGTCAGCGGCCGGTGTGGGCGCTGACTCCCAGCTAATACTTTGGTTTGGTCCGACGTCGGTGCGAGATTTAGCGAGATAGCCCGCTACCGTCAAAACGATACGTTCAGCGTTTATGGCGGCGGTGACCGCCAGTAGTATCAGTAGGATTGTGGGTATTAATAATCGGCGGATCATAAGCGTAGTCTTTGTCGAATTTAGTGGATAATATTATTATCTGATTGCTATTATTCAATCACTATTGCCGGGGGTGGTCAATCGTAGTCTGCGATTTACTAGCGGCGCTAGTTTTAGTAAGCCCTAATTTAATTGACGATATTGGAAACCAAATTGTGGATGTAAAGATCAAGTATAAAACCATCGGCCACACGACCAAGAGTGTGGATGACTTCTTTGGGCACCTTGCCGATATACCTGTAACCCTTAGCCACTTCCCAAAACTTAAACCTTTGGTCGAGCTGGACTCGCAACGGTATCGGTGGGAATTCGAGCGTATGGGCATCGGCGGTATTCATCATGACCTGTTGTTTGCAACGGAATTCAGTGTAGATGAAGGCAGCGGCCTAATTCGCTTTGCGGCGTTGAGGGGGGTTGGCAATGCCACTTTATCAGGGCTTTTTACCACTACCGAGGACGATAAAGGGACTCACTGCGCACTGGAGGTTGAGGGCGTTCTAAAAGGATTCAAGGTGCCGCGCCTGCTGCACGTGCCAGCCAAGCCGGTGATCCGCAAGCAGTTTGATGCGATGGTGTCGCAATTTGTGGCGAATGTGATGACAGCTTACGGTTGAAAAGAGGTATTGCAGGTGGCTGAAGCACCGATTTTATGGGGCGACTGTTGACATCATTATAATGGATAATTATATTATCCGCATAGTAATGGAGGAATAAGTACCATGAGTACATTAGCCGCGTCGCAACAATCCTTTACCGATAACCTCATCGAGGTGCGTAAGTTTGAACCCGATACCTCGCAGGTGGGTGAATACTACTTTGATAACGATCCCTTCAAAACGCACTTCATGAATGCTATGTCGATTACGTTTCCAGAGGGCGAGCGTTACTTTTTGCGCTCGGTACTGGCGTATCGGGACGAGATTAGCGATCCAAAACTGCATGAGGAGATCCAGCAGTTCTGTGCCCAAGAGGCACAACATTCCTTGGTCCATATGAAGTTGAACGAGTCGCCCAAGCGCTTCGGCTATCCTATGGATGAGGTGGAGAGTTTCGTTGGCAAGATGCTAAGAGCGAGAACAGAAGCTGGGAAAAAGAGTGCGGCGTGGCGGCGCTACAACCTAGCTGTCACGGTATGCCTCGAGCATTTTACCGCGGTATTGGCCAATCAAGTGTTGAAGAAACCCGAGGTGATGTTCAATGGTCTGGATCCAGCTATTCGATCCTTATATCAGTGGCATGCGGTGGAAGAAATTGAGCACCGCGCGGTGGCTTTTGACGTCTACAAAGCGACCGGGGGCAGCGGCTTAGTGTTGCGCTTAGTTATGCTCACTACCAGCCTGATGTTCTTGTTTAGCAGTCTCAGAATTACCTATATCTTCCTTCGTAAGAAAGGCAACACCAAGCGCTTGTCGACCTGGAAAAGTGGTTTCAGTTATCTGTTTTTACCCCCTCAGGCTATGTTGTTTAGGATTATGCCCGACTGGCTAACGTTTTTTCTGCCCGGATTCCATCCTTCTAAATACCATCGGGATTTAGATACAACAAGCGTGCTAGAAGAAGTTGGTCAGTACTTGCGGCCAGCGGACACTGTTTAAACGCCTTTTTAGATAGACTTAGAGTCCTCAGTGGACAGAGGCTCAGAGGCTCAGGCGACACTCTCTGCGATATTCTAATCACTCAAAGGTGGTGGCTGTTTGGGCTCGCCACCGAGAGTAAGCGTGGGAGTGGAGTGAGCGGTATATATAAAACAATAAAATAATAATGCGAGAAAAATATGCGAATCAATAAGTGTGCGGCAGTAACCGTCGGCGTAGTTTTAATACACTCCACGCTGGCATTGGCGCAGTCCGGAGTGAGCCAGACTGACTCACAATCTTCGCGCTTAGAAGAGGTAGTGGTCACCGCTCAAAAACGTAGCGAGAACATCCGTGATGTGCCAATTTCAATCACCGTTATGAGCGAACAGTTTCTTGACGAGCAAGGCATCACCGACGTCAATGAGCTCTCGCAGCTCGCTCCGAATTTAGTTATTACTGCGAGTCCATCCTTTGGTGCTGTGACGATGCGCGGTCTAGGCTCGGGCAACAATAAAGGTTTTGAGCGTTCGGTATCGCTAGCAATCGACGGCATTTATTACGGAAGGCAGGATTACCTGCTTGAGGCCTTGGCCGATGTTAAGCAGGTGGAAGTCCTGCGTGGGCCGCAGGGTACATTGTTTGGCAAAAACGCCATCGCAGGTGCCCTTAATATCACCACCGGGCAAGCCACAGATGAATTTACTGGCAAGCTAGCAGTGCAGGGTGGTGACCTAAATAGAGAGCGCGCCCGTTTCGCGCTAGCCGGCCCTTTGATTGACGGTATTTTGAATTTCCGCGTAAGTCATGATCAAGACAAGAAGGACGGCAGTGTGCGAAATTCAGTCTTTGATCTTGACCCGGCAGATAACCCCCATCGGCAGAATGTGGATGAGTTCGAGACAGCTAGGGATATAAGGATTAGCAGACTCAAATTGCATGCGCCTAACTGGGTAGAAGGTCTCGATATTAATTTTTCAGCGACCCGCGCCAAGGTCTACGGCAATGGCCTCGGTCTACAACTGATTAAGGCGGAAGACTACACCCTAGATGTTTTCGGCCGTTACGATCCGCAGATAGAGGCGGATAATAGTGATCATCAAGGATCTATCAATCAGCGCGAAGACACGAACCGCATTGGCAACAGTTATTCATTGCAGTTCGATTATAATTTGGGCGATTATTTACTGACGGCGATTATTGGCCATTCTTTTTTTAATCGCGATCAAATGTTTGATGCTGATATGGGTCCCATAGATGCGATTAGCTTGGACATAGATGACTACTATGCGCAGAGCTCGGCTGAATTTCGTGTGGCGTCGCCACAGGGGGAATGGTTGGAGTGGGTTGCTGGGGCCTATCTGTTTGATGCCGATATTATCGGTAATTCTCGACTTTTCTTGAATACCTCGAAGGCACTGGAAATTGTGGAAGCGGCCCGTACCGGAGGAGTTAGTCCCGTGGGCCGGCTGGCAAATCTGCTCGGGCTGAATAATGCAGCCGCTGCATCGCAGAATAATGACCGCTTCTTTGATCAAAATACCCGCTCGCTTGCTCTGTTTGGTCAGGCTACTTGGAATGTGACGGATAAGCTGGCGCTGATTGCTGGCTTGCGCGTGTCTAAAGAAAGAAAGGTAGCTCAGGGCATTTTAGCGCATCCGGATGCATTATCAGACATTATGTTTAATATTTTTCTTGGTGAGGAAGGCTACGATGAGCGCGGGGATCGCACCGAAGATGATGTCTCGCCAAAGTTGAGCGTGCGCTACAATTTGAGCGATGAAATTACTTTTTACGGCACCTATGCCACAGCATTTAAAGCGGGTGGCTACAACGAGCAGGCCGTGACCAAGGATAATTTCACCTTTGAACCGGAGCAAGCAAGCACGCTTGAGACCGGTGTGAAAACCCGGTTTTACGACGGCGCGGCGACGCTTAACATTGGTTTGTTTTACACCGAGTTCGACGATTTACAGGTTAGTTTATTCGACGGCATAAACTTCTCGGTAGGTAATGCTGCGACGGCTACTAGCTATGGCGCTGAACTTGATGGCCAGCTTATCCCTAATTCCTGGTTGGTCTTGGGTGCTTCCATAGCCTACCTACATGCCCGTTATGACGAATACCCCGCTGCTCAATGCCCGTTTACCACAGAATCAGAGTCTGGCGACGTCTGTGACTTGAGTGGCCGGGAGTTGTCGCGGGCACCGGAATGGGAGGTAAGTTTTGCACCCTTGGTCAGTTTGAGCCGCATGATTCCATTGCTAGGAGAGAGTATTCCGGTGGACATAGGTGTGGGTATAACAATGACCTACCGCTCTCACCTTTATACTACCGTGGATTTGGATCCGGTAGCCTCTATGAGTGGCCATACCGAAGTCGGTGGTGGCTTAAAGCTTGCCGGTTTGGATGGAGACTGGGAGTTTACTGTCAGTGTTAAAAATGCAACTGATAAAACGATACTATTGGGTGGTAATGATGTGCCGATACAACCGGGCTCTCATGCTGGAGTAATGGCTCCGGGCAGACGAGTGTTTGCAGAATTTACTTATCATTTGTGAGGTTTGAATGACGATGGAAACTCTCGATATGCTAATAATCGGCGCCGGTATTTCTGGTATCGGTGCGGCTGTCCACTATCAAAAGCACTTTCCAGAAAAGACCTACACTATTGTGGAGTCGCGCCAGGCCATTGGTGGAACTTGGGATCTTTTCCGCTACCCCGGTATCCGGTCGGACTCGGATATGTTCACCTTCGGCTATAAATTTAAGCCGTGGACGTCACGTAAGGCAATATCACCGGGTGAAGACATTCGCGCTTACCTAAGCGAAACTGCTCAGGAGTTTGGCGTAGATAAAAATATCCGCTTTGGTAAACGGTTGGTCGCGGCCAACTGGTGCAGTCATACCCAATGCTGGCAGTGCGATATTAAGGAGGTGGCCAGCGGTGAGATCACGCGTATGACTTCGCGTTTTCTATTTATTTGCACCGGTTATTATAACTACGAGCAAGGTTACACGCCGGAGTTCGCAGGTAGAGACGATTTTAAAGGGCCCATTATTCACCCGCAGCACTGGCCGGAAGAGCTGGATTACTCGGGTAAGCGGGTCATTATTATCGGCAGTGGCGCAACCGCTATGACCTTGGCACCCAACCTAGTTAAAGGGGGCGCCAAGGTGACCATGCTGCAGCGCTCGCCGACGTATGTCATCGGCGCGCCCGAGGAAGATGCGCTGGCTAACCGCCTGCGCGGCAAACTCCCTGAAAAATGGACACACAGCATTGTGCGGTGGAAGAATATTCTGATGCAGATGTTTTTCTATCAGCTCTCCAAGCGGCGGCCGGTCGTCGCCAAGCGCTTCTTACTCGGTCAGCTGCGTCAGAAACTGGGTGCGGAATACGACATCAAGAAGCATTTCACGCCAAGCTATAATCCTTGGGATCAGCGGGTGTGCCTAGTACCGAATGGTGATTTATTTCGATCCATTAGAGATGGTCAGGTCACCATGGTCACCGACCATATTGAAAATTTTAATGCCGACGGAATAAAACTGCAGTCAGGCGAGCAGCTGAATGCCGATATTATTATCACTGCAACTGGTTTAAGGATGGAGTTGCTCAAAGACGTTTCACTGGCTTTAGACAAGCAGCCGGTCAACTTGCCGGATTTGTACAATTATAAAGGTGTGATGCTCAGCAGTATGCCTAATTTTGCTTTCTCGGTCGGCTACACCAATGCATCTTGGACCTTGAAGACCGATTTGGTAGACGATTACGTGTGCCGACTGATCCGTTACATGGATAAGAAGGATTTCAGTGTGGTGCGGCCCGAGATTCCTGCCGAAGGAATTACAGAGGCAATTAAAATAGATCTGCAATCTGGCTACGTTCAGCGCGCCATGGATTCGCTGCCAAAACAAGGCAATAAAATGCCTTGGAATTTGCATATGAATTACATTCGCGATATTTGGGCGCTGCGTTACTTGCGTCTGGGTGGCCTGCGCTTTGATAAGCGCGTCACTGCAGCAGACAAAGAAGCGGTGTACCCGGCAACGGCAGAGTAATTTTTTTATAAGATATTAATTCAAGAAATATCAAAATAATAAATTTGCTGTCATTGCTGCTAGCAGTAGGGTCGTTATTTGCCTTTTATTAGTAATTCAGCGGCGTAATTGAGTGCGCATGTTGGTATTTGAGTGAGCAGGAAAGGTAATTGGCGCACACAGCTTCGCTCGAATAAATCCTTGAAATCGTCGTCATTGACATTAGATTGCTCGGTATCAGCGTGCAGTGAACAGCATAACTAAATATTGAAAATAAAATGCGAAATAATAAGGCATCGAGCGAAAAGGAATTTTAGATGAGTAAAAAAGTAATTGTAGTGGCTGTCTTGATTTGTTCAGGCGGCGCGGCCCTGTGGTTTAGTCAGCGACAACCTAGTGTCGGCGCAGAGCACCTTGTCGACACACTGCGCAGTAAGATATTTGAGGCAGATTACCGTGTGTTGTCACTGCCGGCTCCCGCAGATCAAGATCAAAGAGTCGTCGAGGATGGCTCGCGTCGGCCGTTTTTTGGTGATGTGCATGTCCATACTACTTTGTCATTCGATGGCTTTTCGGTGGGTACTATTGCTACGCCGGCAGATGCTTATCGCTACGCCCGCGGCGAGCCGCTGCAGCATCCGGCTGGATTTGAAATGAAATTGCGAGAGCCGCTGGATTTCTATGCGGTAAGCGATCACGCCATGTTTATGGGGGTCGCTAGGGAAGCGGCCACGGTGGGTAGCGATTATTCCAAGCACAATTCATCTCAGAGTATTCACGGCTTAAATGATCCTGAGCGACGGGGTACTGATCTGCTGAGTACCCTAAAGCGCATAAAGGCTTTTTCAAATTTCCTGCCCGAAAATGTGAATGCCATTAAATCAGGTGAAATTCCTGTCAGTGATGCGCTTGACGTGATGTCGGCCGCTTGGCGCGAAACGGTGGAAGCCGCGCGACGCTATAACGAGCCCGGTAAATTTACCACTTTGGTGGCCTATGAATTTACCTCTACTGCGGCCGATGCCGGCAATCTACACCGCAACGTTATTTTTCGGAATACTGAGCAACTGCCAGTGCAACCTTTTTCTACCTTGCACTCTGCGAACCCTGAAGATTTATGGGACTGGATGGACGCAATGCGTGAGCAGGGCGTAGAGAGTTTAGCGATTCCTCATAATTCCAATGGTTCCAACGGTCACATGTTTGAAATGACCAAGAGCGATGGCAGCCCTATTGACGCGGCTTATGTTCAGCAGCGCTTGCGTAATGAACCGGTGGTCGAAATTACTCAAATTAAGGGAACCTCGGAAACCCATCCCGCTTTGTCGACACGGGACGAATGGGCAGGTTTCGAAATTACCAATGAACGTGTCGCATCCTCCTTAATGAGCGTGCCTGAGGGCAGTTATGTGCGCCACGCTCTGAAGCGAGGACTGGTTTTAGAAAAGATGGGCGTCGGCAATCCTTACGACTTTGCAGTGATTGGCTCAAGTGATACTCACAATGCGGCCAGCGGTGTAAGCGAAGACGACTATGTGTCTAAACTGGGTTTGATCTCCGCTGACGGAAAACTGCGTGGCTCAGTTCCATTCGCTTGGTGGGAAGGGCTGGCCATTAAACTAGCTACGCAGGATTTGGTGCAAACAGTCGACGGAAAAACCTATACCGGCGGCGCACTGCCCACCTTCGGAGCGTCCGGTCTAGCCGGCGTGTGGGCGGAGGCAAATACCCGCGAGCATATCTATCAAGCCTTTCGTCGTGGCGAAACGTTTGCGACCTCGGGACCGCGTATTTCGCTACGTTTTTTCGCTGGTAGCGACTTTGATGACGATATGCTTAAAAGCAATGATGTGCTTGCCGAGGCCTATAAGCGTGGTGTCACAATGGGTGGACATTTAACGCTGCAAGACGAGCAGCAACCGACTTTTATATTGTGGGCAATGGCTGATGCAAATAGCGCCCCGCTGCAGCGCCTGCAAATTATAAAAGGGTGGATCGACGATGATGGTGAGGTTCATGAGGCGGTGTATGACACAGCTTGTGCCGGCGGGGTGGACGTAGATCCAGTCACTCAACGTTGTCCGGACAACGGCGCTAACGTGGACTTAAGCAACTGCGAGCTTTCAGCGTCTAGCGGCGCGGCGCAGTTGCGCACAGTGTGGCGCGACCCTAGCTACTCTCAGGGCCAGCGAGCATTTTACTACGCGCGAGTATTAGAAAATCCAAGTTGCCGTTGGTCTACCTGGGATGCTATTCGGGCAGGACTTAATCCCCGGCCTGACTTTCCTGCGACGATTCAGGAGCGCGCTTGGAGTTCCGCGATTCAGGTGTACTAGTGCCTTTTACTGACAGAGTTAGCTTCTCATGATGTCGGTGTTAGCAATATTGCAGCCGGCTTTTTTAAAATGCCTATTGCTGATGCGGTTAAACGCCATGTCGCCATAGGCAATCGCCTAGGGCGAAGAAAATTTTCAAACGGTTTAATAATGCGAGCATGGTGTCGGAGAGCGTCGCTGCCAAAGGACGTAAATACATGTCTAGAAAAGCCATTTTTAACTGTTGGATTCTAGACAAGGCTTTCACCATATCAATAACAAGGTTTGTGCCTTCTCACTGATATGCAGTACATTTTTTTATTCAGGAATATATTGATGAATTACGATTACACTCTGTATAGCTGGCAGCTTTCAATGTATTCGGGAAAGGTGCGAGCCTATATGAACTATAAGGGATTGAATTATTTTGATAAAAAAATAAACGGCTTTGACTTGTTGGTAAAAATTCCAAGAAAAACTGGGGTGCGGGTAATGCCTGTTGTTGAAACCAGAGAGGGTCTTTGGTTACAAGACAGTACCATGATTATTGAAGCGCTTGAAAAGCGTCATCAAGATAATTCGATTAGTGTTAATACGCCAAAACAATACATTGCTTCACTATTGCTCGAAGCCTGGGCCGGTGAATACTGGCTCCCTACCGCCATGCATTACCGTTGGTCATACCCTGAAAACAAATCGCTATTTGTAAAAGAAGCTGGAGAAGCGTTTTTGCCAGGATTTCCTCAGTTTATTCAAAATGTACCGGGGCAAGTTATTGCTAGGGGACTGGATGCCGCTCGCCCGGTTGTCGGCTTTATCCCTGAGCAACATAAAATGATTGAGGAATGGACTGAGAATATGCTCGATCTGTTAGAGCAGCACTTTTCAACGCACGATTACCTTTTAGGTGGCCAGCCTACTATTGCTGACTACGGCTTAGTAGCGTCTTTCTATGGTCACTTGAATCGAGACCCTGCGCCAAAACGTATATTGCTCGAGCCCCGGCCAAAATTACAAGCATGGGTAAAGCGTGCTCATGGTGGTGAGTCTGTAGGGCAGGGACTTTATCCTAATGATGAGATTCCACCGACCTTAGTTCCCGTTTTGGATCGGGTGTATGCAGAGTTTATTCCAATGCTTAAGGCCTTTGCTCAAGACCTTAATCAGTTTGTAATAAGAGCAAACAAACAGCCAGGTGACATAATTCCGCGCTTTCTTAAGGAGGTCAGTTTCCCCATGGGGGAACAAACCTTTAAACGCGCCACTTGGACTTACACTCTTTGGATGGCTCAGCGTATGCAGCAGTTATGCTTAAAACTGCCGGGCAAGCAACAAGAAGAAGTGAATATTTGGTTCGCAGAGCAGTGTGGCTATAGACTAGACCAATTGCCACTTGGCCCAAAACTAGAGCGCGCCGGATTGAAAACGCGCTTGGCCTAAAACCTGTTCAAGCTAAAGCAGTTTTGAGAGCCAGTAAAGGTTTGATAGTTCCGGTATTCGGAGAAGAGAAATATTATGTCAACACTACTGTGGTCACTAATAGGGATTGCTCTATTTGTCCATTTAGCTAGATCTCTATTGGCAATCAAATCATGGTCTGCGCCCACCGCTGAATTCTTTAGTGGTGAATTACTGACGCTGGGCGATAATTTAGTTTGTATCCCCGAGCGGGATATTGATTCTCAGCTCTCGGAGGGCTCGCCAACGGTGATTTGCTTCCCCGGACTTTTAGAGGACATGCGTTACTTTTTGAAAGTTCACAGGGAGACGCCAGCACGGCTCATCATTATTAATAACGCTAACTATCAGAATCCGTTTGGAGCTCGGCCGTCGCCGGAACCCGTGTGGTGGCAGATCAACCCGCACAAAGCAGGAACCATTGCCCATGACGCGTTTTGTATGGTCAAGGTGGTTGAACACTTTGCTAAAGATAGCGCCGTCTACCTTCATGGTCATTCTCGGGGCGGCGCTGTGGTTTTGGAAGCTGGACGACAACAACCGGACCTATTTCGAGTGGCGACCGCAGTACTAGAGGCGGCGGTTGTTCCCCAAGGGCGTTTAGCTAATAATGCAGAGCGTTTTTTACAACCGGTTGGCCTCTATCTACTGCCATTTGTTTTTACTGTGCTGCGGCTCTTGCCAGAGGAAAAGCGCCGGCGGGCTTTGATGATACGGAAGCCGACCGCCTACAAAAATAAGCTTGTTGCCGCCTTCCCTTATACTCCTAAGCAGTATGCGACAGTGGTTTTGCAAGTGGCCGATATTATTCAATGGCAGTTAAAAAGTGATGCCAGCTATTACGAACATTTCGCAGCGGTGTGCTTGATTGCGGGGGAGCGTGACCAAGTATTGTGGCGGAAGGCTATGCTAGCTAGTGCCCGCCAGTCAGCAAAAGCGCAAGTCATTGAGACCCGCGGAACTGACCACTTTCCGAGTCTTGAAAAACCGGAGCAGGTGAGCGCGCTATTTGCCAAACAGTTAGCGCATTGTCACAGTATGGCAGCCGAGGAGCTTACCGAGTAAGCGCACAATTCACAGGGTTTTAACATCACGCTCGCGCTTACGGCGTAGAGTGATATTCATTAGCGGTACTTAAGGCTAAACGGTCCCAAGGGCAGATAGTGATATTTTTATTTCGGCAGCCGCTGTTACATTTCCTGCTTATTGGCATCTTGCTGTTCGGGTTACAACAGTATCGGGGGTTTGCAAAAACCTACGAGCTGGTGTCATTGGATGATGCTACTACTCAGTTATTAGTAGATGATTTTTTTACTATGACGGCTAGGATGCCAGCACCGGACGACATCAAGAAGCTGGTCGCGAAGGAGCTAGATAAACGTATTTTGTTTGCCGAAGGATTGCGTTTGAATTTTCATCGTGACGACAGTGTCATTCTTCAGCGTCTATTGCGTAACGCAAATTTCCTCGGTTTTGAGGGTAGTGATAAAGAAAAAATCCGCGCGGCATTTGAACTGGGTATCCATGAGTCCGACGAGGTGATACGCGCCCGTATACTTCAGCGTATGGTGAGTGTGGGTCGAAGTCAGGCGACAGGCACCCCGACAGACGCAGAGTTGATGGATATCTATCAGGCAGACTTATCTGCTTGGCAAGAACCTGCGCGCTATACCTTTGAACATCTATTTTTCAGCGTTGATCGAGAGCGAGATCCCGTTGAGCGCGCCGCATTGGCACTTGAGCAGTTGCAGGCTGATTCATCCCCTCAGGGTCTGGGTGATGTTTTTCTGCCTGGTTCGCAGTTCACTGCTAAGTCATTGCGGGATGTAACGAGTGTTTTCGGCGTGTCATTCAGTGAATATTTTAATTCAAAACAGTTTTTGCTCAAGGTGTGGCAAGGCCCGATACCCTCGGTATTTGGTCAACACATCGTTAGAGTAACGGCGATAGATACTGGCCAGCAGCAAGACTTTAATACGGTGCGAAGGGAGCTCGCACAGCGTTGGCAGGAGGAGCAAGAAAAAGTAGCGCTTGAGGCCTATCTTGTGCAATTGAGGAGCGGCTACGGAGTCACCGCTGGCGGAGAGCTGCAATGATCCGTCTACTTTGTCTATTGTTTCTTTTATACGCTGCGCCGTGCTTTGCTCATAAGCTAGCCCCATCTTTGTTAGAGATTGATGGCGGCAAGAACCAGCAGTTTAATGTGCTGTGGAGAACGCCAGCCTCAAGTGAGCAGGCGAGTCCGGAGCCCGTGTTGCCCGAAAGTTGTTCTGTTTTGACAGGTTCGACTCAGCGCGCGGTGGGAACGGCTATCGAATACCACTGGCAGTTGAAATGTCCCGGCGGTCTTGAGGGGCAGGATATTCAGATCACTGGCTTAACCGCGAGTCGAACCGCAGCACTCATTAAGGTTTCTCTCGCTGATGGTCGTGAATATACCCAACTGATAAGACGTGATGGCCAAACCTTTAGGGTACCCGCCGTGCCAAGTACCTTAGCCGTTGTGGAGCAGTACTTTGTTCTTGGCGTCGAGCATATTTTAATCGGGCTTGATCACTTGCTGTTTGTTACCGGGTTGCTGCTGCTGGCGAGGTCTTGGCGACAACTAACACTGACGATTACCGCGTTTACCGTCGGCCACAGTGCAACCTTGGCGTTGGTAAGTTTGGGGATTATTCCCCAGGTGGCGGCGTGGGTGGAGCTGGCAATTGCCGCCACAATTCTTTACCTGGCTGTGGAGCTTAGCTATGGCGCAGCGGGAACGCGGCGAGTGCGCTGGCCAATAGTCGCGGTGTTCGGCCTTATTCATGGCTTGGGTTTTGCGAGTGTACTTGCGGAGCTGGGTTTGCCACAAAGTGATGTACTGACGGGATTGGTCTCTTTTAATGTGGGTATTGAAATAGGCCAGTTGCTATTTGTAGGTGCTCTGGCCTTGGCGTTTATGTTACTGCGAAAACTGTTTGCTGGCGCAGGCCCGCTTATGCGCAATGTCGCGGTTTATACTATGGGCGGGATGGCGGTGTTTTGGTGTCTCGACAGAGGCTACGGTATGTTGTTAAGTAGTCTCTACTATTTCTAAGTTTATTTGAGCGCAGATCTTGCTCGCCAGATAATCGCGTGGCTAGGTGGTATTGCTCACAGTCATATGCACAATCTGTCCTCCTGATTCCTTCTAGATGATGATACCGAATAAAATTAACCATATACTTCGGAAAATTAACTTCCCCCGACCGAATTCGAAACTGGTCTGCAAGCAGCGCGCGATTATTAGCTTCAGGGCTAATAGGGCGAGGACCAAGAATGCAGCAAAGGGGCTGATTGATCCTAGAGTAGGAAAACTATGGACAAATTAACTGAAGCTAAACAGCGTGCGACGCTTGAGAGATTGGATAAGTTCAGCCGCTTTACCGATAGTAGCATTGGCATTCCCTTCACCAAATTTCAGATTGGCGCCGAGGCTGTGATCGGCCTGATTCCGGTGGTGGGTGACGTGGCAGGGCTGCTGCTTTCTGGCTACGTACTGGTCGAGGCACAGCGGGCCGGGGCTAGCAAGGACGTGAAGCTGCGGATGCTGCGTAATATGGGGATTGATTTTCTCGGCGGACTGTTGCCCGTAGTGGGCGATGCCTTTGATGCCATTTATAAGGCCAACACACGCAATACCCAGTTGCTGCGAACCTATTTGGAGGAACAATTGGCGGTGGAGCCGCCTCAGCCGCCATTCCCTTGGATGACACTGATCTGGCTGTCGGCTCTTTTTGCCATAGTCACTGGCGGGCTGTCGCTGGTCCTCTGATCACTTTCTTCGCGTTACTACGAGTGGTAGCTCGATCATTCGAACTGCTTATTTGCGGGCCCATTGCGCAGTCGTCAACACGTGGCGAATATCATGACCTTGATCCAATCAGCGAAGATAAATGGGCTGGACCCGCGGGCCTAGCTGAAAGACGTCATGGGTAAAATGCCGAAGCATCGTGTCTCAAATATTTGTTAGCGACTCCCACTCAATTGGTATTCCTTATTGAGGATGGGATGGCCGGAAGGTTACGGGCTTTGAATATGGCGGCTTATTATCGATCTTTGTCAGTAATATCTTCTCATTCGCCGAAAAACTTGTTAAACATACCTTGTGGCCAATGTCTCAATAAGCTATTCCTGAGAAAAACTGCCGTGAGAAATATTCAATGAACAATTTTAGAGTGATACCAGCGTCACCGGAGCTGGGTAGCTAGCTTAAATAGTAGCTAAACTTACATAATAAAAATCTGCCCGAGTTTATTCTTAGGGCAATGCTCGTACTTCTAGAAAAATGAGGACCACAATGAAAAAAAGAAATAGTGCCTTATCGTCCATACTGCCATTGAGCTTACTTGCTAGCCTCGCACATGCCGCGCCAATGCTTGAAGAAGTTGTCGTTACCGCCCAGCTGCGGGCGCAAAGTCTGCAGGATGTGCCGGTTTCCGTTAGCGCCATCGGTGGGGAGAAGATGATGGAGGCGGGCATTGCTAAGATTGAGGACCTGCAGGCCTATGTACCCAACTTCACCATGTCGGAATCCGGCATTGGCACTGATATTTATATTCGCGGCATCGGCTCAGGTGAAAACCAAGGCTTTGAGCAATCGGTGGGTATGTACGTTGATGGTATTGCCTTCGGTCGCGCTCAGTTGGCGCGTGCGCCCTTTCTGGATTTGTCTCGAGTAGAAGTACTGCGCGGCCCGCAGAACATCCTGTTGGGCAAAAACAGTATTGCTGGCGCCATCAGTATCCAAACGGCTAACCCAAGCGAATATGCTGAAGGCAATGTTCAGGTCACCTATGAGCCGGAACAGAGCGAGCGCATTATCGATTTGGTGGTCAGCGGCCCGATCAATGATCGCATGGGCTACCGTTTTGCGGTGCGCAAGCGCGAGCTAGACGGCTTTATGGATAACTTGGTGTTGGACCGCGACGAAGCTCAGCGCAGCGAAGAAACCTTCCGCATTAAGCTCAGCTGGGATGTCAGCGACAGTGTCACGGCCAAGTTTAAAATCGAGGCGGGTAGCTTTGATGTGGTCGGTCGCAACTCTGAAATTATTACCAATTACGCGTCTGACTCCGATGTTTTCTTATTCCAAGGTCGCACCTACGGCGAGATCATGGATCGCACAACATTCCCAGACGCCGGCGGCTTGGCGGCATTGACCGGCTTACTGCCGGCGCCGGTGTTAAATTTTCTGCAGCTTCAGCCCAACGGCTCGATTATCGATATCGACTCCGATGAGGGTGTACTGAACAATACCGCTGATCGCAAGCGCCACAGCAACGGCGACTTCAGCAATAACGACACCTATAATTTTACAGCCAATGTCGACTGGTATCGCGACGACCACCAATTTACCTCGATCACCGGCATTATGGGTTATGAGTACGATGAAGACTGTGACTGCGACTTCACCGGTGCGCCGCTGTTCCAAGTTGAGTTTCAAGAAGAGTACCAGCAGTTCAGCCAAGAATTCCGCTGGATTTCCCCGGCCGGCGACAACTTTGAGTATATTGCGGGTGCCTATTTTCAATACAGCGAACTGGACTTTTTCGACTCGCTATATCTGCCCTCCGACATTATTCCGCAACTGGTTAACGCCGCTGACCTGCTCGAAGGTGGTGCCCGTGGTGATGCTGATCCCGGCGCTGACGGCTCCAGTGGCTTTGAGCTGCTAGGTATTGGTGATGCCGGTAACGCGCTCCGTGGCATCCGCACACCGCGTAACTTCAATAGCGAATCAACCATCGCCTCAACCTTTATGCAGGCAACCTGGAATATGGCGGATACCTTCCGCCTGACCCTTGGTGGTCGCCTGACTTGGGAAAATAAACAAGGTGCGCGCAAACTCGAATTTGGCTTTGAGGATGGGACAATTCAGCCGCTGGGTGAAGTCGACACCGCTGCTGCGGTCAGTTTTGCCGCCGAGCGTCACGACCTGAAAGGTGAGCGTGAAGAAGTACAGTTCGCACCGCTGGTGAATTTACAGTGGGATGCCACTGATGACTTAATGGCCTACTTCTCCGCTAGCCGTGGTTACAAGTCAGGCGGTTTTGATGCACGCTCCAATGCGTCGCCTAGTGCAGACCCTACCCCGATTAATCCCAATGCGCCTGCAGGTACTAATCAGCAAGTGTTGATTGGTAGCTTTGAGTTTGAAGAAGAGGAAGCGCTTAGCTTTGAGTTGGGTCTGAAAAGCACCCTTCTTGAAGGCGCTGCCGAGCTTAATGCGGCGCTGTTCCGCACCGAGTTCGATAATCTGCAGGTCAGTGTCTTCGACGGTACCTTGGGTTTTAATGTGGGTAATGCCGCCGGCGCTGTTTCTCAGGGTATTGAGCTAGATGGCCGGATGGCCCTGACCGAAAACCTGATATTGGCCGGCGGCTTGGCCTTCCTCGACTTTGAGTTTCAGGACCACCAGTTTGGCACCTGTATTCAGGATCAGGTGCCTGACAATGCCAATGGTATTAACTGTGACTTCAGTGGCAAGACTAACCAATACGTTGCTGACTACTCGGGTAATCTGATGCTGGCCTACGAGCGTCCGCTGGGTAACTCACTGATGCTGCGTGCCAATATTGATGTCATTTTTACCGACGACTATCACCCTTCGCCGAATTTGGATGATCGCATCAAGCAGGACGCCTACCAAACATTCAATGGGCGAGTTGCCCTGTCGTCAATAGACGGCGAGTGGGAAGTGGCATTGCTGGGTAAAAACCTTAGCGATGAGTTGGTTGTGCTCTACGGCGTTGACGCGCCGACCGCGAAAACCATCACCGGGGCGACGACCCATCACGGCTTGGTTAATAACCCACGTACTTTTGCGCTGCAAGCCAGCTACCGCTGGTAACTCTGCGCCCCGGTGCAGCCGTTTGTCGATGCACCGGGGTAGGTAAAAAGTACCGCCCCTGTGGTAACTGCAGATACCAAAAACTTTTGGCTTATTTCTTACTCAACTAATCAGAGTGTGAAGAGGAACGGCTGGCCAAACTGGAAAGCCATCCGAACACCCCAGGAGAGGTGGAGATTAACGAGCCGGAAAAAAGCTAGGTCGCCATGAATATTGACCAGCATGTAGCGCTTTTCCTCAGGGCGACTGCGGGGGAGGAGTTATAAGCGCGGCCTTTTTAAGTGTGATTCCACGCAGGTATTTCCGCGAGGGAATACCATACGAAGAACACCGCACTAGCGAATAGAATCTGTGTCGGCAAATAAGGAGTGCTTCGCCGCTTCGCTAACTGCCATGACCGCTGGATGGGTAAGTCTGCGCTCGATGGATATGGCATAGTAGCGAAGTATGACCTCACTGGCGCAGCCAATTACCTCGGCACCGTACTGACTGCTAATTTCGTCACGCAAAATGGTTGGCGCTGCAAAAACACCCTCACCGGCTTTACCGAAAGCTTTCATCAGTGCGCTATCGTCAAATTTGCCAATTATACGTGGCTGGATCTGATGTTCGCTGAACCAGCGCATCAATGGTACTTGAACCGCCGACTTATCCCCGGGAAGTAACATCGGAGCTCCGTCCAATGACTTTGGAAAATTGGGTCGGTAGCGCGCGGCCAAATCTGGCACCGCGTAAAAGTTGATGGCGCAGCGGCCCAGCTCGTGGTTATAGCCTTTTACCCCTAATTCGGAGGGCAGTGGTCTGTCTGCAATCACCAGGTCGAGTTGGTGAATAGCCAGCTCTGCGAACAATCGCTCTAGTTTGTCTTCGTAGCACATAAGGCGGACGGGCTCAGCCAGTGCGAGAGCTGGCGCCAAGAGCTGATACGCCAGTGTTTTAGGCACTGCGTCGCCAACACCTACCCGGAATGATTGCTCACCACTGGTGGCGCCGCTGCGTAAGGATTGTTCCAGTTCATTGCCGATCTGGAATATCTCATCTGCATGGGATAGTGCCAGCTTGCCAGCCGATGTCAGCTCTAGACGCCTGCCGATGCGTCGAAATAAATCGGTGGCTAATGCTCGCTCCAGCTCGGCGAGCTGGCCACTAATTGTTTGCGGGGTGAGGTTTAGTCGCTCGGCTGCACGGATGATACTTCCCGCTTTCGCGACGTTCCAAAAATAGTAAAGCTGTTTGTAGTTCAGCATGGCCAGTAAAATTCTCAATCAGTCTGTAACGATGTAAACGCAAAGAATAATCTGCTTTTCTTGATGCTTAAGCAAGTCTAGGATGCGTGGTAAATGCTCTAGGTGTGACTAAAGGCGAGACGGGGCGGAAAAAAGTATGCAGATTGATATTCAGACTCGCGGTCTCATATTGACCGAGGAGTTGCGCGTCCATGTGGAGCGTCGTTTACAGTTTGCACTGAGCCGTTTTCAGGATCGGGTGCAGCGGATCTCGGTATGTCTCTCTAACGCTGACAGCAGCGGTGCAGCGCTGCACTGCGATCTCCATATTCACGGCAAGGGTTGGCCCGACATTTTAATAGAAGACACTGAGGCGGACATTCATGTGGCGATTAACCGCGCGGTGTCGCGAGCAGGCAGAACCCTAGAGCGGCAGCGCTTGTACGGTCATCTCGATAGTCCATCTTAAGGGGGATGATGTGATAACTAAGTTGAATAGCGCTGCTTTTGTCGCGGCGGTAAATCTATCTATATTTGCTTGCCTCGCCAGTGGTGTGAGCAATTAGAGGTTATTTTGAAGTGCTTATTGTAGTGAAAAGGGTATGAACATAATGGTGATTTTGTTTTTGCTACTCGGTTTGATAATGCTGGTGCTTGGCGCCGAACTCTTGGTACGTGGAGCCTCGCGACTCGCCCTGCGCTTTGGGATTTCGCCCCTAGTCATCGGGCTTACCGTAGTCGCCTTCGGTACCAGTGCGCCGGAACTGGCGGTGAGTGTGCAGTCGGGTTTAGCGGGCCAATCCGGAATCGCCATTGGCAATATCGTGGGCAGTAATATTTTCAATGTATTGGTGGTCCTTGGGGTTTCCGCACTCATCACACCGTTGGTGGTGTCACAGCAGTTAGTCAGAATTGATGTCCCGCTGATGATAGGGGCATCAATGCTGTTATGGATCATGGCGTTCGACGGCCGGATTGGCCTGATTGATGGTCTGTTGCTGACCGGCGGGATTGTGGCTTACACGGTGTTTGCTATTCAGCAAGGTCGTAAGGAAAGCCCCATGGTACAGGCCGAGTATGTTCAGGCCTTTGGTGAAGGTGATGTGCCGCGACTGGAGCGTCTGCCCATTCAGCTTGCGCTCATTGTTAGTGGCCTGATACTGCTGGTGCTGGGTGCTCAGTGGCTGGTAGATAGTGCGGTGATGATTGCCCGCGTGTTCGGCGTGAGCGAGGTCATTATTGGTCTGACGATCGTTGCCGCTGGTACGTCGCTGCCAGAACTCGCGACGTCAGTCGTGGCAGCGATGCGCGGCGAGCGTGACATCGCCGTCGGCAACGTGATTGGCAGCTGCCTGTTTAACCTGCTATCGATTGCGGGTATCGCAGCCCTAGTTACGCCGGGTGGGATTGACGTTGCCGCGTCACTGCTGCGCTTTGATATTCCGGTGATGGCGGTGGTAGCACTTGCCTGCCTGCCGATTTTCGCCGCGGGTCATCGGGTTGCCCGCTGGGAGGGCGCGCTGTTTCTTGCTTACTACTTGGCGTATGTGCTGTACCTGGTTCTGGCGGCCACCGAGCACGCGGTGCTGCCAGCGTATAGCACTGCCATGCTCGGCTTTGTTTTACCGCTTACCGTTATTACCTTGACTGTGATGCTGGTGCGCTATCGAGTGATGACGTCGGCGGTGAAGCCATGACTGGCATGATGTATAGCGGCCAGCGCGTAGCGCTACTTACCCAGCACGGTAAGGAACAGGTGTTGGCGCCGGTGTTGGATAGCGCGCTCGGCTGCCGTATAGAGCGCGTTACCGGATACGACACCGATCTCTTGGGGACCTTTAGTCGCGACATCCCCCGTGTTGGCACCCAGCTAGACGCGGCGCGCAAAAAAGCGCGCATTGGTATGGCCATGTCTGGCGTGCCGCTGGGCCTTGCCAGCGAAGGCGCCTTTGGAGCAGATCCCTTCACCGGAATGCTACCTTGGAATGTAGAATTACTGATGTTTATCGATGATGAGCGCGGCCTAGAGCTTGTAGGCCGCGCCCACGGTAAAGCGAATTCCGCCCACCAATTGGTCGCAGACTGGAATGCGACAGCAGCTTTTGCGAATCAAATTGGCTTTCCCGAGCACTATGTGGTGATCCGCCCTGAGGCCGAGGATGATCCTCGTATCCGCAAAGACATTCACTCCTGGACTCAGCTAGAAGCCGCATTCGCGTGGGCACTGGAACAATCTTCAAACGGCCGAGTTTTTTTGGAGGCCGACGGGCGCGCCCACGCCAACCCCACTCGCATGCAAAACATCCGCCTAGCTGCCGAGGATTTGGTGGTAAAGCTGGCTTCGCTGTGCCCGGCTTGCGGCACCCCGGGGTTCTGGATTGTCGATCGAGTGGCCGGCCTGCCATGCGCGGAATGCAGTGCGCCGACCCGCGAAACCCGCGCTGAGGTTCACGGATGCCTCAAGTGCGCGTATCGTCACAGCCGCGAGGTCACTGATCGGGCCTACGCCGAGGCAAGTCGCTGTGACTATTGCAACCCCTGAGGCTTTGTATATGAAGATGACGCGCCTGATCTTTACTCATACTGACCGCAGACTTCGCCGCGGCGATGGGCAGGTGCTCGTTTACTCCGCGTGGCATAAGTACGCGGGTCAAAACTACATAAAGGATTTGAGATGACTGAGATAACCCAAAATATGCGTAAGTATTCCGCCCTCGTTGTGGATGGTGTGGAGTCGACTCCGGCCCGTGCGATGTTGCGCGCTGTGGGCTTTACTGATGACGATTTTAAGAAGCCGCAGATCGGTATCGCCTCGACGTGGGCCAATGTCACGCCTTGTAATATGCATATTAATAAGTTGGCGGAAGAGGCTGAAAAAGGCGCCAACGCCGGGGGTGGCAAGGCTGTCATCTTTAATACCATTACCATCTCCGATGGTATCGCCAATGGCACAGAGGGCATGAAGTACTCCCTGGTGTCGCGTGAGGTGATTGCTGATTCCATCGAAACCGTGGTCGGCTGCGAAGGCTTCGACGGCCTCGTCGCGGTGGGTGGCTGCGACAAGAATATGCCGGGATGTCTTATCGGCATGGCGCGCTTGAACCGTCCAGCCATCTTTGTTTATGGCGGCACCATAAAACCCGGCCATGGCCACACCGATATTATCTCAGTGTTTGAGGCGGTGGGGCAGCACGCCAAAGGCGACATCGACCTAATCCAAGTTAAAGAGATTGAAGACACCGCCATCCCCGGTCCGGGTTCTTGTGGTGGCATGTATACCGCCAACACCATGGCCTCAGCCATCGAGGCGCTGGGCATGTCGCTGCCTGGTTCGTCTGCACAAAATGCGATCAGCAGTGACAAGGCATCGGACTGTTTCCGTGCTGGCGAGCAGGTTGTGGAATTACTGCGCCAAGACATCAAGCCGCGCGACATCATGACGCGCAAGGCGTTTGAAAATGCTATCCGCGTCATCATCGCACTAGCTGGTTCCACCAATGGTGTGCTGCATCTGCTCGCCATGGCGCATGCGGTGGACGTAAAACTTACGCTAGATGACTTCACCGAGATCGGTAATACCACGCCGGTGCTCGCCGACCTGCGCCCCAGCGGTAAGTACATGATGTCGGAGTTGGTCGCTATTGGTGGCATCCAGCCACTCATGAAGCGGATGCTCGATATTGGCCTGCTGCACGGTGATGTGCTCACTGTTACGGGCAAGACTCTGGCAGAAAATCTCGCCAATGTCGCCGACTATCCTGCGGATCAAGACGTCATTCGTCCCTTTGATAATCCCATTAAGAAGGACTCGCACCTCGTTATTTTACACGGCAATCTGTCGCCCACTGGCGCCGTCGCCAAGATCACCGGCAAGGAAGGCTTGCGCTTCGAAGGCACTGCCCGCGTCTATCACGGTGAAGAGGGGGCGCTAGCGGGGATTCTCAATGGTGAGGTGGTGGCAGGGGATGTCATCGTGATTCGTTATGAAGGCCCTAAAGGTGGCCCCGGTATGCGCGAAATGCTGTCGCCGACCTCGGCCATTATGGGTAAGGGGCTTGGCAAGGACGTCGCGCTTATTACCGACGGCCGTTTTTCTGGCGGTTCGCACGGCTTCGTAGTTGGCCATGTTACCCCAGAGGCTTTTGATGGTGGACCCATTGCTCTGATTGAAAACGGCGATGTTATTACCATCGATGCCGAGACCCGCGAGATCCGGGTTGCGGTCTCCGATGTTGTCCTCGCCGAGCGCCGCGCTCGCTGGACACAGCCGGCGCCGCTCTACACCCGTGGCGTGCTGGCCAAGTACGCGAAGCTGGTATCCAGCGCCGCGGAGGGCGCCGTCACTGATAAGTAAGGCGAGTAGAAGGCGATTTAGATAAATGAAAATGAGCGCTGCTGACGCTGATAAGACTGGGAGTGGAAATGCAAAAAATTCTGCAAGAGTGGCTGGTGCTTTGTCTTGTGCGCCGGCGTGACTCTTTGACGTCCACAGGAGTTTGAGAATGGCACTGTATACGAGCTCGCAAGAAAGTATTGCGCACGCCGCTGGGGTCTTGCGACGCGGCGGTTTGATCGCATTCCCAACCGAGACCGTTTATGGCTTGGGAGCAGACGCTATAAATGAGCGGGCGGTAGCCAGTATTTTCACGGCAAAGGGACGACCTGCGGATCACCCGCTTATTGTTCATGTGTCGGCGGCCAGCGAAATTGAATACTGGGCGCGAGATATTCCGGATGCCGCCTGGGAGCTGGCAGAGCGCTTCTGGCCAGGTCCGCTCACACTGATTCTGAAACGTGCACCGGGGGTCTTGGACGCGGTAACAGGCGGTCAAGACACTATTGGTCTGCGAGTGCCGGATCACCCCGTGGCGCTGGCCTTGCTCAGAGCTTTCGGCAGTGGTGTCGCGGCGCCATCCGCCAATCGATTCGGCCGCGTGAGTTCCACCTCAGCCACTCACGTGATGGCAGAATTTGGCGACGCCGTGGACGGTGTTATCGATGGTGGCTGTTGTCAGCTAGGCTTGGAATCCACCATTCTCGACCTCAGTGGTAAATACCCGCGCGTGCTGCGTCCGGGGAGCGTCATGCCTGACATACTTGCTCAAATTCTTGGCCAGCCACTTGGTGTGAAGACCGAGGACGCGCCCAGAGTGTCGGGTAGCATGGACTCCCATTACGCGCCAGATACGCCGCTGAGATTAGTCGAGGCAGGGGCCGTTAAGGCTGCGGCCCAGTCGCTGCTAGATCTCGGACACTCGATTGCCGTGTTGTCCCAGAGCGACCCAGCACCTCATCACAGCCGCTGTCGTTGGTTGTCGATGCCCAACGATCCCAAGCCCTATGGGCAATCGCTTTATGCGCATTTACGAGAAGTCGATACCTGGGCTTGTGAATACCTACTAGTCGAACAACCACCGTCTCAAATGGCATGGGACGCCGTGCGCGACCGCTTACAACGTGCCTCCGGTAGTCGGCAGGGCGCAAGGAGTATTGTATGAGTATGTTAGCACTGGTGCGGAGCCTGGACGATATCCCCCACAGGACCATTGGGCTGAACAATTTCTTATCGTTTAAGAATAAGCATAATCTCGCAATAAGTTCTGAAATGCTGCTTGGCATATGGCTTGACCCGCATATGGTCGCGGACAATCCGGATGTGCTAACGATGCCGAATCAGGATGTCGATCAGGGCATTTACATCAGAGAGACGGCAGGGGTGCAGGGTGTTTGGACAATCTGCTGGCTTGGGGCGGCAGATCAACAGGATGGCGATGATGTTTGCCGTCGTTTGCTTTTAGACTCCTTGATTGGACACGTTAGCGCACGTCAGCAAGGGTCGCCCTCAGGGCATTTTATCCCGGTTTTCCCCAGAACTATTTCTGAGTCTGAGCTAAGAAATGAAATGGACTGCCTGCTGGCACAGAATTCGCATCACCTGATGCCAGCGTGGTTCCAAGATGCCGCTACGGGTCGATTATTGCGACCAGAAGTGGACGAGGCCGCGCCGGAGCATAGATGGGGTCAAGAACAGTGACTGAATTGCGTTGTCCTGATGTTGCATATTTATCGGTGGAATATCGGTGATGCGCTTGGGTAGAATGTGCGGGCCCTGCATAAGCGGCGTCGACGCAATATTCAAAGCGTCATTATAATTGTACATATTGAGTCAGATCGATGGCCTGACTGTAAATTAAACACAAAGATGGAATAGAGAATAGCAATGAATGTGACCGATCCTATTATCCTGTTTTTTCTGCTAGGTCTCGTCGCCGGCTTACTGCGTTCGGAGCTGCGTCTTCCTGCGTCTATTTATGAATTTGTGAGTATACTCCTGCTGCTCGCCATCGGTCTTAAGGGTGGTATCGAACTCGCCAAACAGCCCTTCGGAGATTTGCTGCCAGATATGGTCGCAGTGGTGGCAATGGGCTTTTTCCTTGCCCTACTGGCCTTTCCGGTACTTCTTTACCTAGGCCGCTTCAAGCGCGCAGATGCGGCTTCGATCGCCGCACATTATGGCTCGGTGAGCGTTGGCACCTATGCAGTGGCAGTCGCCTTTCTCGGTTCCCGCCAGGTCTCGTTTGAAGAGCACATGCCGCTACTTTTGGTGTTGTTGGAGATCCCCGCCATTTTAGTTGGTATTGTTCTGGCGCGTGGCCTGTCTCGGCAGACGCGTTGGCGTGAGGTTGGTCACGAAGTCTTTTTAGGAAAAAGCATTGTGTTGCTGGTGGGCGGTCTACTCATTGGTTGGGCTGCTGGACCTGAGGGACTGTCTTCAATCACGCCGCTATTCTTTGATCTCTTCAAGGGTATTTTGGCCCTGTTCTTGTTAGAGATGGGTTTACTCACGGCGACGCAGGTGGGCGGCCTGCGCCGCCACGGATTATTTCTGGTAGCTTTTGGCGTTGGGATGCCGCTGTTTTCGTCGCTAGTGGGCACTGGTCTGGGCTTGGCATTGGGCTTGTCTGTTGGCGGAATCACCATGCTCGCGACCTTGGCCGCCAGTGCTTCTTATATTGCGGTACCAGCTGCTATGCGAATATCTGTACCCGAGGCCAGTCCGACATTGTCGCTGGCGGCCTCCTTAGGTGTTACATTCCCGTTTAATGTCTTGTTTGGCATTCCAATTTATTATGCACTCGCTCAATGGGCGCATGCGGCTATGGGAGGATAAAAAATAATGCAGGGACATACACGCAAGCTCTTGACGGTAATCACCGAAGCGGCCGTAGAAGGGCCTTTGATCCGGGATATCGAACGTCAAGGTGCCCATGGTTACACCATTACCGACGCTCGTGGTAAAGGCACCCGAGGGGTTCGTAATGCCGGCTGGGAGGCAAGTGGCAACATTCGCATAGAAGTGGTGTGTGATGCTGACACGGCGACCCGAATATCCATCTTTCTACAGCAAAAGTATTACGACAATTACGCGATGATCTTGTTCGTAAGCGATATCGAAGTACTGCGACCAGAAAAGTTTTAATAGCATCAAGTTAGCCAGGCTTGTCGAGTCCATTAATGTCAATTTCCGAGTAAGCCCCGACCAATTCTTGGGGCTGAAAGCAATCGGGCGAGCTTGGCGCAGTAATTCTAGATGATGATACTGATTTGGGCTAGGGGGGCATCATGCCCCATATGGCTAACAGGTCAAAGTCCAAATTTTCAAGGTTCAGAAAAGTTAAAGCCTGACTTTTTTCACTCTTACTGTTATCTCAAGTCTGCACGTAGCGTCTTATTTTTTCTGCCTTGCAGGGGAGTAGATGCTAGGTTGGTAGTTTGAGATGTGACTCCGCGCGCCTAGCAATGCCCCTTAATGCTCTTCCCCCCCGCACCACTGCTTAATCTAATTTTAATGTTGGCGTTAAGAGTTATTTAGATACTTTCCTTAATATGGAATCTGTTTAGATAACTTACTGCGAGAACAAAAATGAAAAAGTCTGGTGTCACTATAGCGGTCCTAGCTTCCCTAGTAGCCTCACAACATGTCGTCGCATTTGAAAAAGGAGATCTAATAGCACGCGTAGGTATTGCAAATGTTAGCCCCGACGAATCCACCTCCAACGTTTTTGTCGGCGGCGCCGATCAAGGCGCTAGTCTTGAAATTGGAGATGATACCCAGCTGGGATTGAACTTCGCTTACTTCATAACGGACAGGATTAACGTTGAAGTACTAGCGGCAACACCTTTTAGCCACGATGTGTCATTTAGCAATGGAGCCCGACTCGGCGAGGTAACACATCTTCCCCCTACTGTTAGCGTTAACTACTACTTAAATTCGCCTAGTAGTGCCTTTCAGCCTTACGCTGGAATTGGCTTAAATTACACCTTTATTTATGACGAAGAATTTTCGTCGGAAAACGAAGCCGCTGGCTTGAGTGACTTGTCTCTTGATAATTCATTTGGCCTTGCTGCTCAGATAGGTGCCGATTATATCCTTGACGAAAAGTGGTTCATAAACGGCGCGGTGCGCTGGATAGATATTGATACTGAAGCTACATTTAGTGCAGGTGCTGATAGAGGTTCGGTGAGTACGATTGAGATAGATCCAGTCGTATATATGGTTTCAGTTGGCTATAAATTTTAAGAGAAAAGGCATAACACTCACTCATTGGGGGCCGCAGGGCTTTGAACTTAAACAGGCCGGTCCCCGTACTTTTTAAAGGAATAAATATTATGAAATCGATGAATATTAATGTTCAGAAAAACATTCTCGCTGTGGCTATCGGTGGCGCCTTAGTGGTGTCTATGTCAGCGTCGGCCAGCACGGTCAGTGACAGTGTGGTTGAGAAGCAGCGTGCTGCCCTAGAAGCTAATACCGACGGCAAGGGCTTTGGCCCCCAATCTCCACGAGATATTGATCAAGGCTATGGCGTGAATGAGCGAGTTTTTGGCACTGCGCCAAACCGTGCGCAAATGAATTTATGTAATATCCATTTTCATAAAAATGCTGAACACAAGGGCGGAAACTTTACTACGTATGCCGGAAACGGGGATGGTAAGGGGTCGGAAACCGGCTATGTATATGATGGCAAGCTGAGCTCCTCGCAACTTAAGCCGATCAAAGGTAAGGCGTGCGCGTCTAAGGGCGACCCATTACAATCAGGAGATACCCTTGAAGTTCACTTTGTGTTTTCCTCCGCTGATATTAAGCCCGGACCAACGCTTGGTGCATGTTTATCTGACAGCACGATGAATCCCGGCTTGAGGGTCGAAGGGCAGGTGATTGTCTTAGCGAATGACAAAAAGGCGATAGACTTTAAGGACCTTACAACGGTGAGCACCATAAATGGCTATTACCAGGCGCCAAATATCCCAACTGATACGGGCATACCGGTAGAGTATTTGGGTTCTACTACCGGTCCATCACACAATGAAACAGCGTCGCCCTTAAAAGTGAGCTGGAGCGTTAGGCCAGAAGTTGCGGTCGTGGATATTAACTCGGTAAAAGATTGGTGCGACGATAATATCTTTAAGGAAGACTATTCCCACGGGGTACGCAACTTGGTAGTAAATCCTAAGTTATTGTCACCCATCAACTAAAGTCTGCTAGTGATGACTAGGTGCTGCTTAAGCTAAGGCGATAACCAGTGCCGCGCAAAGTCTGGATAGTGATCGTTTGGTCACTATCCAGTTTTCGTCTTAGTCGACTAATATATACATCCACTATATTGGTGTTTGGATCGCTATGGGTTTGCCAAACACGACTTAGAATACGTTCCCTCGTTAATACTTTTTTCTGATTTTCAATTAAATATAGTAGTAGCTCATATTCAATTTTCGTTAGCGAAAGCTCTTCACCCTTTAGCATGGCAATTCTCTGCTCTAACAGCAATTCTAAACCAGCAAAGCTCAATGTATTTTGAGGGGATTTTTCTGCGGTGCCCAACAATCTGCGCAGCGCGGTAATACGTGCCAGTAGCTCATCAAAGTCGAAGGGTTTACACAAATAGTCGTCGGCCCCGGCCTGCAAGCCTTTCACCCTTTCACTGACCTCATCTAAAGCCGTTAACATTAACATCATCGGCGGCGCGGGCAGGGCTTTAATAGCGGCGATAATGGTTAAGCTATCTTCCGACCCAAATAAACGATCCAATACCACTATTTTTGGAGAGTGCTTCTTAATATAAGGCAATACTTCGTGTAGCTCATTAATAATGACACATTCATAACCTTCTGCCCGGAGACCGCGAGCCAAAAAATTGGTCAACGGCTTTTCGTCATCGGCAATAAGAATATTCATGAGGGTAACTCGGTAGGTAATATAACGGAAAAAGTCGAGCCTTCTCCTTGAATAGATTTGACGGTTATTTGACCCCCATGTGCCTCGACTATCGCTTTAGCAATGGGTAAGCCTAATCCTAAGCCCTCGTTAATACGACTAAAGCGTACAAAGCGTTCAAATATATTTTCAATTTCAGCGGCAGAAATACCTTCGCCAGTGTCTTTTACGGTAATGGTGACAAGTGACTCATTTTTGGTAATACCCACTTCTACCGCCCCGGCAGGTTTTGAATACTTGGTCGCATTGTCGAGTAAAATAGAAATCACTTGTTGAAAACGCGGCTTATCTATTGCTACGTCGATATCCCTCAGCGTTTCGTCTACTGTGAAAGTTATTAGTCTATCATCGCTGCGACGCTGCCAGCGGCCCACTTCGGCGCTAAGCAGAGTGACTATATTGAGCCTTTCTATTTGAAGTTGCAGTTGATGCATTTCTGCGCGGGTCAGGATTAGTAGGTCGTCAACTAACTTACTTAAATTTACGGACTGCTCTAAAATTGCCGATAGAGTCTCTTTATACTCCTCCTGACTTGCGGTTCTCATGCGTAAAGTGACCTGAGCTTCACCGCGAATAATAGTTAAGGGCGTGCGCAGCTCATGGGACACATCAGCAATAAACTGGCGTCGACGTGCATCAATTTTAGTAAGCTGTAAGTTAGCCTTAGTGAGTTCACTAGTACGCTGCTCCACATCAAGCTCGAGTTGTTTTCTTGATCTTATTTCATTGGCCTCGTGCTCTTTTAAGCGTTTGGCGAGCTGATTGATCGAGGTGGCAAGCTCTTCAAACTCCTGATCTAATTTCTCCGATATTGGTTTGTCATACTCTCCAGAGGCAATAGCATTTGTGGCACTGCGAATTAGAATGATGGGCTGGTAAAGCTGATTGAACAGCCAGTAGCAGCCATAAATAATAATAGAAAATGATATTAGGCCAAGTCCACCGGAGAACCAGACCATGGCAGTATTAAGTGTATTGATCTGTGCGTTTATAGTTGCAACCACCTTGCTTTGCCGGCTTACCGCTGCATTTATAGCTTCTCTAAATTCATCGTCAATCGTGACTTCCAGTAAGCTACGCAAGCGCTCCTGTTGGTCAACGGGCGCTTCTTCACTACCTGTAAAGACCAGCTGGAATCCTCGGATAATGACGTCAATGAGTAGCTCAAGCTCATCAGTGTCTTCAACACTCCCCTTGGTGTGTTGAACGCCGAGGGCCTCTCTCTGTTCTAATTCGAGCTGTCTAATGGTGCTTAGCGACTGACTAATTAAAGCGCGTTTATTGCGAACAATAGCTTGATTGGCACTTTGGCCAAGAATCACTTCATCGGTTAACTGTTTAAACAGTCGATATGAAATGCCTGAAACTCGCTCATGCTCAACCAATAAAGACTGTGCAATATTGCTTTGTTTTAGGTTTTTGCGATTAAGGTTGGCTGATAATACTGTGCTGAGAATAGCAAGTAGCAAGACCAGGGATGTGATCAGGCCAAAATAGAAAAGTTTACGCTTATACATATTGACCTACGTAAGATTAAGACATCATTAATGATTGATAATATAACAGCTAGTAAACGGCTCGAATGCTGCTAAAAATGCTTGTGATTCGATACGCTTTGTTAGCTAATAATAAGTATTAAAAATGCTATATAGCGGTGAGAAACTGCCGGTTCAAAGCGTAATATCTGTGGTGCTTAGTCTAGCAAGTTATGTAGGTCTAAACTAGCTGCCTAAAGCGTATAAATTTTCTGGCAACTGATTGAATTGAGTACCGCAAAATGGGGTTTTAAAGATCTTGAAATCACTCGTATAGCTATGATGATAGAGTGTATTATTTCATCCTAATTTAATGTGTTTTTAATGAATTTATCACTTTGCTTGGTTTATGATATTGACTCTTAATCCCTAGAGTTTTTAGCTAGGGATTTTTGCTTTTAATGTATTAAAAATATAAGACTATGGGGATGCTAAATTGAACAGAATATTGGCCGTCACGATCAGTTTTTTGTTACTAACGCCCGCAATGCATGTTAATGCCTCGAACACCTCTGGGGTCCATGGTCCGGGGGTGAAGGCGGGCGATCGTAGTATGCAGCTCCGTATAGCTTTGGCGCCTGCCGATGAAGATGGCCAAGAAGACAACTGGGCGTCGCGCTTGCATTATCAACATGCTTTTAATGACCAGTTCAGAGGCCGCATTATTCTGCAATATCGTGATCGTGGCGAATTTCTGTATGAGTACATTCGTGCAGAGATGCTTTATAACTTTAAAAAGCAAGTAGACGATGATATTTGGTCAAGCGGTGTGCGCTTCGATATCCGCCAGCGCAGGGGTGATAACCCGCAAATGTTTGCGGTTAACTGGACGAATCAATGGGGGCTAGCGAATGGTATCCGCATTCGTGGCATTCTAATTGGGGCATGGGAGTTTGGTAGCGACGAGGCGTTCACCGGTACTGAAATTGAGACCCGGGCTAGCATATCTAAGAAGCTTGATAGTGGAATTACCCTAGGTGTCGAGATGTTTAATGACTATGGTCGCCTTGGGGAGTTTGGTTCTTTTAATGAGCAGGGCCACCAGATTGGGCCGATGATAGGGTGGAGTTTCGGTGGTTTTAAGTATGAAGCACGCTATTTAGCGGGAGTGTCTAATGGCACTAGAGACCACAATTTTGGTATTCGGGCTAATAAAGCCTTCTGATCCGCCTAGCAGCCTTTCATAAAGCGCTATATTTGAGGGAGTCTTCAGTTTTCAGGGAGAATGGCTGATCTAGGCGCTCGACATTTATTGTTGCCCAATTTCTTTTCTCCTGTGGGTGCGGTTTTACTTTGGTTTTCGGGTTTTTAAAAACAAGGCATACGATGCCACTGCTCCCGCAATTCCTTGTCGCATGCATCATTTTTCCTGAATTTATAGCCAGCCTGCAGGCGGCGTCGTTGTCGCCTTTCGTATAATATTCGATTAGTCCCCCCGAGCGCGTTTCGCGAAGGTTTCTTTTTGGGCCTGTATGACCGCCTTTGCGATGAGATTTTTTATTGACGACTTTTTGAATTGCTTGCCAGTTGGTACAATTACGCTAATGACATTAATAGTGTCATTATATGTTTGGGTGGGTGCTGAGATGAGTGCTAGCACTGATGGCTGCCTTGAAGTGTTGTGTATTGATCGTATATAGGAATAAGAATAATGAGTGAAACCTTTAAGGATCAGGGTGGTGCGTCGACCTCGGAGCCAAGTCGACTGCGGCGGTGGGTGACGTCAAGATTGTTTATGACTCGTTTGGCGCATGCCGATTACCAGCGTAAATCCCGCGAAAAACATGAAAGGCAGCGTGCGAAGTCCGGATCGAGAGCGCTTATTGAATACTTTCATCAAGTAGATGATGGTTATAGCTATCTCGCCGCGCAGTTATTGCAGCAGTTTAGTGAGCGCTATGATGTGGATGTTATCTGTCATCTGGTGTCTGGCCCTATTGGTGATAATGCACCAGAGCCGGAGTTGCTATTGAGGTTGGCAGTTGAGGATGCCGGTCATATTGCGCCGCATTACGGACTGGAATTCCCTGCTGCGCAAAAATTGCCAGCGTGTGAGTTGGTCGAGCAGGCAAATGCGATATTGGCCAAGCAGGATTCGGCGGGGTTTATCGAGTGTGTGGTCGCCGTGAATACCGCGCTATGGAATCATGATCAAGCTGCCCTAACAGCGCTTGCGGATCACTTTGGTGCGCTGGCACCTGCAGATGCCGCTCGCCAAGTTGAGCAAGGCAATGCGCGGCGTACCGCGCTCGGGCATTACTCGGCGGCCATGTTTCACTACGGCAATGAGTGGTTTTGGGGCGTTGATCGTCTCTGCTATCTTGAGTCGCTCTTGGTTGAGCTTGGTCTAGATAATCGCTGGGGTGAGCCGCTACTTGCTCCCCGTAAAGATATTGAAATTGGCTCGCTGCGAGACACCGGAACCCTAACATTTGAAATCTACCCGTCGTTGCGCAGCCCATATACTGCGATTATATTTGATCGCGCCCTGGAGTTGGCGAGAACCACGGGTGTGAATTTAGTGGTTAAACCGGTACTGCCGATGGTGATGCGTGGCGTGCCCGCCACGCGCGAGAAGGGCACGTATATTATGCGCGACTGCGGTCGTGAGGCGAGGGCGGCAGGGACGGCGTTCGGTCCGATCTACGATCCCATAGGTCATCCCGTCAGGCAATGTTATTCACTCTATCCTTGGGCTTGTCAGCAGGGCAAGGGCAATGAATTACTGTCTAGCTTTTTGCGTTGCGCATTTGCTGAGGGTGTTAACACCAATAAACTTAAAGGTTTACAGCGGGTGGTCGAAAAGGCTGGCTTGGATTGGAAGGCTGCCCAAACGCATTTAGGTGACTCTGCTTGGGAGTCAGAGCTAGAGAAAAATCGCCTCGCGATGTACGACGCTGGTCTTTGGGGAGTGCCGAGTTTTAGGCTACTCGATGGCGAAGGTAAGCAGGTACTTGCACTTTGGGGGCAGGATAGACTTTGGTTGTTTGCTCGAGAAATTCAGAGACTACTCGCCGAGAGAAAGCACTAGCGCAATGTTTCTAATGCTTTAGGACGGATTTCGATTTTAGTCGTCAATGTTGGCGAAGACTGGTTCTATAGATGCTGCTTATTGAATAATCAGTGTCTTAAGTAAGCTGCTCACAATACTAATAGTGCTGCGCTTGCTTTGGCCCTGATGTTCCCGAAGTCGATTCCACATCTCAAACGACGCAATGGCATCAATGGCTTCGCGTGTTGATTGGGGTAAGTCTTTAATCTCTGGCAGCAAGTTATCTAAGTCTTTTCGCAGGCCGCGTTGACTGCGAGCATAATTTTTACGCAGTACATCATAGCGCCAGCGCTGCGCCGCCGCTGATAAAATAATATTGGCGATTTGCTCGTAAACAGCGGCATGTCGATCAACAGCATGATCAATACGTTCTTCCAGCGTACCATTGCGATCGCCGGTAAGGATGAGCATTTCGTAGTGGCTGCGAATGCTGTCGTCTACCGCTTCGAAGAGGGTGTTCATGTCTTCGAAATGCCTGAAAAAGGTGCGTATACCCACTCCGGCTCGATCTGAAATTTGCTGTGCGGTCGGTACCAGAATACCTTCTTCTAACAAGCTGAGTGACGCTTCAATAATGGCGGTGCGGCTGCGTTCTGTTCGCTGACGACGACCATCGCTCTCCGGCGAAATTTTCGAATTTGATGTAGTCATCTTGTATGCTCTGCTTACCTTATAGAACGGAGTTCGACGCCCTAAATACCGATGTCTAATTGTAACACTCAAATGCTGGGCCAATGTACGACGAAAATTATTTTGGGTCACTTTAGTGGCTGTGAATCTGCTGTCTCAAATAGTTTCAATCGGCTCTTCACCGGGATTTACCAGCAGCGCCGCGTCGCTTCAGGTTTGCCAATCAAATCAAGGTTAATGTTTACATGGGGCCGGTTCGCCCCGCTGCATCTTCTCGTCTAGAGATAAATTGAGTATAGCTTTAACATCTGGCATCAATTGTGACAATAGTATATTGTTTGCGGAGAACTGGCCCAACTGTAGCGCGTCTAATCATGATTAGGACGTCGCAGAGTAGAATTTAAATAATAGTACGTACTCTAAATGTGGATGCTTGTTGGGCTTGTCTGCCGAGACAGTATCTAGGAGGTTTAAGATGCCCATACGTGAACCCTTGCGCTTAATAGGCGCCACTGCATCGCCCTATTCATTAAAAATGATTGCCTTAATGCGGTATCGACATATTCATTATGCGGTGACCTGGGGAATGCCAGAAGTGGTGCTGGAAAAAATGGGTATTGAAAAACCTAAGATGGTTTTCTTGCCGACATTTTTATTTGAAGACGAAGCTGGCAAGCCAGTCGCCACCTGCGATTCAAGTCCCATTATTCGGCGCTTAGAGGCTATATATGATGGCCGTTCGGTCATTCCACCGGACCCGGCATTAGCCTTTATTGACTATTTGATTGAGGACTTTGCCGACGAATGGGTCACCAAGTATATGTTCCACTATCGCTGGTATCCTGAAGAAGATGCCGACAATGCCGGAACCTTGCTACCATTTTGTGCAGATATAAGCCTTAGCGATGCACAGGCAGCAGAATTCAAAGCCATGTTTACTAGTCGGCAGATTTCTAGGCTGAGTTACGTCGGTTCCAATGACATTACCGCGCCAGTTATTGAGGCTAGCTATCGGCGTTTTCTGCAGGCGATGGAAAAACATTTGAGCCGACAACCCTATATGCTCGGCCATCGCCCCGGAGCGGGCGATTTCGGCCTTTTAGGGCAGCTCACCCAATTAATTGGTGTTGATCCCAGTCCCCGTCGTATTGCCCATAAGCTATCGCCTCGCACCGTCGCCTGGGTCAATATTATGCAGGATCTTTCGGGGGTGAATCCTAAAGACAGTGATTGGACTCGCCTTGAGGATCAGCCTGATACCTTAAAGGGATTGTTGGCCGAAGTGGGTCGAGTCTATGCCCCTGCGCTGCTGGCCAATGCGGCTGCAGTGCAGGCCGGCGAGAAATCGTGGAGCACTGAAATTGACGGCGAACGCTGGGAGCAGCGCGCTTTCCCGTATCAGGCTAAATGCCTTGTGTGGATTAACGAAGCTTATCGCGCACTGGGTAATCAGGATCGCGCGAGGGTAGATAAAATACTTGAAGGCACCGCTTGCGAGACGATGTTGCAAGGAGTCTAGCCACACTCAAAAGTGGGGTGTTGTTTACTCATCTTTCAGCCTTAGTTTGACGTGTAGTGACTGCTTAGACCAGCTCGGCTTTTAGAGTAAACCGACTTACAATTTTTGGCAGTGAGTGTCAGTATCAGGTTTGGTATTTCCACGCTCAGTGTGATCTTAATTACTAAGGAATAATAATGACTGAAACCGCCCTTATGTTTGATTTAACACCGACCGAAGAAGAGAGCATGACCAGAGAGGTCATGCATCGATTCGCGCGTGAAGAAATGGCTCCCAATGCTCGCGATGCCGACGAAGCAGCGGCCTTAGCGACGGGGTTCCTTGATAAAACCGCTGAGCTGGGTCTGAATTTTATGCCGGTTCCAGATAAATTGGGCGGCGTTGGCGGCGGCCACAAGCCCATTTCCAATACCCTACTTACCGAAGATCTGGCGCAAGGCGATATGTCTATGGCGCTGGCCATACTCGCGCCTCTCGCTGTCATTAACACGGTGATGAAGTGGGGTAGTGAATCACAGCAGGCGCTGGTCGCCGCCACTTTGTTACAAGACACCTTTGTAGCTGCTGGGATCGCGCTGATGGAGCCCGGCATTGCTTGTGATGCTGAGAATCTTGCCACGACTGCGCATCAACAAGACGATGGTTCATGGCTATTGTCGGGTAAGAAAAGTCTGGTGCCCTTCGGCCCAGAGGCGAAGCTATTATTGGTGTTTGCGAATGCCGTATCTAGCGGCGGCGAATCGCTGGGCACGCGGGGTTTTCTGCTGGATAACTTCACTGTGGCTTGTGACTTTGAAAAAGAAGCCTATATGGGGCTGCGTCCCCTGCCACTTTACTGCTTAAGCCTTAATGATGTGCCGGTCTCTGGCGACGCTGTGCTGAGCGATGATTTTAAACTCCAGCATTTTCTTGGTTTAAGCCGTATTGCAACCGCTGCGCTTGCGGTGGGTACCTGCCAAGCGGTATTGGATTATGTGAAAGACTATGTGAATCAGCGAGTGGCTTTTGGCGAGCCGATATCCAACCGCCAGTCCGTCGCCTTTATGGTGGCTGATATGGCAACTGAGCTCGAAGGTCTGCGCTTAATGGTTTATCGAGCGGCCTCGCAAGCTGAGCAAGGTTTAGATTTTACTCGTACCTCTTACCTTGCTCATCGACAGGCAATTAAGGTGGGTATGAAAACTGGCACGGATGGCGTTCAACTATTGGGTGGGCATGGTTTCACACGGGAGCACCCTGTCGAGCTTTGGTATCGCAATCTGCGGGCGCTTCAAGTCCTCAGTGGCATGGCCATCGTCTGAGCTCGTCCCATCGCTAATTGAAAAAGGATTTATCACGTGATTAATTTAGAACTACCTAAAAATTTACAAGATTTAGATGGGCTTCTGCATCAATTTGCCGAGGGCGGCCTGCGGCCAATTTCGCGTAAGTACGACCTGCTAGAGCAGAGGGAGCTGCCAGAAGAGCTTGTGGAATTAGGGGCCTTGTTGAAAGTTGGATCCTCACCACAGGCGCCTAACGATAAAGACGCTCCCAAGGAAGGCAATCGCAATGGCAATAGCATGCGCATGGCGGTTGCCACCGAGGCAATGTGCTGGGGCGATGCCGGTCTGTATCTTGCGCTTCCGGTTATAGGGCTTGGGAATGCGGCCGTGCAGGCGGTGGCGACCGAAGAACAAAAAACCGAGTGGGGTGAGTTGTTTGCCGCCATGGCAATCACGGAGCCGGGCTGCGGGTCTGATTCCGCGAATATCAAGACCACTGCTGTTCTAGATGGTGATGAATGGCTTATCAACGGCGAGAAGATTTTTGTTACCGATGGTTATCGCTGTCGTCAGGTTGTTGTTTGGGCTTCCTTGGATACCTCAATGGGCAAGGCGGCGATCAAGTCCTTTTTGGTGCCGAAAGGGACACCCGGTATGACGGTGACACGGGTAGAGCATAAGCTTGGTATTCGAGCCTCGGACACGGCGCAGATTGTGTTCGAAAATTGCCGCGTACCCAAGTCTAGTTTGCTTGGTAGTCCTGACATCGCCACCACCGCAGCGGCTCGAAAAAAGGCATTTGGCGGGGTGATGCAGACCTTTGATAATACCCGGCCGCTGGTTGCCGCTCAGGCGATTGGCCTAGCGCGAGCAGCCTTGGATTTGGCTCAAGACCTACTTAAAGAAAGCGGTCTAGAACTTAAATATACTAAAAATTATCACCAACTCAGTGCCTTGGAAAATGATCTTTATGAGCTGGAGGCCGATTGGGAGTCGGCTCGCTTGCTTGTTCTCAAAGCGGCTTGGATGGCAGATAACCGTCTGCCAAATTCAATGAATGCGTCGATGTCAAAAGCCAAGGCCGGCCGGATGGGTAATACCGTTGCCCTCAAGTGTGTCGAAATCTGCGGGCAATTGGGTTATAGCCAAAGTGAGCTCTTGGAAAAATTTGCCCGTGACTCAAAGATTATTGATATCTATGAAGGCACTCAGCAAATTCAGCAGTTGATTATTGCTCGCCAGCTTTTGGGTAAAAGCTCCAGCGAATTGAAATAGCGCTGATGTCTCAATGGTTTTTTCACTCCCTTGAGGCATGTGTTTCAAGGGCCGACCCAGCGAAGTCTATTTATTATGACGCGGTGTAGTTAGCACTGAATTTTCTTGGAGAAGTGTTTGTGAGTACTCAATTATTTAATCTTAGTAAGAAAATTGCGCTGGTCACCGGTGCCAGTCGTGGTATTGGCGAAGCGATAGCCAAGCTATTGGCAGAGCAGGGCGCTCACGTCATTGTGTCTAGCCGTAAGCTCATCGATTGTCAGGCAGTTGTGGATAGTATTATCGAGGCTGGTGGAAGCGCTGAGGCGCTCGCTTGTCATGTTGGCAGTATGGATGATATCGGCCAGGCTTTTGCTCACATCCGCGAGACCCATGGCAGATTGGATATCCTGGTAAATAACGCCGCCACCAATCCCTATTTCGGTCATATATTGGACACCGATTTAGCGGCATACAATAAAACCGTTGAGGTTAATATTCGCGGTTACTTCTTCATGTCGGTAGAAGCTGGACGGTTGATGCGTGAGCAGGGCAGTGGGGTCATTATTAATACTGCCTCGGTCAATGCACTGCAGCCCGCCGCGCTGCAGGGGATATATTCCATCACCAAGGCGGCGGTGGTTAATATGACCAAGGCCTTTGCCAAAGAGTGCGCGCCACACGGTATTCGGGTAAACGCTTTACTGCCCGGTTTTACCAAAACCAAATTTGCTGGGGCCTTGTTCAGCAACGATGACATTTATCAGACCGCAGTATCCCAAATTCCTATGGGCCGCCACGCGGAGCCTGAGGAAATGGCAGGCACGGTTCTGTACCTGGTGTCTGATGCAGCTAGTTACACCAATGGCGAGTGTATTGTTGTCGATGGTGGCTTAACCATTTGATTGGAATATAGCGATTAGGATTTGAAGTCGACGGCTGAGGCTAGTGCAAGCAAGCGTGGAATAGATAATTAAGTCCCACGGCCGTTACTTTACTTAGTGTAATGACGATAATAAAAAGCGTTCAGTAATGTTCGGTTATCTGCGGCCATTATTGACGAGAGGGTGTTATGAAAAAAATAAAAATCACGGCTATCGTTATTGTGTCAGTCATCGCGCTCGTCGCCATCGCGCTGCCAACGGTGCTGAAAAAAGCAGGCTTACATCCTGATTATAACGGCGAGCACTATCAGTTTGCCGGTGGGCGGGCGCTTATTATTACCACCAGTCACGGCTTTTTGGCTGAGCCCGGATCTACAGAGGGCGATGCAACGGGTGTCTTTGCCTCAGAAATGACGCATCCATACTATGTCTTTAAGGAAGCCGGTATGGACGTGGATGTGGCCAGTATTGAGGGTGGTCAGATTCCAATCGACCCGCTGAGTTTTCGCCGGGTGATCCGCAGCGCGGAAGATGAACGCTTTCTTGAAGATACCGTGTTTCAGGCGAAGGTAAAAAACTCCATCGCCATTGTATCGGTCGATGCCAGTGACTACGACGTCATCTTTTTAGCGGGTGGCTGGGGCGCCGCCTATGACATGGGGTATTCTGAGTATCTCGGCCAGTTGGTCAGTCAGGCCTACTATTCCCCCAAAAAGACGATTATCAGTTCAGTCTGCCATGGTGCGCTCGGTCTGATTAAAGCCAAGGACAGCGACGGTAATCTCCTAATTAGCGGACGCCGCACTACTGGTGTCACCGACAAACAGATTAAAGAGCTTGGTATTGAGGTCACGCCGATGCACCCCGAAACCGAGCTGCGCAAAGCGGGCGCCGTATTCGAGGCCGCTACCGCCTTTCGCGATATTTTTGCAACGCGGGTTGTGGTCGATGGAGAGCAACGCTTCGTCACCGGACAGAATCAAAACTCGGGTTTGGAAACTGCACACACCGTCGTCAAATTACTCGCCGAGCGCTAGTGTTCGCCGAACAGTAACGCTTTTGCATACAGGCACAGGGAAAAAGAATGAAAAAAGTATTGAGACTTATTGTTGGATTTATCGGCCTGCTATTTTTGAGCATGGGGCTGCGTTGGCTGCTTGCACCGGCAGGTATTGCCGCGGAGCTGGGTATGCCTTTGCTGGACGGCGTCGGACGAAGTACCCAGATTGGCGATTTATCCGCATTTTTTATTACCTTGGGTCTTTGCGTGCTGATTGCCCTTAGCACCCGCAATTCACAATGGTATTACCCAGCCATACTGCTCTTAGGCCTTACTGCATTTGGGCGCATGATCGCCTGGCTAATCCACGATGCCGCTTTGCCACTGCAAATCATCGCGCCGGAAATTATCTTCAGTGTGATACTGCTGATAGCGGCCCGGGTGCTAAAGGAGTCGGTGGTCAGCAAGCCATGAAAAGTTATTCTATTATGAGTTTTTGTGCTGGCTTACTATGTGCGCTTTCCGCGACCTCGGTGCTTGCTGCGGAGGCGGTGCCAAAGGCGAAGCCCCAGCCAAAGCGTCCAAATATTGTGTTGATACTGGCGGATGATTTGGGCTTTACTGACCTCGCTTCCTACGGGAGTGAAATCAATACGCCGTCACTCGATGCCTTGGCGAATGAAGGCATACGCTTCACCAACTATCACACGGCGGCAAACTGTGCGCCGGCGCGGGCGATGTTGTTGACGGGGGTTGATAATCATCGCGCTGGGGTTGCCAATATTCCAGAAATGACCCCGCCACAGCAACGTCATCACCCGGCCTATCAAGGTGTCTTGGGTGACAATGTGGTTACGGTAGCAACATTGTTGGAAGGGGCGGGCTACCGCACCTATATGGCGGGTAAGTGGCATCTTGGTCAGACCCAAGACAAGCTCCCGAGTCGCCGCGGCTTTCAGCGAACCGTCGCCATGGGAGATTCTGGCGCGGATAATTGGGAGCAAAAACCGTATTTACCAATCTATGAAAAGGCCAACTGGTATGCCGATGGTGAGCCTATAGATTTGCCCGATGATTTTTATTCTTCGGAGTTTCTGGTTGATAAAATGATTGGCTTTATCGAATCCGATAGACCGCAATCCGAGCAACCTTTCTTTGCCTACCTGCCTTTTATGGCAGTGCATATGCCGGTGCAAGCGCCACAGGAATTCACTGACCGCTACGAAGGCGTGTATCTAAATGGCTGGACGGCGTTGCGGGAAGCTCGTCGGCAGCGCGCTATCGACTTAGGTATTGTCCCGTCTGATGTGGCGGCAGTAGACATGGATACCAGCAGAGACTGGGATGCCTTGTCGGAAGAAGATAAACGCTTTGAGGCCAAGCGCATGGCCGTTTACGCGGGTATGGTCGAGGCAATGGATTTTCATATCGGGCGGCTCGTCACCTATCTTAAAGACATTGGTGAGTTTGATAACACGGTTTTTATCTTCACTTCCGATAACGGCAGCGAGCCCAGTGGGCCAGCGGTACTCAATAATGTAAGAACCGGGATGATGTTGGCACGTCAGGATTATACGGCGGATTACGACACCCTAGGTTTGAAGGGAAGCTACGTTAATCTTGGGCCGAGCTTTGCCAGTGCCAGTGCCTCGCCGCTGGCATATTACAAATTTTATGTGGGCGAGGGCGGTTTGCGAGTGCCCATGATTATGGCGGGCAAACCCTTGGCGGTGCAGCAGAATCTCTCCAATGCCTTTGCCTATGTGGCTGATATTACCCCGACCATTCTTGCTTTGACTGGCGTTTCTGCCCCCGACGCTCGTTATGCGGGTAAACCGGTGGAACAAATAATGGGCAAGAACCTGCTGCCCTTGGCGACCGCTGAGCTAGATCGGATTTACTCAGATAGTGACTACGTCGGCTACGAGCTGGCCGGCCATGGTGTGTTGTTTCAGGGCGACTACAAGCTGGTTTATAACCGCGCGCCGGTTGGTGACAATACCTGGCGTTTGTTCAATATAGTGGCCGACCCCGGTGAGACCCGAGATCTCAGTGCTGAGCAGTCCGGGCGCTTTCAAGCCATGTTAACGCTGTATGAACAATACAAATTAGACAACGGCGTCCTCGATCCACCAAAGGGCTATAACCATCAGCATCAGGTTGTTCTGAACGGTCTACACGACCGCTTTCGAGCTCAGCTACTGCTGGGCTTGTTTATGATCGTTATTGCTGTGGTTTTTATTGTGATTGCCAAACATCATCGCAGCCGCTGAAGCGTAGATAAAAATAAGCACGCAGGAGCTGGGCGCAGAATCACGCTCAGATGACATGGGCTGTATGGGCGCTGCGGACAAAGCGTGGCGCTGCCAGCTCCACGTCATATTTACTTATTACCGATCGCGATACCGGATATCCCTCTAGCTCGGATGGCGGCGAGTCTTGGAAATCACTATCAAGGCTTGCCGATAGAGCGATCGACGGCCGTCTTGAAATTCTTATAAGGTAAAAGATTATGAAGAGCCAATACAAATACTACGGATGGCAGGCCTCATATTTTGCAGGAAAAATACGCGGTTATTTAAACTATAAGGGTGTGGATTACGTCGAAAAAAATATCAATATGATTGATATGTTGGTGACTCTCCCTAAACATACGGGCCGGCAAGCCATGCCAGCGCTAGAAACCAAACAGGGTGAGTGGCTTTGTGATACACCACTGATTATGGCGGAGTTGGAAGAACGTCATCCACAGCCTCCAGTGCTGGCTGAGGGGCCAGTGCAGAACTTTGTAGCTGAGCTGTTTCAAAATTGGGTGGACGATGCCTGGATACCAGTGGCCTTGCACAGTCGCTGGTCGTACTCAGAAAATTATGAAAATCTTCTTCGTGAAGAAGGCGGTAAAAGCTTATTGCCGTTTGCGCCGCGCGTAATACGAAATAAAGTCACAGATAAAGCTTTTTTACAAAACATGGCGCGGCATCTCCCTAGCACGGGGGTGGTGCCAGAGCAGCTTGCTCTGCTGGAGGCCTGGACGAAGAACCTATTAGATTTGTTTGAGATACACTTTGGCGAGCATGGCTATCTATTGGGTGAGCGGCCGACAGTTGCAGATTTTGGCTTGTTGGGACCTATGTTTGGCCACTTAAACCGTGACCCATGGCCTAAACGTGAATGGTTGGACCGACGGCCTAATTTGCAAAAATGGGTGGAAAAAATGGCTCGTGGAGATAAGGCATCGGGCGAGCTATTAGAGCATGATGAAATACCGCAAACATTGATACCAGTGATTAAAATTATCTTCACTGAATATATGCCCTTTATGGACAAAACCGTTCAAGACCTTAAGGGGATTATAGCGGCTAAACAACTTAGATCAGGTGATAAACTGCCTCGTAGTACCGGGCTTGTTGAACTTAAGATGATGGATGCCCAGTATAAGCGGGCCTCCTTTAGCTACTCTTTATGGCGCATGCAGCGCACCCAAAAAATAGTGGCGCAATATTCCCAAGCAGATAAAGAGTGCTTGAATGCATGGCTGTCGAAATTGGGACAGGCGGACTTTTTGACCGTGGATTTTGGGTGTGAACTCAAACGCCATGGCTTGGTGGCTGCCTTAGCGTAAATGCAGTTTGAAGAAGAGTTCACGGTCGATTATGATTGGAAATCGATCGTCTGCTGGTCATTGCTTACTTAGTTATTATTTGCGTCTTCATTCACAGCGCCTTCACAGCTGCCATTTTCTGGCATTTTTCAGGGGATATTCCCCGATTTAATTTTTCAAGTACGGAGTACCCATGGCCACTTTAAACGACGCATTTACCCTTCCCGGCGGAAGCACACTCATTAACCGCATAGCTAAATCAGCGATGAGCGAAGCCTTAGGTACAATGGATAATCGCGCTACCGATAAACTGGTGCAGCTTTATCGAACCTGGGGTGCGGGTGGCACGGCTTTACTGTTTACCGGAAATATAATGGTTGATCGTCGCGCGCTAGGCGAGCCAGGTAATGTGGTGATAGAAGATGACCGTGATATGGATACGCTGAAAGCTTGGGCGGCAGCGGGTAAAGAAAATGGCGCCGAAATTTGGGTGCAATTAAACCACCCCGGTCGGCAGTGTCCCAAAGGCTTGAATAAAGAATCAGTAGGGCCGTCAGCTGTTGAGTTTAATAAGTCTATGCAGGCGTTTTTTGAAACGCCGCGTGAACTGACCGCGGAAGAAATTGAAGATATTATTGCCCGTTTCGCCAAGGCTGCGGGAATTTGTCGTGAAGCTGGTTTTAGCGGCGTGCAAATTCATGGTGCCCATGGCTATTTGGTTAGTCAGTTCCTCTCTCCGCATACTAATCAACGCACCGATCAATGGGGTGGCAGTACCGAGAATCGCCGACGCTTTGTGTTGGAGATATTGAAGGCGATGCGCGCCGCGACTGCGCCTGACTTTCCTATTGGTATTAAACTTAATTCCGCAGATTTTCAGCGCGGCGGCTTCACCGAAGAAGAATCTTTAGAGGTGATGTCGGCTCTCACCGATGCTGGAATTAACTTGATTGAAATTTCTGGTGGCACATATGAGGCGCCAGCAATGACTGGCGTGCGTGAGTCTACTCGCAAGCGTGAAGCCTACTTCTTAGATTTTGCCGATAAAGTCCGTAAACGCATTCCTGAAACACCCTTGATGGTGACGGGTGGCTTTAGAAGTGCCGCTGGTATGAATGAAGCGCTGGCATCTGGGTCGCTAGATATTTGTGGAATCGCGCGGATACTCGCCATTGAACCTGATGTGTCACGGCGCTTGCTCGCTGGTGATAATCCCCGTCAAACCGTAAAGCCAATCAAAACCGGCATTCCCTTGGTGGACAAGATGGCTATTATGGAGGTCACTTGGTATACGCGCCAGCTGCACAGAATTGGAAGTGGTAAAGCCCCACGCCCCAATGAAGCGGCACTGAAAGTGTTTCTTATTAGTGTTTGGGAAACGTTCACCGGTATGAGAAAAACCCGACGATTGCGCGCAAGTTAGAACCAGCGATGGGGGTGGTGTAACAGCTTTGACCTTGCGTCGCCCCAAGTTATGCCATGCGATGCTGCCAAGCATCGCATGGCCAGTATAATAATAATGTTAGACAAAAACGCCTCATTGCCTGCTATCGAATTTAGCGTCTATGAGTCGCTCTATCACCCGCGCACTGGCAGTCGATTCCTCCTGAAGTTCTTAATCTTTACTAAGCCACAATCATTTTGTGTCTCTGGTGTAGCGGGGGTAAGGTTTATGCATTAGCCTAGTATTAATGCGATGACTGGCTTGCTCTTGAGCTTGCTTTGCGGGTGTACAGTCTCTAAGGTTATTTACAAATAATAATTTGGCGATGGGGAATAGGCTATGAATAAGATCACACTGTTGGCTGCGATGGGGCTGTGCGCCGGAATGACTTTGCTTGGTGCCTGCAGTGGCAGTGATGCGCCGCTAGAACGGGCTGCAGATGCCGATGAAAATGGCAGTACACCAGCCACGACATACACCGCCGATATCAATCGCCAAGTATTGCAAGAACTGCCTTTTGCCGATGAGCAGGATTTTATTGAGGCCCAGCGAGGCCTAATTGCCAGTGACGATTCACTCACGGTTCGCGGTAAAGGGGATAAGATTATATGGGATCAGCCGGCCTACAACTTTATTAGCGGTGAGGCTCCCGACAGTGTCAATCCCAGCCTGTGGCGACAGGCCAAGCTCAATAATATCCACGGACTGTTTAAAGTCACCGACGGTGTTTATCAGCTGCGGGGGTTTGACCTCGCCAATATGACCATCATTCAAGGTTCGAGTGGCTGGATTGTGGTCGATCCTTTGACGACGGCTGAGACAGCTGCGCGGGCGGTGGAGTTTGCCCGCCAGCATCTTGGTGATAGTGCAATCTCAGCCATACTGTTTACTCACAGTCATATCGATCATTTTGGGGGTGCCTTAGGGGCGCTGTCGGCAGCCCAAACCAAGGCCGCTGATATTCGGGTAATCGCTCCGGCGGGATTCATGGATGAATCGATAAGTGAGAATGTTTTAGCAGGGCCGACCATGAATCGCCGTGCAGAGTATATGTACGGTATGCCACTGCCGAGAACGCCGCGAGGTCATGTTGATAGTGGCTTGGGCAAAGAGCCAGGTATTGGCACGGTGGGTATTTTAACGCCCACCGATCTAGTCGATCACACTGGTCAAAACCTACTTATCGATGGTGTTTCTTTTGTCTTCCAAAATGTTTCTGGCTCAGAGGCCCCAGCCGAGTTCACCTTTTATTTGCCGGAGAAAAAAGCATTTTGCGGGGCGGAATTAGTTTCGCGAAATATGCACAACCTCTATACCTTACGCGGCGCTAAAGTTCGTGACGCATTGGCCTGGAGCAGTTTTATTGACGAGGCAGCAGAAATCTTTGGAGAGGCTGATGTCTATTTTGGCAGCCACCATTGGCCGATCTGGGGGCAAGCGCGCATCGCTGAGTTTTTAGAAGTCCAAAGTGACACCTATAAATATATTCACGATCAAACCCTGCGCATGGCTTATAAGGGCTACACGCCGATAGAAATCGCTGAGCAGTTGGAGTTGCCCTCTGCGCTGCAGAAAAGTTTTTCAAACCGTGGCTACTATGGCACCACTTCCCACAATTCGCGCGCGGTCTATCAAGGCTATTTCGGTTGGTACGACGGTAATCCTGCCAACCTTAATCCATTGCCACCCGAGGATATTGGGCGCAGATATATTGCCTCTATGGGCGGTGCAGATAAGGTCTTAAATATTGCCCGGCAAGCGTTTGCTGAGGGCGATTACCGCTGGGTTGCAACGCTGCTTAATCATCTGGTATTTGCCGAGCCAGAGAACAAAGAGGCCAAAGCCTTGCTGGCGCGTAATTATGATCAATTGGGGTATCAAGCCGAATCGGGTCCCTGGCGCGATGTCTACCTTACTGGTGCTCACGAACTTCGCCATGGTAAAACGGGTAAGACTCAGGACCTGAGTGTGGCTAAAGACATGGTAGTGCACTCGCCGCGCTCAAATTTCTTTAATGTCATGGCGGCGCAATTGAATGGCCCTAAAGCCGACGGTATGGAAATGACGATTAACTTCGTATTTACCGATCTAGGCGAAACTCACGTCTTAACACTGAAGAATTCGGTTTTGCATCATCGTCAGGCAGAAGCAGATCCCGATGCAAACGCAACGCTCAATATAAGTCATGATTTGTTTTTGGATCTTGCTCTAGGGCAGGGGGACATGAAAGATCTGCTATTTTCTGATGAGTTGTCTATCGACGGCAGTAAAATAGATCTGGCCCGATTTTTTGCGCTACAGGACAAACTTAAAGGCGTATTTTCTATCGTCACGCCCTAAGTGTCTGAGTGCGGCTGCTAACAATTGTTAGCAGCCGCATCGCAAGGCCTTAGCTACCAGCAAGCATTGACGCCATAATGCCGGTGCTGCCCGACACTTTGTTATCAAGCAGATCCTGCCATGCCGTATTCACTGCCTCGGCGCCGTTAATCCACTCGACCTCTACGACATCTTTGACCTTTAAGGCGACCTTAAAGCTGGCTTCCATAGCTTTTGTCATGGCCACGCCGTGGCCCCACTCTTGATCTCGCTTGGCAATCTGGCTGGGCGCAAAGAAGAAGCTGGGTTTGGCACCAGGCAATTCGCCGACGTCGCCACTACTTTCCCAGTGACTAGCACCGACCATGCAGCTTTCAACCATATTGGCGCCCAGATGGTGGTGAAGTGCGGTGGTCAGTTTCGTATCGCCAGACATATCCACGTAGGCGGTGGCTAGGGTGTTGTCTATCTGCGGCTCTTCGCCATACAGAATGATTTGGTCGCAGCAGGCTAAGGAGTCGACAAATGCTTTATTACGAGCTGAGGTGACGCCAATGACGGCCTGTGACACCGCCGAGTCGTTGTGTAACATCATGGCCAACCCGAATCCGGTTTTGGATGATGCTGACCCTATTACCACTTGCTGCGCGCCAAAGAAATCATTATCAATCAGGTAGTCGTAGATGATGAAAGAGGTGGCGAATAGGGGGAATAGCAGACAGCGCTGATTTTCAAATTGCTGTACAAAGTCAGGTTCTGCCTGTGTCCGCCGGTAGGAGCTGTAAAGACTTGGGCCAGGCAGATCGACGCGATGCGCGGCAACGTCTCTAAAATACTCGGCTTTGATTTTCCCGGGTTCGAGAATGGCATGGCTAGCCATAGGGAAGAAGCCCCAGAGACGCTCACCCACTGCAATATCGTGGCACTCAGATGTCACCACATTCGCACAGCCCCACACCGGCACCTTGCCCCAGTTATCTGCGGCGGGGTAGAACTTCCAATAGCCGATCATATCCCCCGAAAGTGCATAACTGACATTGTTGGCCGTAAGGGCAAACTTATCGATGGCGACGAGAATCTCCCCAGCTTTTAAAGGGCGGCTGGCCTCGCTCACTATTTTGGTGTTGCGATAGTTGCCGCGATCAACCCATAACTCGGTGCATTGTGTCATTGCCTTGTTGTCCTTATTTTAATTTATGGATTTGAACTTGCTCGGCTGAATCTCATCGATTGAAAATATTCACCTGAAGTTCGTCATCTAAGAAATGCTCACGCAGTCATGGCTGTGCCTGTAGGTGGGCCAGACAATGAGTGTCTTGGAGAAAATCAGTGAGCCCACGGTTGGACGCTGCGACCTTAAATTTCTCTTTAAGGATGTCGAGACTGCTGGCCGGATACTTGAAGGTTTTTTGATAGTATTTTTGATCATCCATATGTAGTTCGGTCTGCTTTTCACCGGCCTTATATGCTTTGGCATTGGCCACGCTCCAGGCAAGAAAATGCGGGCCGACCTCGCGCTCAAAAATGGGTTTTAGGGTGGCAGTCAAGGAATCAAGGGATTCGAACTCACCCTCAATACTTGGGTGTTCCATACGTTTGATCCATGCCACAACCGAGGGCGCGCGCTGCTCGATTATTGTCTCGCAACTGGCGTCAGTCCAGGCCTGCCAGAGTTGTCCCCAAAGTCCAAAGTCAGCGAAAGCCGGGCTGCCGCCAAATAGATACGGGCGGGTTTTGAGATGGGCTTCCAGCATATCGATCAGCTGTGAAAATGAGGCAATCAGAATAGGTGCATTGTTTTCATTGGCACCAGCAAAGGCCATTCGCGGCACCATTCGTTTAATAATGAAGCGCGCGGCAATTGGCGTCATGATGGGCGCGAGCAGCTTAAAACCTTTGCCCTCAACAACCCCGCGCCCCAGTGACGTGCCCCGTCGTTTCTGGTCAGCTGGATAGCCCCAGCGATAGTGGAACATCAGTTTGTTCACCCACTCATCGCCATACTCTTCTAGTAATTCGGACAGAAATCGCAGGGCGGGGTCCGGCGGGTGGAGTGATCGCTCTGGATGTTGTTCTTCTAGCATTTCCAGTATGGGTGTCGAATCTTGCATGGCACTGCCAGTGGGCAGCAACAAGAGAGGAATTAGCGGTACCTTGGCGTGTTGCTGGTATAGGGCCTGATGTTTAAAACGATCCATCCACTCGAAGGGAAGATTTTTGTAGCGTAGCGCAGATCGTACTTTCAGCGAGTAACCCGACTCCGGTCGGCCCATTAATCGATAGGGTGTATTGGCGCTCATAAGGGGGCTGTCCTTGAAACGGTGTTTTAAATTACTGTCAGGGTATAGATGTTTAATACCTTATTTTTCTTGTCGGTATGTAGCGCTAAACTCGGTAGCCAAGTTAGCAATATGGCATATATTCTTTCAATATGTGGATGATTTTGGCGTTCTTTAGCCATCGACAAGTTAATTTACCAGGCTTAGATCGCTTTGCTGCTTGAGTTTTACCCTTGGCGTGAAAACGGCCATTAGCGGCTTATTGAGCAGCTGCGGTTTATAAACTTGCCTATGGGGTGGTGCATGGAGCATATTGCTAGGCGAGCTTAATTTCGCCACACCGAAAATTATAGGAAGCAGCCATGGATCTCGAGAATAAGACGATTTGGATTACCGGGGCCAGTTCAGGAATAGGCCTTGAGCTTTGTCGACAGCTAGCAGGAAAAGGTGCTCGTATTGTTTTGTCCGCCCGGCGTCGCGATGCCTTGATTGAAATAGCAGAGTCGCTACCCGGGGGTATGGGGCGGCATTGGGTTGTGCCCTTGGATTTGGCGGATGCCGATAAGCTAGTTGATGCGGTGCAATCCCAATTGCCAGAGATTGGCGCGGTGCATGTGCTGATTAATAACGCCGGTATCTCCCAGCGTTCACTGTTCATTGATACCGATTTAGCCGTTTACCGTCAGTTAATGGAGGTGAATTACCTTGGTTCCGTTGCAATGACCAAGGCATTGTTACCGGGCATGATAGCGCAGCATCAGGGCATGATCGTCTGTATTAGCAGTGTCGCAGGAAAAATTGGCTCTAAGTTGCGCTCGGGTTACTCGGGTTCTAAGTTCGCAGTGGTGGGGTTTATGGACTGCCTGCGTGCAGAAACCGCGCAGCAGGGCATTCATTGCCTGACGGTATGTCCTGGTTCTATTCAAACTAATATTGCGATTAATGCCCTGAATGAAAGTGGCGAGGCGCAGAATAAAAATGATGATTCGATAATCAACGGCATGCCGGTAGAAACATGTGTAAAGGGCATTGTTAAGGCGATGATAAATAATCGCGACGAAGTGGTTGTCGGCAAGGGAATTAGTGCAATTGCGCCAACGATAAAACGCTTTTTTCCAGGGGTATTCAATCGAATTTCCGCAAAAATGGAGTATCGCTAGTAGCGGCCAATAGCAGTGCAAAAAATAGAGGTGGCCGTCAATTCTCACGGCCCCAACCATTTTATGTCGCACTCTGGGTAGGTCGCCTTTGGCGACTGAATTCCCGTATCTTTTATAATAGTGGTCGTGTTACCAGCACTTCGGTTTGTCGTAGGCCGGCGTCGCGGTGAATGAGCGCGGCGCTATATTCAGGGTCTAGCAGCATGTCGATGAATGCAGCGGTGTTTGGATATTGCATGATGGCCACCTGATGCCAGGCGTGGCCGGGACCAATGATGGTTTGTTCTACCGTGTTCAGACACACCAGCGTGCCGCCGCGTTTCATAACATGCTTAAGTGCTACCGCACCGTAGTTAGCATAGGCTTTTTCGCCGCTGAGCTTCTGCGTGGCCAACTCATGGCCATCGGGATAACGTGCTGTGTCGTGAAATCCAAGTAAATTCACAAATTGCAAAGGACCGTCACGGTCTTCACTGAGCAAGTCTCTCAATTGCGACTCGCTAGGGTTTAAGCCCGCTTGCCCATGCTCCTTTAGATTGTTAATAAGGTTTTCTATTTCTTGTGCATGTCGTTTCATTGCTGCGGCTTCCTTATTATTAGTTAATACCGGTGGTCATTTTACTCAATATTATTGGCTGCTTTGGGCCTGGCGGCCTATCACAATCCACTCAACGTGGGATGTAATGAGTTTGGTGGCGTCTTCAATGCTAATGCTTTTGTCGTTCACTAACTGTTGAGCGCCCCAGAAAGACATCATAAGTAGCCACGCTGTTTGGCCGGCTTGTTCTTTGTCTAAATTCATCAACTTCATGATGTGCGGTGTATAGAGGTTTGAAATCAGGCGGCGGAAGCGACGGCTGATTTTAGCGAAATGTTGTTCCTTGGAAGAGTTGTGAGAGATGATATTCCACAGTGCTTGAACGCGGCCGGGGGGAAAGGTTAGCAGTACCGCTTGGGCTTCCCGAATTGCCTGAATAATATCGTTGTCGTTGTCGCTTAAAACCGCCTGTGTCGCGGAGTAAAGATCTTCAAACATATAGTCAGCAGTATTCTCGGTCAGCTGGCCTACTGATTTGAAATTTTGGTATAGCAGCTGCCGGCTTACAGATGCCTTTTCAGCCAGCGTAATCATGCTCAATGCACCCCAGCCACGCTTATCGACAATACTAGCGGCGGTATCGAGCAACATTTTCTTACGATCCGTTTTGTTTAAATAGGGGCGTGCCATCGTGTGTCCTTAATATATCGCAGCAGTATTATATCATTCTGGCTTTCGGGTTTGGCGAGAGGCAGCTTGGTGTAGTTGTCTCGCTACCTCCGAGTCAGGCTCTAGCGCTAGCCAAGACTCAAGGTGCTTTAGCGCATGCGCCGCAGCGCCGTATTTAATTTCATAGCGCGCTAATAATTCAAGATTTTGTCTATTGCCGGGGAACGCTTCGATAAATCGATGCAGCTCCTTAATCGCTTGCGATGATTCACCGGTCTGCTCTAGGGCCACCGCATAGAGGTAGAGGTAACTGGCATTTTCGGGATCGAGTGTGGCGGCAACACTGATGGCAGCAACACCGCGTTGATAGTCTTTAGAGCGGAAATAGGCCAGCCCCAAGGCGTAGTGCAGGCTTGCGTCCTTTGGTATTAAGGCTGTTGCATCAAGCAAGGTCGACAACGACCTTGGGTGTTGGCCTTGGGCGCGATACAGGTCCGCTAGATTGATATAGGCGGGGCTGTATTCAGCGTCGATAGCCATCGCCTTGCGCAGGGCTTGTTCTGCTTTATGGGGACGTTGGGTGTCCAAATACAAACTGCTTAAATTTAGCAGCGTGGCCGGATTGTCGGCATTGATGTAAAGCGCGGTTTCATACTCTTTGATTAAGGTCTCTAGAAACGCACTTTGCTCAGCATCAAGACTAGGGTCGGCGGCCCTAAGTGGGCTCAGCAGTTTGGCTACTTCTAGTCTGACCAATTTGCTGCGGTCTTTACCCAGCGCCCACAAATACTGCTTTTTAATATTCAGCGGCTGCGGCGTAAATGCGCGCACAGCAGCCATTCTGACCAGCGGAGAATCGTCGCGGAGCTGAGTAATTGCGCTTATAAGCGACTGCCGATCGGCGCCGGTATTGCTTCGAATAAGCGCAGAGGCGCGAATAATACTCGGAAGTGCCGTGTCATTAATGATGCTTTGGAGTTCGGCTGTCGCCAGTCCCTGCTGACTATCGTGGCGCGAAAATACCCTAGCGTGTTGGTCGCGAATAGCGGGTTTCTCGCTCCGTTGCACAATTGATTTGGCAGCCCATTCCGGGCTTTTATCGATATGGCATTGATTGCAGGCATTGGGGATGTTGTCGCTTATCGTCTGCTGTGGATTGGGTATGCCGAATCGGTGATCTCTGCGCTCGTCCACTCCCATATAGGTGGTCGTTGGCATATGGCAGTCAACGCACTGGCTGCCGCTGGCGTCTTGGACATGGCCGTGGTGTATCGGCGTGTCGAAAACCGCAGGGACATGACATTGAGTGCAAAGCGCATTGCCTTCGGCGCGTAATTCAAGTGAATGGGGTTCATGGCAATTGCTGCAAACCACGCCGGCTTGATGCATCTTGCTTTGCATAAACGATCCCGCCACAAACACTTCGCCATGAATTTGGCCGTCGGGATAGTAGAGTGGCGGGCTTATTAATGAGATATCAATATGGTCGTCGATGGCCTTGTCCAGCGACCATTCATCGATAATCCTGCGGTGGGCATGGCATTGTGCGCAGCTCGATAATTGCTGCTGTGCTGGGGGCGCGGATGAGCGCGAAGCGATGCTTGCGCCATCATATAAAGTCCAGCTTCCAGATTCGGCAAGTGTTGCGGGAAACCCAGCATACTTACTTGAAGACGGCTGCTCATTGTTCAGCCATTCACGATGACTGTCGGCATCGCCGTGGCAGGCGGTGCAGCTAACATTGATTTCCTGCCACCGCGTTGAAAAGCTTTGAGTATCCGGATTGTAGTTTTTTTCGAGCTTAGTGGAGTGGCATTCCGCGCAGCTGGTGTTCCAGGTATAGCCAAAATGATCCCAGGGTAGATCCGACTCCAAATCGTACCAACGCTGCCCACCTTCGCTCTGCGGGCGACTATCCCAGGCAATGGGAAGTGCCTGGAATTTACCGCCGGGAAGCTCAATTAAATACTGCTGTAGCGGTGTAAAGCCAAAAGTGTATTGAATTTGGTAGGTTTCGGTTTCCAGCTTGGGGTTCTGGATATTAACAATATATTTTTGCGCCATGCGGCTAAATGTAAACTGACTACCATTATGCGCTGCACCACCGCCCTTGAAGTCGCCTAATACCGACGCCGGTGAGGCGATCTCCATAGATTTAGCATGATGAGATGCCTGCCAAGCTGACGCTTGTTGCTCGTGACAGTCGTGGCACTGCATATCTTGGGCGACGCAAAGCATTGGCGAAATTGACAATAAGAGCGACGCCCAGAGTATTTGGAGTTTAGTTATCATTGTTTATGGCGATGTTAGTCCGCTGAGTTTTTATCGTAACGTATCTTGGGCTCTTGCGATAATATTTACATAGTGTATATTTTGTGTCTAGTGCTGATGTCAATGGATGATCAATTCTGTGTGCTTTGATTCATTGGCATAGGGTAGTTAGCAATAAAACATAATGACAATAAAAAATTGGGTTAGATGTAATGGCTAAAAAAATACTCCTCAGCTTGCTGGTATTCGTAATCGTACTGGGTTCCGGTGCATGGCTTAATCGCATTGATTTAATGCTCGCGCTGGTGAAGTATCGTTCAGACAATGGGATTCCAATAGGGCCAAACCGAGAGATTACGTGGCAGCAAGGTGAAGGCGTCGCCGCCGGATCAGCGTCAGCCCAAGCCCCCAATATTATTGTTATTCTTGCCGACGACCTAGGGATCAATGATATCTCTAGCTTTGGCGGCGGGGTTGCCGATGGAAGAGTGCAAACGCCCAATATCGACCAATTAGCCGCTCAGGGCGCAGTGTTCCAGCAATCTTATGCCGGTGCGCCAATCTGCGCCGCGTCTCGGGCAATGATTATGACCGGGCGCTACCCCAGTCGCACCGGTTTTGAATTTACCCCCATTCCAGATGGCATGGGCGCAAGCGTCGCCATGATTGCAAATAGCATGGATCACGGTTTACCCAAGGCAAAGTATAATAAAGCCGCGGATGAGGGCGGATTAAGTTATGACCAAAAAGGTCTGCCGGGATCTGAACTCACTGTGGCTGAAGTGCTAAAGGAGCGCGGCTATCACACCATGCATATTGGTAAATGGCACTTGGGTAGAGGCGAAGGGTTTACCCCCAACGATCAAGGCTTTGATGAGAGCTTGTTTATGGCCAGCGGCCTGCATCTTGCCGAAGATGATCCCAATGTGGTCAATGCCAAACTAGATTTTGACCCCATAGATAAATTTGAATGGGCGCAAATGCAGTACGCCGCGTCTTTTAATAATTCTGGTAGCGACCGTTTTAGGCCCAATGGCTATTTGGCTGACTACTGGACAGATGAATCGATCAAGGCCATTAAGGCAAATAAAAATCGTCCATTCTTTCTCTATCTCGCCCATTGGGGTGTGCATACCCCTTTGCAGGCAACGAAGGAAGATTATGAGGCAGTGGGTGATATTAAGCCGCATCGATTGAGAGTCTACGCTGCGATGGTTCGTTCAATCGACCGCAGTGTTGGCAGAATTATGCAAACCCTTGAAGAGCAGGGGCTTGCCGATAATACCATCGTGGTATTTTCCAGTGATAACGGCGGCGCAGGCTACCTAGGTTTGAAGGACATTAATGCTCCCTACCGAGGTTGGAAAATAACCATGTTCGAGGGTGGTATTCGAGTGCCACTGTTTATGAAATGGCCGGCGAAAATCCAGCCCGGCACAACCGTGGATATGCCCGTCAATCACATTGATATTATGCCGACATTAGCGGCGGCAGCGGGTGCGAGTCTCCCTCAGAATATCGAAATTGATGGCAAAAATATTATGCCCTGGGCCATTGATGGTGTTCCGGCGCTGACGCCTAAGCGAACCCTATTTTGGCAGAGTGGCTATTACCGAGTAGTGCGCCATGGCGATTGGAAACTGCAGGTCTCTGAGCTACCTAAAAAAGACTGGCTGTATAATTTGGCAGAAGATCCCACTGAAAAAGTGAATCTTGCCGCGTCTAGACCTGAGGTATTAGCAGAATTGCGAGGTTTGCTTGATACCCATCGCGACCAAGGCCGTGGGCCCTTGTATCCCTACACCATACAGGCGCCTATAGCGGTGGATAAAACCATTAACGAATATGTTGAGCCCGGCGATGAATATATTTATTGGCCCAATTGATCCGGGCTGGTTTGATAGCAATCTTTAGAGATGGATTTATTAAGCCTCGTCGATATTTTTAATCTTATTGCCTGCTGGCTGATAAGGGTTTAAAAATATCGACAAGGTTTACTGGGCTTACATACCCAGCATCTTGGCTTCTTTGGCGAGTAGTGGGCTCATGACTTCATGCTCTTTAACTCTTTGCATAAAGGCTGAAAACCTTGGCCAGCCTTCGGCGTCAATCTGATAGTTTGCATAACCGGCATTAATAAATGGGCTTACAAGACTAATATCAGCCAGCGTTAAGTTGCCAAAAATAAAGCCTTCAGCGGGTACCTGTGACTCTAAGTAATCTAGAATCGGGGGCAGTTGTTTATTGATGATCTTACTTACTAGCTCTTCGTCTGGTTCTTGCTTAAATGCCATGGGCCGCATAAACCGTTGGAAGAAAATACCAGATGCCAGCTCGGTCACTCTTGAGCCGCCAAGTTCTTCCAGCCAGCGCGCTTTGGCTTTATCTTTAATGTCTGTTGGGTATACCGCTACGTCTGGGTAGGCATCTTCCAGATATTCGCAAATAACAGTGGAGTCACAAATCGTGAGATCGCCATCTTGCAGCGCAGGGATTTTACCAAGAGGGCTTATTTTCTGAAATTCCGCATCTTTACTAAACGGCATTTGCTGTGTTTGTTCATAGGGCAATGATTTAAGAGCAAGAACAGCTAATACCTTACGTACATAGGGTGAAGCTGAATTGCCATGTAAAATGATCATGTGAGACTCCGCATATTGAGGGCAACTATTTTATTCTAAATTGTGTTGTCATCATGCATACAAACATACAATTAATCAATTTGAAAAATGTAGATCACTTAGGGAGATGTGAGCGAGCCAGCGGTACTTGGCGCCACTTGGAAATATGAAAGGAGCTTGGTCGTGGCGAGGATGGTATGAGGGATGGCCTGCCTGTGTTTTGGCGGCTCATTAAAAGCTGATATGTGTGATTGCCTCAAATTAACGGTCAGCTAGCGCAGAGAATGATTAAAATTACATTAAAATTTTTCGGTTTTTACGTGAGATCGCCAAGCCCGAAGGCCGGCCTCACAGGGACCGCCGCGCAGTCGCGGCAGTAATGCTCGGCAGTGCCGTTGCGTGGATAGTTAGGCTCCGCAGACTAGCTCTGGATAGCATATCAAAGCGCTTTTACTGCTGTAGAGGCCTTTGTTGAGCTTGCACATATTACGATTTATGTTGGCGAATTTTTGATCATTGGGTGCTATGGTAGCAGAGCGTAAAGCGCTCTCAGTCGCCATTGTCGCAGTGGTTTTCTTACATCGGCGCTCTGGGGGAATGTGGATTAGTTGTCTTGACTTCAATACCATAGAGGCGCCGGCATTGGAGCCAATGTGTTCGGTGACCATAAGGTCTATGGTGATTACTAAAATGGGTGGGATAATGGGCTTGCTAAGCTCTTAGCCTTAAGACAGTACTAAGTGTGAATCCCTCCCTGCGCAGAATATAAATCCCAACAAATAATATGTTCTCAAGGAGCTGTGAGTGAAAGAATTTATTCGGGTTGTAAAAGACTTTCTACCTATTCTGCCGGCTGTGCTGTTTCAGCCACCTAAGGACGCTGATAAAAAGTCCCTGGGCCGCTTGTTTCAAGAAACCGCAGCTCGATATGAGAAGCGCACAGCGATCATCTTTGAAGGTCGGGAATTAAGCTGGGGACAGTTCAATGAGCTGGCGAATCAGTATGCCCATTTGTTGAAGAAACATGGCGTAAAACGCGGCGATAGTGTTGCCCTGATGATGGAAAACCGCATTGAAATGTTGGCCTGTATTGTAGCCGTGGCCAAGGTCGGTGCAGCGTGCGGACTGATAAATACCAGTTTAACAGGTCGCCCCTTAGTGCATTGTGTTACCACCACTGAATCCAAAAAATGCATTATTGGTGAAGAGCTCATTGACAGCATTGTAGACGTCAAGAGCGAGCTGGGCTTAGCGGACAAAGATTTCTTGTGGGTTAAAGATCACGGCAAAAAAACATGTCCAGAGTGGGCCTGCGATCTAGCCGCGGAAATAGATAGTATGCCCATTAGCAACCCCCCAGAAACTGTCGAAATCACCGCGGGTGAAAAAGCGCTTTACGTGTTTACCTCCGGGACCACCGGTCTTCCCAAGGCGGCAGTGATTTTACACCGCCGCTTTTTAAGCGCAGCAGAGCCCTATTCTCGCGTTGCATTTAGAGCTAAACCCGAAGATCGTTTGTATATATGTTTGCCCTTGTATCACTTCACCGGGCTTGGCCCGGGCGTTGGCGCGTGTTTCTATTCCGGCGCGTCTATCTTTCTACGTCGCAAGTTTTCAGCCAGTAAGTTTTGGCCCGAGGTGCAAGAGTACAAGACCAATTTGTTTGTCTATGTTGGTGAGCTATGCCGTTATCTTGCAGCACAGCCGGTATGCGAGGCAGAGAAGAATAACCCCTTAGAAACTATGGTGGGTAATGGCTTGAGACCCGATGTGTGGGGAGCCTTTCGAGATCGTTTTAAGGTGGGTCGTATTAGCGAAATGTATGGTTCAAGTGAAGGCAACGCCGTTTTTATTAATTTATTGAACAAAGACCGCACCATTGGCACAACCTCAGCGAAAGTCATGTTGGTGAAATATGATATTGATGCAGATGAGATGGTTCGCAGCCCTAAAGGAAAATTAATTGCGGTCAAAAAAGGCGAAGCAGGCTTATTGCTCACAAAAATTGATGATAGATATCAGTTTGACGGTTACAAAGACAAAAGTGCCACCGCAAGTAAAGTCCTCCGCGACGTAGTGAAGCGTGGCGACAGCTGGTTTAATACCGGCGATTTAGTCCGCCAAATCGATGTGGGCTTTGCCTTGGGACTTGGTCACTACCAATTTGTTGACAGAGTTGGTGATACGTTCCGCTGGCGTTCCGAGAATGTATCCACCAATGAGGTTGGCGAAATTCTTAACGGCAGTGATCAGGTTGATATGGCCAATGTCTACGGCGTTGAAATACCGGGCATTGAAGGCAAGGCGGGCATGGCGGCAATGACCTTGAATGAGGGTGTCTCCTTTGACCCTGTTTCTTTCTCAACTTATGTTTGCAGCCAGCTTGCCGCCTTTGCGCGTCCAGTTTTTGTGCGTATTCAGGGGCAGGCTGAAACCACCGTTACCTTTAAATTATTTAAAGGTAATCTTCGCAAAGAAGCTTACGACATTAATCAAATTGAAGATGCGATTTACATTTTAAAGCCGGGCTCATCGGTCTATGAACTCTTAGACGAAGAGTTCTATCAGAAAATTGTTGACGGTAAATCTGGCTATTAGATTCGATAATAATAAGGAAAATAGAATGATAGAGCTCTATACAGCGCCAACGCCCAACGGCCACAAAGCGTCATGTACGCTAGAGGCCTTGGCGCTTGATTATAAAACCCACTTCGTCAATATCGGTGAGGGTGAGCAAAAGGCAGCGGACTATCTTGCTATCAACCCCAATGGTCGTATTCCCGCGATCGTTGATCGTGGTAATGACGATTTTGCGGTGTTTGAATCCGGCGCAATCATGATTTATCTGGCAGAGATGACTGGTAAGTTGATGCCAACTGACGCTAAGGGTCGCTCTAAAGTCATTCAATGGCTAATGTTCCAAATGGGCGGAGTTGGTCCAATGATGGGCCAGGCTAATGTTTTTCACCGCTATTTTCCTGAGAAAATACAGCCAGCCATTGACCGCTATCAAAATGAAAGTCGGCGCCTATTTGAAGTGCTAGATGGCCGTTTGGCGGAAAATGCCTGGCTGGCCGATGATTACTCGATCGCTGACATTGCGAACTGGTGCTGGGTGCGTACCCACAAGTGGTCAGGGGTTTCGGTTGACGGGCTGGACAATCTGCAGCGCTGGATGAGCGTGATGAAAGATCAGCCGGGAATGGCCAAGGGCGTAGATGTACCATTTAGTCTGGGCAATTTGCTGGAGGACGACGAGGGCGGCGAAGAGTTTAGGCAGAATGCTCGGAAGATGCTGCAAAAATAGAAGTCTTCTAAACCCAAGATCTTAAATTAAGGCAGCGGGCTCTTACCAGCCCCTAATAAAATAGCCCTACAATCTAGCCTTGAGTGCATTGTGGGGCTTTTTTTCGCCACAACCATACAACTAGTAGATCATCCTGACGTGTCTCCCACCCTCTTGGGCGTAAGCCACTTAAGGCGTCCTTAACGGTCTGTCTGATTGTGAGCTTAGCTGCATTCCAAAATAAGTTGTTTCAACCAATGGTGGCCCTTGTCCTGATTGTTGGCGCCGTGCCAAATAAGGTAGGTGGGTAGGGACGGCAGGGCCAAGGGCATGGGTAAGATGGTGAGCTCGTCTTTATAGAGTTTAAATTCTGCCATGCCCCTGGGAACGAGAGCGATACCATCGGTCTGCATGACCACCGTAGGAACCGCAAGATACTGGTTTACCTCTGTTAAGATCTGGCGTTTGCCGCCTTGCTCAGCCATGAACTTCTCCAGCAGTTCGCGCCGGTCGTTGCCGAAGGTCATGACGATATGCTTTTCAGAAAAAAACTGGCTGAGGCTGATTTCCGTTTTGATTCGGGGATGATTTTTTCTGGCAATGACGACTATTTCTTCGTTTCTAAATGGGCAGAAATCCAGCCGTTTGTCCTCGGGCGGAATGAAGTCATAACAAAAGTCGATGATGCCGTCGCGGACTAAATCTATACCGGTCTGCTGATCGTCGGTATGGGAGTGAATGCGAATATCGGTATCAAATTCCTGCACTTTATTCAGTAACTGCGGCAGTAGATTGAGCTCGCCGTAGCGACCAAAGGCTATTTTAAATATTCGGTCTGACTCCCTAGGTTCAAAGATATTTCCAACATCTAGGGTGTCGATGATTTTTGCCAGCACCTCACGGATCGCCGGTGCTATTTCAGTCGCTCTGGCGGTGGGTTTCATGCCTTGCCGAGTGCGAATGAAGAGCTCGTCATTGAAGGTCTGTCTAAGCCGTTTTAAGGCGTGGCTGGCGGCGGGCTGGGTCATGTGCAATTGCGTCGCCGCCTTAGACATCTGGCCGCAGCTCATGATGGCGTCAAAGATGGTCAGTAGATTCAGGTCGACAGAGCGTAAATTAAGTTTCATGCATGTACTGTATGTAATTATTGAATTTTACTAATAATAGCCCGAAGGTTACATTATTGCCATTGTGAGATGGGCATCGAGAGACTTTATGGAACATGTTGACGACGGTTATACAAAGATCTCTTTAGCGGTGATTGGGCTGTTTTTACTATATGAGTGGCTTAAAGGTGCCCATAGCGATGGCAAGCAAACCCCTAAAGACTGGCAAATGCTGGGAATAGCGGTGTCGTGGATCTCGATAGTAGAGCGACCCTTGTTGATACTTTGCAGCTATTTTCTGTTTACCGCCTTTTTTGCCGATGCCTGGGGCACGCTTGAATGGATTGAAGCAGATTATCTGCTAGTCAGCGTTGTTGTCTTTATTTTGATTGATGAATTACTGCATGGCTGGGTGCATAATTTTGCCCACGCACGCACACCTGCCAATCCCCTGCTTGCAAAACTGCAGCGCTGGTATAAAGTCACTCATCGCACTCATCATCTACATGGCGGGCCCGATGGTCGCGGGGAGCTTAGTGTTAGCCAGACCATCGTGGTGGGCTGGGGTTGGGCTTTTACCCTGCCTAATTATTGGTTCGGTTATATTTGTTTGTATTTTGGCTTGGTAGAGACCTGGGCTATTGGTACCGCGATTAAAAGCTTGTGGGGGATTCATACCCATGCAAACCTAGATTACGATTTAAAACTGCTTAATCACAAAAATCCTATTATCTCAAAAACCATGTATGGTTTGTGTCATCTGTTGACGTTTCCAACCCAGCATCATCAGCACCACAGCCGCAGCCGAAATTCTGCCTGTAATTTGCAGAATATGTTGGCGGTCTACGACTGGTTGTTATGGAAGAAATTGGCGATTACGTATGAGCGGCCAAAAATCTATGGCTGGCGGAAAAATGCGAAGGAAGAGGGTAGCGTGCTGTATCGCTATTTTTATCGTTCCTTTGACAAAAATAAGAAAGTCGAAAGTGACGTGATGGTAAAGACCGTCATAAATTCTTAAGGGCTAAGAGCCGTCGGCGTTTGGAAATCTTGCGTGAATTAATCTGACTGCTTTTATAGTAGCAGCGCGCGTTAAATGGCATAGGTTGCGATACATAATGAATACACAGTTTTCAGCAGAAAAAGACGGTGCGACAACCGCGAAGTACCATGATGTGATTATTATTGGCTCAGGGATATCGGGCATTTGTGCAGCCATTAAACTGAAGGAGGCAAAACAAGATTATATCGTGCTGGAAAAGGCCACAGAAGTCGGTGGAGTGTGGCGGGAAAACACTTATCCAGATTGCGCCTGCGATGTGCCTTCAAGCTTATACTCGTTTTCCTTTGCGCCCAACCCAAACTGGCAGCGGGTATTTGCAAAGCAGGGCGAGATTAAAACCTATTGTCAGGACACCGCCGAAAAGTTTGGCATCATGCCCAATATCTACTTTCAACATGAGCTATTGGAGAGCCGCTGGGAGGCATCTGAAAACCTGTGGTATTTAAAAACTACGGCTGGGCTCTTCAAGTCTCGCTTTGTGATTATGGCCTGCGGCCCGATGCACAAGCCGATTTACCCAAATATTGAAGGCTTGGCAAGTTTTACTGGCAAGTCATTTCACTCGGCAACCTGGGACAATGATTACGACCTTACTGATAAGCGTGTTGCGGTTATCGGCTCTGGTGGCTCTGCGATTCAATTCTTACCCGCTATTCAGCCGCAGGTGCAAGCCTTGAGCTTGTTTCAGCGCACTCCGCCATGGGTATTGCCGAAGGCCGATATTACAATTTCGCCGCGCTGGAAAAACCGCTTTCGCCGTTTTCCCATGGTGCTGAGTTTGTTCAGAAAGGCGCTGTATCTGCAATTTGAATTTCTCAATCACAACCTTAAATACAAGAGCTTCTCTACCAAACTTGAAAAAGCCGCAATCAAAAATATTAATCGCGGGGTGAAAGACCCGGAGTTACGTAAAAAATTGCTTCCAGATTATGCGCTGGGCTGTAAGCGAATTCTGCTCTCAAACGACTGGTATCGGGCTCTGGGCAAAGACAATGTGGATGTGCTGCCCGGAATCACTAAAATTGAAGGCAATAAGCTAACTGCCAGTGATGGCTCGACTTGCGAAGTTGATGTCATTATTTTTGGCACCGGTTTTGACGTGTCTAATCCACCCATAGGCAATATTATTTATGGGGTGAGTGGACGTCGCCTGGGAGATTTGTGGGCGGGGTCACCACAAGCTTATTTGGGAACCATGACAGAAGATTGCCCCAATCTGTTTATTACTCTGGGGCCCAATCTTTATACTTACACATCGGCTTTTGTCATTATTGAGGCGCAAATTAAGTATATTTGCAGCGCCATCACGAAGGCCAGTAAGAAAAAAATAGCGACTATTCAGGTCGATCCCGCAGCGAGTGCGGCGCTTAATAAGAAGATGCAGCATTCATTACAAAGCACGGTATGGAATAGTGGTTGCTCAAGTTATTTTATCGACAAAAATGGTCGCAATAGTATTAACTGGCCGTGGACTGCTTTTAGAATGCGGCGTAAGTTGAATGATTTTCGACTATCTGATTACCATACAAAAAAGGCCTAGCGACTCACCCATAGTGACTTTGCCGGGCCCACTTTCATCATTTTGAGCGGTAGAATTAATGAGTTTGCAGAGTTTTATATTGAATAAGTTAATTCGGCAGAAGCAAAAGCAGAATATGGGGCTAAGCCCGGAACGACGCTTTAAACGCTTGCGTAAGTTTATGGCTCTGGATACTGGCGCCGTCTCGAAAAACGTTATAGTCAAGCCGGACCTGGTCGCCGGGGTCCCAGTTGAATGGGTTTATCCCAAAAGCCTTGAAGGCAATGATAAGACTGATATCTGCGTGTATTTTCACGGCGGTGCCTTCGTTATGGGTGGTATGAATAGCCATCGCCATATGGCAGCGTACCTCTGTCAGCAGGCTAAATTAAAGATGTTGATGGTGGATTATCGCTTGGCGCCGGAGCATCCGTTTCCGGCAGCAGTCGATGACACGATGGCTGTATATAGCGAGTTGATAGCAAATGGCCGATCGTCTCAGAAAATCATCTTGGCTGGTGATAGCGCCGGTGGCAACTTAGCCTTGGTTTGCATGCAGCAGATACGCGATGCCAAGATGGCAATGCCAAGGTCATTTCTGCTGTTTTCACCGTGGTTGGATTTTAAATATTCCAGTGCGGCGTTTGTCGAGAATAACGCCAAGGACGTACTGCTGAATCAAACTATTTTAAGCGAGTCGGCGGCGATGTACGCGGCGGGCCATCCTTTAGATGACAGTAAAATATCGCCGCTTGAAGGTAGCGTTGCTGACTTGCCACCGTGTCTTATCATCGCAAGTCGGGTGGAAGTTTTAAGGGATGACTCACGACGCTTACGGGACAGTCTTGAAGCTGCCGGTGGCAATGTGACCTATAGGGAATGGAAAAACGTGCCACACGCCTTTCCAGTGCTTTGTAAGTTCTTGCCGGAAGCAAAACAGGCACTCAAGGATTGTGCGGATTTTATTAGCACTCACTAATCGTGTTTGCATAAAATGATGTTCGATATATTCATTAGGCAAACTTTATTTTTCTCTTATCTCCGGCATCGAGAAATATAGCCTGAGATCTCTATACAATAATTATAAGAGGCACGCTGTATGCGTCAGTTCTTCTCCACCTATCGATGGCAGTTAGCGCTTGTTATTGTTCTGCTGCTGGCTACGGTGTTCTATTCGGTTTCATATCTGAAACGGGTCTCGTATGCTTACCTCTATGGTTACCCATTGGTTCTGATGTCGCTCACCAAGGATACAATGCTAGCCGAAGCCGGCGCTGGCATGCAGCTTAATGCGTTTAATCATATTCAAGACTTTCCTGACCATTCCTTTCGCGATGTTGTGCGCCCCAATGTCGATACTTTATACAGCATTGCCTGGCTTGATTTAAGCACCACACCCATCGTCCTTACCGTGCCGGATATGGGTGATCGCTATTACGTTATGCCATTAATGGATGCTTGGACCAATGTCTTTGCCATGGTCGGCAAGAGAACACACGGCACTCAAGCGGGCCGCTTTTTGATTGCAGGGCCAGACTGGCAGGGTGAGGTGCCAGATAATATGGAGTTAATACCAGCGCCAAGTAATATGGTGTGGATCATTGGCCGCATCCAAACTAATGGCAAGCAAGATATACCCGCGGTTGCCAATTTACATAAGGGTTTTCGTCTAGAGCCCCTCGAAAGCAGCTCGCTGGCGGGTTCTGCCCAGCCTTACTCTTTAGCAACCCTCGCAGATCGCGGTGAGAAGGGGCCCGCAACTCGTCTCAATGAAATGCCTAATATTGAATTCTTGGCTTCGGTAGCAGGGTTGATGGCAGAGCAGTATCCAGCCGCAGCAGACACAGACATGATTCGCTCGCTAGAGAAAATTGGCGTGAAACCGGGGCAGTCTGTTGACGCCAGCCAGTATAACTTTATTCAGCGTCGCTTGATTGATCTAGCTGTGAGCATGACTAAGGAAAAAGTAGCGGAAGAGCTTGCGTCTGACCGTGCAATTGAAAACGGGTGGTCGGTGATTCGTGACGGTATTGGGGTCTACGGAATAAATTATCCGCTGCGAGCGGTAGTGTCGATGGTTGGCCTTGGCGCATTGCCGCCGGAAGAAGCAAGTTACCCCAATGCCATCAGCGATATTAGCAAGCGTGCTTTAAGTGGCGAGCATTCCTATCTAATCCATTTTGAACCTGGTCAGACACCACCCGTGGATGCATTTTGGTCACTGACAATGTATGACCAACACGGGTTTTTGGTTGATAATCCGATTCAGCGATATGCGATAGGCGATCGTGACGACTTGCATTTCAATGCCGATGGCTCACTCGATATTTTAATCCAAAAAACTCAGCCAAGTGGGACTAATGTCAATTGGCTGCCGTCACCAGCAGAGCAGTTTGCTTTAACCATGCGCCTGTATTCACCGCGGGCAGAATTTCTGGATGGCAGTTGGCGACTTCCTCCGGTGACGCGGATACTGGCGCCGACGAATTGATATCATCAAGGAATTAGTGAGGAGCAGATAGCGACAAAGCTATGGTGCGACAGGACGCGCGGTGTGGGATTAGTTTAAGAGTAAGTCGCGCCGCTTATAGATCTTTCTTGTGAGAGTTGTCGTCGAGGAAGTAGCTGGTGAATAATGGGGTTAAGCCATCACCGCTACCCCAAAGTGCCTTGGCCCGGCTGCCCAGTGCCTCGCGCGTTAATTCACCAATAACCAAATGGGCTATCGCGGCTCGAAATTCTTCTGGGTTCTGGGTTTTTTGACTACCCGCCATTGCCGAGGAGGCATAAATAATATCAATGAACTCCTCCATTCTTGTGGTCACTGGACCACCTGCTTCTTCCGCCAACATAGCGTGAACTAAAACCCCCGCCACGCCTTTTTCTTCCTGTTCAAGTTGACGCAATACACCGAATATTTGTTGCATAGTGGTGGCGTAATCACCGTTTTGATCTGAGATGGTATCGAGCAGGCGCTCCCGGGTCATTCGCAGGATGTCGTCAGTGACGGCGGCGATCAGTTCTTGCTTGGATGAAAAGTGGTGAAGCAACGATGGCCGCTTAATATCGCATCGCGCCGCGATAGCTTCTAGCGGCGCGGCAATGCCCTGCGCGGCAAATTCAATGCGGGCAGCCTCTAATATACGCTGGCGCGTTTCCGGTGAGTTATTTTGTCTTTTGGGGCGTGCCATGGCGATCTCGTTGACGTCTGATAAAAGGGCAGGTCGTCTGGGTGTAAAGGCCGTATTTTCGCAGAATTCACGTCGCTTGACAATTAATCTACTTATGAGTAGATTAATTGCTGCAAATAATAGCGGGCCTTATCTGAATCATTAAAACATGGCTTGCTGCAAAGGGTTTCATTTATTGATTTAGTCGAGGACTTTATGGGCATTATTACTTTTGTAGAGCATGACGGCACCGAGCACGTGGTTGACATTGAAGAGGGTAAGTCCCTGATGCAAACCGCGATGGATAATCTGGTGCCTGGTATCGATGCGGACTGTGGCGGTTCATGTGCCTGCGGCACCTGCCATGTCATTGTTGACCCCGAATGGGTGCCTGCGGTTGGTAATGCTAGTGAAGAAGAAATACTGATGTTGGATATGACACCTGAAAAATCTGCTAGCTCGCGTTTGTCTTGCCAAGTAACAACCTCCGCCTCTATGGATGGCATGGTCGTTCGTCTACCTGAATTTCAAATGTAAGGTCTGAAGGGACTTGGTTAAAAAATGCGCTCTAGAGCACTAATAAAAATTTTTGCAGGGTTGGAAAACATATGAATATTAAATCAGCAGTCATAGAGAAAGGCACCTCAATAATTGAAAAGAGCGCGTCGGTCGTGCCTATTCATGTGCAAATTAAAGGTGCTCATTTATATCAGAAGGCGAGGAAGAAGATATTTAAGATTCAGGACTTTCCACCCTTTGTTGAGGCGGATATTCCCGACGTGGCAGACCTTGAACTCAAGGACATCGACGTTAGCAACCCATTCCTGTTTAAGCAAAACCGCTGGGAATCTTACTTTAAGCGCCTGCGTGACGAACGCCCGGTGCACTATCAAAAAAGTAGCCGCTTTGGGCCATTCTGGTCGGTTACCCGTTATGAAGACATTATGTTTGTCGACAAGCACCACGAGTTGTTCTCGGCCGAACCTATTATCATGCTGGGCGACCGCCCTGAAGGTCTCCATGCCGACACCTTTATTGCCATGGATCCGCCCAAACACGATGTCCAGCGGCAGGCCGTTCAAGGCGTTGTTGCACCGCAAAACCTTAAGGAGATGGAAGGTCTGATTCGCAGTCGAGCCGCAGACGTTTTAGACAGCCTCCCCCTTGATGAACCCTTCGACTGGGTAGAAAAAGTCTCTATTGAACTGACCGCGAGAATGCTCGCGACTTTGTTTGACTTCCCTTATGAGCGACGCCGTGACCTAGCTGATTGGTCAGATGTTATCGGTGGTAGCGTGGAGCTTACCGGCGGCGAGTTATCAACTGATCAGGGCTTTACCGCAGCGGCGGAGGTCGCAAAAGCATTTTCCGCGCTGTGGCGAGAAAAGGAGGCCAAAAAAGCCGCCGGTGAAGAAATGGGTTTCGATCTCATCAGCATGCTACTGGCCAATGAGGACACCAAGGACATGATTAACCGTCCTATGGAGTTTCTCGGCAACCTAGCACTGCTAATTGTGGGCGGCAACGACACCACCCGTAACTCTATGACTGGCGGTGTATTTGCCTTCAGTAAGTTTCCCGACGAATTTATTAAGCTCAAGAACAAGCCGAGCCTGATCCCGAATATGGTGTCAGAAATTATTCGCTGGCAAACCCCGCTTGCCTATATGCGCCGTGTTGCCAAGGAAGACGTCGAGCTGAATGGTCAGACCATCAGAAAAGGCGACAAAGTGGTAATGTGGTATGTATCTGGAAATCGTGATGAGCGGGTTATAGCTCAGCCCGATGATTTTATTATCGACCGCAAAAATGCCCGTAATCATCTGTCCTTCGGCTTTGGTGTTCACCGCTGTATGGGTAACCGTTTGGCAGAAATGCAGCTGCGTATCCTCTGGGAAGAGTTAATCAAGCGCTTTGATAACATTGAAGTGCTCGCCGAGCCCGAATACGTGCAGTCGAATTTCGTAAAGGGTTATTCAAAAATGATGGTAAAGCTCACGGCTAAGTCTTAGGCAGTGGCACTCCGTATAGCGCGCAATAGCCATGTTCTGAATAGCGTGGGGTAGTGCTCAGGGGTATTGGAAACTTAGCAATATTGCAGGCCTCGCTCTGCAATACTGCTAAGTAATACACGAAGTTTAGATAGGTATATCCCGCTAATATAATAGGATTCCAAAGTTTGTATGATGAGTGTCGAGCTTTGGAGACTCACACTATGTTCTTGACCCGTCTAATCTACGCCAGTCAGCCTTCTAATAGTTTTAAGCCAGAAGATATTGAAAAAATATTAGTGTCCGCGCGGCGAAATAACGCCGCTAAGGCAGTGACGGGCTTGCTGTACTTCAACCAACACTATTTTCTGCAGTGTTTAGAGGGATCGCGAAGTGCGGTCAATGAAATTTATCATAAAATTATCCGCGATGATCGCCATCAAATGCCGCTGATACTCGACTATACAGAGACGATCGAGCGGAATTTTTCAACATGGGGGATGGCATATCTGCCTGAAACTGAAGTGACAAGGGTGCTTTACGCGAAATTTTCAGGTCTGACTGAGCTCTCGCCATACCATATGCGTGGAGAAAGTTGCCACAAACTGATGGGCGATCTTAGGACGGCTATACCTGCGGTATAAGGCGTGAATAAACCGGTCCAAGGAAGGCCCAGAGAGCGTAGCCGCAGCGCGTACCCGTTGTACAGGCAAATTTTTCTTGTCTTTTTGCTATTCAGCAAGCCTCTGCTCACGTAAAAATCCGATACCGCGACGCTCAGCACCGCCTGCCATTGCATACGTCAGAAGATGGCCGAGAGCGGTCACAGTATAGGTTTCCACCTTAACATCTTGCTTGTCCAATGCCTTTTTCATCAACGCCATTTGCTCTGGCTCGACGAGCTTGTCCCATTGGCCGTGGTATAAAAACACCGCGGGTGAATTTTTAGCGACGTGATTAACAGGAGAGGCTTCTTTCCATTCTTCCGCGGCGTTTACCATGGGCTCGCCAATCAATTTACGCACCATTGGCGAGTTTGGCCATTGGGTGAGGTCTGCTGGCGTGCCGCCCGCGACGATGCCGCGTAAATGGGGTGATTGTGGCTTATCTAGACCGGCCATCAAGATTAGGTGTGCACCCGCAGAGTAACCCCAACCGTTGATATTGCTGGTGTCTACTTGATATTCGTCAGCGTGGTCATATAGCCAGGTGATGGCGTCTGAGACATCGTTGACCGGTGCAGGATAGCGGCTCTGTGGCGCCAGCCGGTAGGTGATATTGAACACCACAAAACCCGCTTTGGCGAGTTTTGTGCTAATGCCGTCCATGGTTCCGCTGCGGTTAGTCCAGCCGCCGCCGTGGACAACCACAACAGCCGGCTTTAGGCCGCCAGTTTTGGGGACATAGAGATCACCTGCTAGGGATTCGCCGTCGATCTTTTTATAGACTACATTCTCTGTCTTTTGGAAACCGGCAGACCTGTTAAAAGCTACCGTTGAACAGGCTACAAGGAAGAGTAATGCGGTAATAACGAGTAGAACTTTCATATTAGGTATCAGCTTGAAAACGGCGCTATAGCGCCTAAGGTGTATTGATCGTACTGTTGATAATAACGTTGCTCGGATAATGTACGAATATTACTGACAAGTCGATTTATCTCCAATTCGCTTCTTCGCACTTAGTGATACTATGCCGACATCGTGCAGCGTCTAAGGGGAAAATCGGATGGTAGAGCTACAAATTGATATTGTGTCAGACGTATCGTGCCCTTGGTGCATTATCGGCTACAACAGCTTGCAACTCGCGTTGTCACAATTAAGCAAAGAAGTGAGTGCCGACATCACCTGGCATCCCTTTGAACTCAATCCGAGTATGCCGGCTGAAGGCCAGGATGTTAATGAGCACCTCGGTCAAAAGTACGGTATTGATAGCGCGCAAATAGAGCAAAATAGGGCGGCCATAAAGCAGCGTGGTTTGAGTGTGGGCTATGAATTTGGCCATCGCGGCGGCGGCAGAATTTACAATACTTTCGATGCGCATAGGCTGCTGCATTGGGCCAAACAAGAGAATAAACAAACCGAGCTTAAATTGGCGCTGTTTGATTTATATTTCAAAGAATCCGGCAATCCTAGCGACCATCAGCAGCTCTTGAATACGGTGAGAAAAATTGGCCTAGATACAGATACCGCGGCAGCTATTCTGAGCGCGGACACCTATGCGCAAGACGTTCGAAAAGAGCAGCAGCATTACCAAACCATGGGAATTTCGTCGGTGCCGGCGGTGATTGTGAATAACAAACACCTCATCAGCGGTGGACAGCCAGCAGAGGTGTTTGCAAATGCGCTGCGCCAAATTAGCAAAGAGCAAGCCCAAGCCCAAGCCCAAGCCCAAGCCTAGGTCCGCCGGCACGGAATCGACATTAAGCCTGTTGTCGGCAGGCTTAAGCTAAACTGGTTTATGGTTGTGCGCTCAATTTAAGTAAGCGGCCATTGTCGCCATCTTCTAGTATAAAAATGTCGCCAGCTTCACTTTGCTCAATTTCTCTGACTCTGCTTCCCCATTCGTATCTAGCCGCTTCTTGCGCGCGTAATATCGGTGGCTTTTCATGTTCAGAGAAGCTAACTCGCACTAGCGCTTTGGAAGACAAGCCACCAACAAAGCCATCGCCTGTCCAGTCTCTAAACTTAGTGCCCCTGTATATTATAAATCCCGCGGGGCTTATTGCAGGCACCCAATAGGCGGTCGGGGCTGCAAAGCTCGGTTTGCTCTCATGATTGGGGATGTCAGCACCGGAATAGTGAGCGCCCTGAGAAACCAGCGGATACCCATAGTTCTCGCCACGTTCAATGAGATTTAGCTCATCGCCATGCCTAGGTCCCATTTCGTGGGCCCAGAGATTACCCTTGGCGTCAAAATCTATACCTAGGGGATTGCGATGACCTATGGTCCATATTTGGCCGCTTATCTCGCCATCGCCGTAAAACGGGTTGTCATTGGGCGTGCTGCCATCTTGATTGATCCTGATAATTTTGCCCAGATTCATGGCCATATCTTGAGCGGGGGTAAATTTTTGGCGATCGCCGGAGGTAATAAACAGATAACCCTCAGCGGAGATCGCCAAGCGATGGCCGTAATGTCCATTGCCGGTCATTTTTGGGCTTTGTCGCCAGATGATGTTGCGCTCTGATAAAGCCGCGCCCGAGGCCGTGATTGTCAGCTTGGCGCGCTCTACGACAGCACCACTAAGCTTGGTGTTCTGTGCATTGCGTTCAACATAAGATAAAAAGACTAAGCCATTATTCATAAAGTCGGGATGAACAATAATGTCACCCAGGCCGCCTTGACCTTGAGCATTTATTTTTGGCAAATTGCTTACGGTGAAGCGCTTCTTACCCGATTGATCGATAAGCCATAAGGTGCCTGTTTTTTCAGTGACTAAACCTTGACCGTCTGGCAATAAGGCCATTGCCCAAGGCGTGCTGAAGGTTTCTAAAAATTCGCCATAAAGCGCGGTACCGTCGCTGCCCTGCATGGTCACTTTGCCCTGTGCGACGGTAACTGCCGACATTGCAAGCAGCAGCTGCGCTATTAAAAACCGAGTAAAAAGGGCCATTATCTCAACCTCACTATTATCTGTTTTAAGCGTTAAGTTACGAAAATTTATATCAAGCAGATCAGCGCCATTTACGCCGTGCGTGCGTGCTTGAGGCAGAGACGCTGCCCCTAGCCAAGCCCACTTAATATGGTTTCTTTGGGATGTGCTTGGGCAAAGCTCAAGTTGAGTGTGAATAAGGTATTCTAGTCCTACTGCATACAAGAATAGCGTTTATCGGTAGATTGGTGAGACTAGAAAAGGAGTTGTCCATGGACGCAGAATTTTGGCATGAACGCTGGGATGCCAACGAGATTGGTTTTCACCAGAAACAAGGCAATGCTCTGCTTAAAGCGCATTTTTCTAAACTGAATTTAAGCGCAGGCAGTCGGGTGTTTATTCCCCTGTGCGGCAAGACCAAAGATATTGCATGGCTATTGATAAATAAATACCGTGTTGTGGGTGCTGAACTGAGCGAGATCGCGGTTAAGGCCTTGTTCGAGGAGTTGGGTGTTGTTCCCGACGTGTTAGTCGCGGGCGAGTTACGGCGTTACCACGCAGAAAATATCGATATATTTGTGGGTGATATCTTCGATGTGTCTGCGGAGTTGCTCGGCAGCGTAGACGCGATTTATGATCGTGCTGCCTTGGTGGCTCTGCCCCTAGATATGAGGGCAAAATACAGTCGGCATATGATGGATATCACTCTATCGGCGCCACAGCTGATAATTTGTTTTGAGTACCAGCAGGAGTTACAACAGGGGCCGCCTTTCTCGATTAGCGAAGTTGAGCTGCGCGACCATTACGATAAAAGCTACACAGTGCAATGTCTGGAAAGAGTGCCGGTAGATGGCGGCCTAAAAGGCGGTGTCTCTGCCGATGAGGTGGTTTGGTTACTCGCTAGGTCGACGGCTTAGGTGAGTCTATGCAGTCAGGCACATCCTGTGCCTGACTGACATGAGTTACTTTAGGTTGGTATTAAGAATTAAGCGCTTAAACACCACGGCGTTGTGATCCTCTAAATCTCGCTCGGGCTCTTCAGCCAGTGAGATGTTTGGAAAGCGCTTAAACATTTCTCCCAAGGTTAAATACAACTGGCGTTTGGCGAGTGCGGCGCCGATGCAAAAGCGCGGACCGTAGCCAAACAGCACATCGGGTTCAAACTTACGTTTTACATCCAGCTTTTCAGGACTGTCGAAGTAGCTGGGATCGTGATCCTTAAGGTGTGGCATCATCAATACCATTTGACCTTTCTTCACGTCTTGCCCCAGTAGCTGCATATCGCTTGGTGCGTAGCGCGCAAAGCCCATCTTCGAGTTGCCTGACCAGCGACTGATTTCACTGAAGGCGTTTGAAAATGCATCTGCAGATTCTAGCGCGGCGGGGATCTGATCCGGGTTTTTTAGCAGCGCATACACCGACCATTGCTGGGCGATCAATGTCGTGTCTGCGCCGGCGCCAATTAGGGCGAGGATGAGGGTGATGACGTCCCATTCATTAAAGCTGTCATTTTCAGCTTCAATTTTTAGCAAGGCGCTGAGGAAGTCACCTTCCTGCGGGTTTTCACGGCGTTCCGCAATGACCACCTGAAGTATGTCGATGGCCTTGTTGCTGTGTTCTTGTGCTCGCAGGCGACGCTCTTCAGAGATCGTTGGGTTCCATGTCTCGGTAAATGTTTGGGTAACCCGCTTCATTTCTGGCCAGTATTTTTCAGGTATGCCGACCATGGCAGTAATCGAGATAAACGGGATGTGCTCCGCTATCTCAGTGATGTAGTCGAAGGACTCAGGCGTGCCTATGTCGTCAAAAAGGCGTTTAACATGAGGCTCTATTTGGCGCTGAATGTTCTCAACGACATTGCGAGAGAATGCTGGAGAGGTGATACGGCGCACCAAGCGATGATGATCGGGATCAGCCAATAAACTATGGCCTACCAGCGCTTTTTCAAATTTATTCCAGTTTTCTTCGGTGGGGCGCGGTGGGGCAAACTCCCAATCGTAAAAGTCTGAAGACAGATATTCGCGCTTCCAGCAGTCCATGATGTCGGGCATTTGCGTCATTATCCACGCTTGCCACGGCGCATACCAAACCAGTGGACCACGCGCTGCCATCGCGAGGCATTGCGGTGTGGGGTTCTCGCTATACGCTTTCGAGTTTGGATCAAACAGTGTTTCGATTGGTGGTAGCGTGCTGGCACTTTGGGACATGGTTGATCCTCTCTGATGACGGTATGGCTTCTCAGATTGCACTGATTGCTGATAACTTTATCGGCTTGCAAAAAAATATACTACAGTGTAATTTTATTCTCAAGTTACTTAATATTAAAAATGGCAGGGGAAGACTCAAGGTATGAAAGACTTTAAAAATAAAGTGGCAGTCATTACTGGTGGAGCAAGCGGCGTAGGCCGAGCGATAGCCCTTTTGCTTGCCAAAGAAGGCGCTAAAGTAGTAATAGCTGATATTGAGACAAAAGCCTTAGACCGCACCATCACCGAGCTAGAGGCGCTGGGCTGTGAGTGCATGGGTCAGCGCGCCGATGTAACCGATGCAACGTCAATGAATGCGCTTGTAGATGCCGTTATGACGCGCTTCGGCGCTATGCATTTGGTGTTTGCTAATGCGGGTGTGGGCACTGGCGAAGCAGGTAATATGTGGGACTACGAGCTAAATGACTGGGAGTGGGGATTTCGGGTAAATACCTGGGGCCTAATTCATTCTATCAATGCCTTCTTGCCTAAATTAGTGGCCCAAAACGAAGAGGCCCATTTTGTGGTGACGGGCTCGGGTAATGGCGCGTTTCTTATGCTGCCCGATACCCCGATTTATACGGCTAGCAAGGCGGCGGTACAGGCCATTACTGAAAATTTGCATTACCAGCTCCAGGCTCAGCAGTCGCCTGTTAAGGTCAATGCGTTATTCCCCGGCCCCAATGTAGTCAATACCGGTATTTTTAATTCAGAGCGCAATCGTCCAGCGGCCCTGCCGGGTAATCCCGACAAGCCTGATTCAGGTATTCATTCTGTCGAGGATATGAAGGCGATAATGGCCCAGTACGATATGCAGTTGGAGACTACTGAGCCTGAAGAAGTGGCGGAGTTTGCTATACAGGGCGTGCGTGACGATGTCTTCTGGATCGCACCAATGTCTGACAAAGCCAGAGCCGGTTTTGTCGCTCGGGTTGATAGCATCTTAAATAAAACCACCCCCACGGTTCCGAATGTACTTTAGCTAAGGTGCTTGATCAGTGGCTGATATTAAGTGTCAGCCCTGTTTGGCTGTCCCACCGTGCTTGCGTTACTATCGCAGGCCAAAATTGGGTTTTGAGGGAAATATTTTGCCAGTAACACAGCTTGGACGTCGAGAAAGAAAGAAAAAGGCGGTCCGCGAAAATATTTGTGAGCAAACCCTGCACTTAATCAGTTTGCATGGCGTCGATGGCATCACGATTGATGCCATTTGCGATTGTGTCGATATTGCTAAAAAAACGTTCTATAACTACTACGGTTCTAAGCATGATCTGCTGGTGGATATTTGTCAGTCAGAGCTGCTGCAGCGCACCGATGATCTGATTACCGAAGCCATAGAGCAGAGTGACGATTTAGCGGAGCAACTGGACTTTGTGCTGGGGGTGTTGGCAACGCGAAATAGTAACGCCAGCAAACTAGAGCGCGAGTTAATTGGCTATTTAGTGGGGTCGCTGTCAACTAACTTAAGCCAGGGCGCGAGTCAGCTCGAGTTTATGAGTAACTGCTTTTTGCGCTTATTTAGCCATGGTAAAGCGCAGCTAAAAGCCGAACTTAGCCCACAATTTTGCGCTGAGATGACGGTGGGTATGAGCAATTTGATTACTTTGAACTGGATTCACAATGAGGATTACGACACCTTGGCACGGTTTCAAACTCTGCAAACCTACTTGAAAAATAGCATGTTGAAATGAACCTCCGGCAAATGGGGGAGGGGCCGACTCGTTGAGTGCATCATAAGTCAACGCTTTCCTTTGTGCTGCCATACCGGCCTATAGCGGGTAACTATAAGCTGTGGCGTGAAACCCGAATGGTGAAAGCGATGTCGTTTTAAGGTGTCTGGCGCTTAATGAGCTTAAAAAACGTATAGGAAGGATCATCGGCTCCTGGGCGACCTATATGCGAGCCCGCAATAAAAGGATGCTCCAAATTGACGGCGCTCGGGTCTTGAATGTGCACCCAGTCTGTGACAACTGCGCGGTGGGCGAATTTCCATTTGCCATCCCGTTTTTCATATTTGTCAAAATAGCGGCCACCTATCAGCACATCGATACTGCCGTCCGGGCCGGCAGCTTTATGGAAGGCCAAAATGTAGACTTCACCCTCAGCATAGTCCCCATCAATTTCGATATTGACCGTAGTTACGTTGTGATGAAGTATTTCCATAGGCGCCTGGATTTCAGGTAGCTTGTCGATAAAATCCATGGCCAAGCCCTTAAAGAACGCGCCATGGTCATCAAGCGCGTCGGTATGGTAGAGCGCGCGTAGGGCTTCTGGGTCATGCCTGTCAGCCGCTTGGCAATATCGGTTAATTAACTCTAATATTTCCTGTTTATCTATGAAATAGTGAAGTCGTTGGTTTTCTGATTTTGTCATTTTTATTATTTCATCTTAACGAGGGTGTTTTTATTATGGTAACGGCCGTAAGTGCTCTGGATCAAGGCAAAGCGCTTCGCGTCTAGACCGGGGGACTATGAGCGGTATAGTCCCAAAAATAGAATTATAAAAATCCCCGCATGTGATCACGATCAGACTGTAGTACATCAGAAGGCGCGTGTGGGCATTCCTCGCGGCTTAATTTGCCTGTAGGGCGTTTAGCTTCTGGGCAAAGCGGTTTGACCACTTATTTACTGTGTGAATGATCTTTAATCCACATATTTCAAATCTTCCCTTGACCTTAAAAGGTAAACCCTATACTTTTTTTACACTGCGGTTACCTTTTAGTGGCGCCGCTATTCAGTGGGCCAGTGTGGGAGAAAAGTATGACTACGCGTTACGACAAGCCAATTCCTTTTGGATGGTTTGCAATTGAATACACCGCGCAATTAAAAATTGGCGACGTTAAACCGCTACGGTATTTTGGTCGAGATTTGGTGCTGTTCCGCACTGAGTCGGGTGAGGCCGCTCTGCTCAACGCGCATTGCCCGCATCTAGGTGCCCACCTTGGGCACGGTGGCGTGGTAAAAGGGGAGAGTATTAGCTGCCCCTTCCATGCCTGGGAATACAACGGTGAGGGATTTTGTACCAAGGTGCCATACGCCAAGAATATGCCGCCAAGATTCGATGGCAAGCAGGCGATTGGTCGTTATCCGGTAACTGAAGCTAATCAAATGATTTGGGCCTGGTATCACCCCGAGGGCATTGATCCGCTCTGGGAGGTCGAGCCCCACCCAGAACTAGAGTCAGGGGAATGGACGGAGTTGGACGTCTATGACTGGCGGATTAACTCGATCATTCAGGAAACCGGTGAGAATGCGGTAGATATAGCGCATTTTGTGACCGTGCATTCGGCACCAGAAATGCCAATGGGCGAAGTGACCATCAACGGCCACGAGCGCAGCACTATCATGGACAGCTTGAGTGAGGCCATTGACGAGTTTGGCAATGTCGATCGCAGTGGTGAAAATTACGATATGGGCCGCTTGGTCAGCTCATCGTATGGCCCAGGACAAACCTATCAAAAATTCTCGCGCTTATTTGAAATTGTAATGATGGGTACTGTGACGCCCATTGACGAACAAAGTATGCATATGCGATTCAGCTTTAGCATGCCTAAGCAGCAGTCAGACGAGCACAAGCTCTATGCCAATGGCTTCCGCGATGAAATAGTCCACCAAGTTCAGCAGGACATTCCCATCTGGGAAAACAAGGTTTACCTAGAAGACCCAACGCTATGCGACGGCGACGGCCCGATTGCAAAATACCGCAAATGGTTTCAGCAGTTCTATGTTGCTTAGCGCCATAGCGTAAAAATTAAAAATAGTAAACCCGATACCTTAATGATAACGAGGAGATAGTAATGACAAATCCGATTAAGCCAGCAGGTGTACCCGGAGATATCCTGAATTGGCCGATGCTGAAAATAAGCTACCTCACTGATCCTGCTAGTATTGCGGCTTTGTTACCGCCTGGGATTACACCGGGAAAAACACCCAAAGTCACGCTAACGATTTATAACTTTCCGGTGCTTAATGAGCCAGAATATGGCTGTGTGGTCAATGTGGACGCCAACTACAATGGTATTGAAGGCGAGTACACACTTGCTATTGCTATTGATCAAGAGGCGGCAATATACGGCAGCCATGAGCGTTGGGGGCAGCCTAAATACTATGGTGAAACTAAATACTACCGCCTGATGGACAGCGTTAGTGCTAGCGTCACTCACCGCGGTTATACCTTTCTAGAATATACTGGCCAGGTTACTGGACCGGGTGAAATTCCGCCCGAGTTTGAAACCAATGAGTGGTGGATTAAGTGCTTGCGCGGGGTTGATATGACCTCTAACGACTACGATTTTCCCCCACATGTTGTGCGTGTTTACAGTAAATATGGCACCGCCTATGTAGAAAAACTAAGCGGCAAGCTAACCCTGAATGACAGCCCTTGGGATCCTGTGGCAAGTAAATTGCCAGTACGTAGCGAGCCTGAAGCACATTTGTGGACGCCGACATTTCTAGATCGCCGGATAACGCTAGAAGGGCCTTTAGATCCAGAAGGCTTCCAGCCGTTTGCCGATACCATTGGTGGTTCGCGCTGGCCTGGTGAGTCTGGCGCTCCTAAAAAGGGCTGATACTAAAAACAGTGTGGGCGACGCAGAGTATTGGCGTTGGCCGCACTGTTTTTTTATCCTTTAGTTTTGAAAACAAAGGCTGAGCTAAGCGAGTGCTTAAACAACAACTGTTTAATACCTTCAAAGTGAATCAAAGAAAGCATCAGATGCCACTATTAAGTGGAAGGCTATTCAAGATCTGACCTTTAGCGGCAGCTTGGTCATCGCTCTTTTGATTGCCTCCTCATCCAAGCGCTCTGGACTAATTAAAACCTCTCAAAACCTACAAATCTGGCCAAGTGTCTCGCGACATCTTGATGCGATGCCGTTTACCCAATCATCGTGATTATTGATAGCGCAGGCGCGGTACCACAGATTGATTCGGAGTAGAGGATGGATCCGCTCAGGCCGGTATCCCCAGTTCGCGACCCATACCGCTAAATATAAGCTCTGCCCCTGCCACCAACTCATCTAGGGGTTGCTTGAAGCCAGTCGCAATCCAGCCTTGGCACAAATGAATTATTGCCCCAATGGCACCTTTCGCCATGACCGCGAGCAGGACGTCACCGGGCCCACTATCAGGCAAAAATGGTTTGGTAAATCCTACTAGTAGCTCCACAAACTCGTTGTAGCTTTTACCATACATCCGACCCAGCTGACTCCGAACAGACATGGCTTCAATCATGATGAGGCGGGCCTTATCTGGGTTGTCTTTCACAAACCTGAACGCTTGCTGTAATCCGGCCCGCACCAGCTTGCGTGAATCTTTGAGGTGCGGCCTTGTCGCTAGCATTATCGTACTCAGGTATTCCTGGGTTACTGTCCGATAAGCCTCAACAAGCAATTGATCGCTGTTCGAGAAGGACTCATAAAAGTAACGTTTGGTCAGCCCAGCTTCATGGCAAATCGCATCGATACTTGTTGCGGCATAGCCTTCACGGCCGATTAGTTTAATACCGGCGGATAGTATCTTTTTTCGGCGTTCTGCCTGACGAGTACTAGCTGCCTTGCCGGCGTACTTACCGCTGCGCTGCGGTGCGGGCGCTGATTTTGTTGACATAGAACTCATGGCTATTGCTCAAAGATACATATTTGACACGAAGAAGTATCACATATACATTTGACACTGCATAGTGTCAGTTAGTGGCGGAACAGGGGATCACCCCTTATAAAAAAATAAACGCCAGTATAGATCCAGTACATATTCTCGCAGGAGCACTGCCCGTGACATATCTATTTACAAGCCACCCTGTGGCTTGTCGTCTATATACGTCCTTACATGCAATTAGGGCCAGCTTGGCACTGTGCGCCTGCCTGGCCATAATCTCCTGCGGCGGTAACAATAGCCAAAGCAACGCAAGTGTTAACAAGGGGCAATCCGGCGATACATCTTCCGCTGCTCATGAGCGTTGCTCACCGGTAGATTCGATACCTGCGGACCAGCACATGGTCACCAGCTGGCGCACTGCACCTACCGACGCCCTTATCACCCACCCTATTACCGCACTAACTGTTCGTCAGTTCTTCGCGCCACACTGGGATGGAGAAGTCATGCAGCTGCGGCTGTCGAATCGCTACTCCAGCCTGCCTGTCACACTAGAGAGTATTCACATCGCCCAGGAAGTCACACCCGGCGCACCCGAGCTAGTGCCTGACAGCGAATGTCTGCTGACGGTGGATGGCAACAGCCGCATCACCATTCCAGCAGGTGAATCGGTTGTTACCGACGTCATTGCTTATCCAATCCGTGCCTTTGAACGCGTCGGCATCAGCTTTTACGCACCTGAAGTCACACTGCAGATCACACGCCATCTGGGCGCAGACGAAATTCTTTACATGAGTCTCCCAGGGGATCACAGCACCGACCCGAATGGCACGATGTTTCAAGCAGTACCCGACGGCTACGCCAGTAACTTTCTGGCCATTGAAGCCCTAGAAGTGGCCGCGGCTCAGCAAGTGATGACCCTAGTCGCTGTGGGCGACTCCATTACTGATGGCTCCGGCTCCACGACCGAGTTCCTGAGTGGCGAAGCTGCCCGCATGACCTCCACCGACCAACGCTACCCCAACCACTTGCAACGCCGTATTCACGAAGCTGGCCTGCCATTAACTGTCGCCAATGCCGGCATAGGTGGCAATCAATTATTGAACGACGGCTGGTTGCCGCAATTTGGCGTAGCCATGCTTAACCGGCTGGACTATGACGTCCTCGCCATTACCGGCGCAACGCATGTGCTGGCGATGATCGGCACCAACGACTTCGGCAACCCAAAACCGGGCGCCGCACCTAGCCCGGAAGACATGATTGCCGGTTACATCGAACTGATTGAAGACATCCATGCTGCTGGCATGAAAATCACACTCGGCACCATCCCGCCGGCCGAAGGCGCGGTGACAGATGGCCTACCCCTGATTGGCGACCTGCCCATCGATATTGATGTGATGCACGGCACCGCTGAGGCCCGCGCCAGTCGTGATGTCGTCAATGCATGGATACGCACACAACAATTCAGCGACGGCATCGTCGATTTCGACGCCTGCCTCGAAGATCCAGAAAAACCCGGCTATCTCGCCCCTGAATACAACAGCGGCGATAACCTGCATCCCAGCCCTGAAGGCTACGCCGCCATGGCAGAATGCGTAAACCTCGACCTGTTCCGCACTCCTGGCAACGTATATTGAGTACTGTAACGAGTGCAGAAATGATTAAAACCATGTGCAAGTACATCATCAAATATGCCGGATTCCTTATGATACTGCTGACCACCGCCTGCGGTGGTAGCTCTGGCTCGGATGGCAAACAAGGCACTGCTAATGGCAGCAGCGTTCAGGAAGGTAATGCCTATACTGCAGAGTGGTTTTATTTGCTTGTAAGTTTGATCAAAACTTATGCACGCTTCGCATCTAAAGCCAATTTAAGATCCTAGCTCAACGATGAAAAGAGTGCTTTGCAACACGGATTTTTCAGCGTAATGCTTAAAATCTATTTTTATAATAACGGTACTGCTCGAAAGACAAAAGGGTGTCGTATGCCTGCAGGGAATTGTCAGGCATTCTCTTTTTTAGAAAAGCGAGAAGCAGAGAATGCTGCTAATACAGTTTCAAACCGAGCTAATTGCAAGCTTGAGCGAAGTTAAAAATATGCGGTATACGCCCATCCCAGAAAAGACCAAGAAAGGAAGTGGGCGATGAAATGCAATAATAATAAAGCTGTGATTATCGTTAGCAAATGTCTGCGCTAGCAAGCAGAACATAAATACGAGGTCTAATAAGCGCCGCGGCACCGCGCTGATTCAGAAAGCGCAGTTGTTTCAGGCTTTTAATACTCCAATCTAAATCTCCTAAATCATCAAGTAATCTCATCCACTGGCTAACTATTGACTGTGAAAGTGGCGGTGATTTTGTCTCATTATGATGCTGCGTGCGTTCTTTTTTGGTGCGTTTTAAAGCTTGTGCTCGTTTATATGGTTTCTGTAATCCCCCTTAATCTATCTAATAAGCCCATATAGTAAGCTTTCTTTGAGGTTGGCACGAAATCTGTATTAGTAATTGTGTCCGCACTCTTGGTGAACATTGGACGAACTACAATTTGGAAATGGAAAGCTAGGGTTCCGACCTCAATTATTGTTGAGGTGACTGGTCCGAGAGCTTTCGACCTTCGGCGCGTTTAGCAGCACTGCTAAACCACAAGGTTACACGGCGGGATAAAAGCCCGGGAGACGATCGGCGATATCCGCCAGGAGTGCTCTATGAATCTGTGTAAAACCGCTGGAGGTTTACTTATGAAGCGAATTGCCGCTTTACTGCTTACCCTGACGTTTTCGTCGTTCTCTGCTGCCGCTACTGACAGCTTCAAAATTTGTTGGTCCATTTACGTAGGTTGGATGCCTTGGGGCTACGGTTCCGAGCAGAAAATTATCGATAAATGGGCTAAAAAATACGACCTCGATATAGAAGTCGTTCAAATCAACGATTACATCGAATCTATTAACCAGTACACCACTGGTGCGTTTGCAGCTTGCTCCATGACTAATATGGACGCTCTGACCATTCCTGCTGCCGGTGGCGTTGACAGTACCGCCTTAATTGTTGGCGATTTCTCCAACGGTAATGACGCGGTTGTGCTTAAAGGTTACGAAGAGCTTAAGGACATTAAGGGCCAGCAGGTCAACTTGGTTGAGCTAAGCGTTTCCCATTATCTACTTGCTCGCGGCTTAGAAAGCGTGGGTATGACTGAGTCGGATGTCACCGTCGTAAATACCTCAGACGCTGATATGGTTGCGGTATTCCCCACCGCCGGTGTGACTTCGGTGGCGACGTGGAATCCTCTGCTAAGCGAAATCTTGAACATGCCTGGCTCGAATAAAGTCTTTGATTCTTCGATGATCCCCGGCGAAATAATCGACCTATTGGTTATCAATACCGAAGTCCTCGAAGCGAATCCTAATTTGGGTAAAGCCTTGACCGGTGCTTGGTATGAAATCATGGCCACTATGAGTGACGCGGGTAAGAAGGGTATTGCTGCACGTACCGAAATGGGTGTTGCCTCTGGTACCGACTTAGCCGGTTATGAATCGCAACTCGCCAGCACCAAAATGTTTTATACCCCAGCCAGCGCGGTTGAATTCACTAACAGTGCCGCACTCAAAACCACCATGAAGAATGTTGCAGAGTTCTCCTTTAAGCATGGTCTCTTGGGCGATGGCGCTCCAGATGCTGGATTCATTGGTATAGAAACCCCAGCGGGCGTGTTTGGTAATAGTAAAAACATTAAGCTCCGCTTTGACCCTACCTATATGCAAATGGCCGCTGACGGCAAATTGTAAGACGCCTTTGCTAGTCATGTGTCGTGATGATTTAAATGGAATCGCGGCGCGTGGCTAGCAAGCTATTTAACAGGGAATGCAGTTAACAAGGTAAGGTGATTATGAAACGACTTATCAATTTCACACCCTCACGGATATGGCGAATTGGTCTGGCTCTGCTGCCATTTGCGGCAATTCTATTACTATATATTTCCGCGTCAGATGCGCGGCTCGCTGAAAACGCCGCTGATAAATTACTACCTAGTTTTGCGCAAATGGGCGATGCCATCCAACGCCTAGCATTTGAACCCAGCAAGCGCACCGGCGATTATTTGTTTTGGCAGGATACCCTCAGCAGCTTACAGCGTCTGGGATTGGGTATGCTGATTGCTGCGTCACTGGGCATGTTCTTTGGATTGATGACCGGCGCCTTGCCAGTTTTAAATGCCAGTTTTGCGCCACTGCTAACGGTCATATCGCTGGTGCCACCCATGGCTTTGCTGCCAGTATTATTTATTGTATTCGGATTGGGTGAGGTCTCTAAGGTGGCGCTCATTGCAATCGGCGTAACGCCCTTTATCGCCAGAGATATTCAAAAGCGTACTCTGGAGATTCCCCGTGAACAGTTGGTTAAAGCACAAACCTTGGGCGCTAATAGTGGCCAGATTATTTTGCGGGTATTGATACCCCAGTTAATGCCAAGACTGATCGATGCAGTGCGTCTGTCATTGGGCACGGCGTGGTTATTCCTCATTGCTGCAGAAGCGATTGCGTCGACAGATGGTTTGGGCTACCGGGTGTTTTTGGTGCGGCGCTACCTTTCTATGGATGTTATTTTGCCCTATGTTGCATGGATTACGGTGTTAGCTTTCGCTATCGATTATCTGCTTGCCAAGCTCAGTCGTTTGGCCTTTCCGTGGCACGCTCAGCAGGAGGGTAAGTCATGATAGAAATTAACAATATTTGGAAACGCTATGGCGACAATGTCATTCTGGAGAATATTTCTGCCTCGGTAAAAGAGGGCGAATTTGTCACGCTGGTTGGTGCCTCAGGTTGCGGTAAAAGTACCTTTCTAAAAATGCTTCTGGGTACTGAAACGCCATCGCAGGGTAGTATTTTACTCGACGGAAAACCTATTCCCTCAGAGCCTGATGCAGATCGCGGCGTGGTGTTTCAGCAGTATTCCGTGTTTCCGCATTTAAGTGTTTTAGAAAACGTGGTGATTGCCCGGGTGTTTGAAAAAACCAAATCGGGCTTCCTCTGGGGAAGTGCTAAAAAGGCCGCAAAGGCAGAGGCAGCCGAGCTGTTGAATATTGTCGGCCTTAGTCATATGCAACATCGTTACCCCGATGAGCTCTCTGGTGGTATGCGTCAGCGTTTGGCGATTGCTCAAGCCTTAATTTTAAAACCGCGAATTCTATTGCTAGATGAACCCTTCGGCGCCCTTGATCCCGGTATTCGTGCAGATATGCACGAGTTGGTACTGGATCTATGGAGTAAACATAAGCTCACTATATTTATGGTTACCCACGACTTAAAAGAGGGCTTCCATCTGGGAACTCGACTGTGGGTATTTGATAAACGTCGGGTGGATGCACAAGCACCTAATGCTTACGGCGCCGGGATTACCTACGATCTGCCAGTGGGAGAGTGTGCCCAAGAATTACTCGATGAAATTGACGAGAGTCTGATGGAAGCCGAGCAGCCGGAGTACGTTTAAAAAATGCAAAATTATGAAACAGTACTACCCGCCGGCGGCCATTGGTCTGTCGAGCTCCGGCGGGGTACTCAGATCACCTTGCGTGATATAGATGGCGGTGGCAACGCGGGTATGCTCTTTTATAACCCGCGCAATTTATTGGAGCGGTATAACGCCCCAGATACACTCAAATGTCAGCACACGTTTAAACTCTCCCAAGGTCATTGCTTGTATTCTGATATGGGGCGGATTTTCGCATCCATTATCAGTGATGACGCCGGTTGGCATGACACGGTGTGTGGTAATAGTCATGCGGCTCAAGTGGCAGATCGCTGGGGCGCGCGCAATTATCAGCGCGACCGCAATGACTGGCACCAGAATGGCTACGATGCCTTTTTAACCGAATTGGCAAAGTACGGCATGGGCGGCGCGGACATGGCGGCCAATATCAACTGGTTCAGCAAAGTGGTGACCGATGCCGACGGCAATATGTCGCTGGCAGAACATGCTAGTCCAGCGGGCAGTAGCGTCACGCTGAGGCTTGAAATGGACGCCTTAGTGTTGATACATGCCTGCCCGCATCCCTTGCGGCAGGCGGAGCAATATCCCCGTCATCGTATTGGTATTGAACTGGGCTCAGCCGAGCCGATGACTGACAATGATATATGCCTGAATCACTGTGACGAAAACCGTCGCGGTTTTAAAAATAATGCCTTGTATTACCTAGGCAGCTGAGAAGAGGGCTGCATTATGATTAAAGAAAGTAACTTGCCAGAAGCAGCGGCGGTATTCCGTGAAGTGGTATTGGCGGGTGATTATTACCTGGGTAAAGTCAGCGCCGGACAAGTTTTTAGATTATTAGATTTAGAGGGTAATCAGGCGGCGGACACCTTGTTTTATTGTGCCGACGATCCGGCTGAACGATACAGTGCCACCGATACTATTCGCGAGCAGGGCAATGTGTATTTGACGGCGGGCTCAATACTGCGCAGCAATAAAAATCAGCCCATGCTAGAAATTGTTGCTGACACCTGTGGCCGCCACGATACCCTTGGCGGTGCCTGCGCCACCGAGAGTAATACCGTGCGTTACGATTTGGAAAAACGGTGTATGCACGCCTGCCGAGATAGCTGGATGTTGGCCATTGCCGAAAAGCCAGAATACGGTTTGAGCAAGCGCGATATTACCCACAATATCAATTTCTTTATGAATGTGCCGGTCACCGCAGATGGCGGCCTGAGCTTTGCCGATGGTATTTCTGGCGCCGGTAAATACGTGGAGCTGAAAGCCTTAGCTGATATTTACGTGCTTATCTCTAATTGCCCCCAGTTGAATAATCCCTGCAATGCCTACAACCCTACTCCTATTGAATATTTAGTGTGGGACGCAGCTTGAGCTCGGCATAAACATTGTTTTGTTAACGCTTCAGTGGACGGCCACTGTCGTATAGCACAACGGGACGGCCCGTTAACGGATTGCTATGTTCCAGAAAGTTTTGATTGCGAACCGTGGCGCAATTGCCACGCGGATAATTCGCACCCTAAAAGATTTTGATATTATCGCCGTTGCGGTTTACGCCGAAGCCGATGCCCGTAGTTTGCATGTCCGCAACGCTGATGAAAACTATAGCTTAGGTGACGGCGGTGCTGCCGAAACTTATCTCAATGCCGATAAAATCCTCGATATTGCCAAGCGCTGTGGCGCAGAAGCTATCCACCCTGGCTACGGCTTTCTCAGTGAGAACGCCGCTTTTGTTCGCAGTTGTGAGGCAGCGGGTATTGCCTTTATCGGCCCGACCGCACAGCACATGCTCGATTTTGGTTTAAAACATAAAGCGCGAGAAATTGCTGAGTCGGTGGGCGTGCCACTGCCCCCCGGAACCGGACTTCTAAATGATCTGGAAAGCGCTGTTAGCTTGGCGGCGGGGATTGGCTACCCAATAATGTTAAAAAGTACTGCCGGCGGCGGTGGTATCGGCATGCAGGTTTGTCATAGCGAAGACGATTTGCGCAGCGGCTTTGAAAAAGTTAAAAAACTGGGCGGCAATAATTTTTCCAACGACGGCGTGTTTCTGGAAAAGTTTATCGCCCGCGCTAGGCATATTGAAGTTCAGGTATTTGGCGATGGTTACGGTCAAGTGGTCGCCATTGGTGAGCGCGACTGCTCGGCTCAACGTCGAAACCAGAAAGTAGTGGAAGAATGCCCGGCGCCGAATCTGCCGGATTCTGTTCGCCACTTACTCTACACCCAAGCCGAGGATTTACTGTCAGCAATAAATTATCGCAATGCTGGCACCGTCGAGTTTATATACGATCAAGACAGTCGCGAATTTTACTTTTTGGAAGTGAATACCCGTTTACAAGTAGAGCATGGCGTCACTGAGGCAGTGTGGGGAATAGACCTAGTTGCATGGATGCTTATGTTAGCCGCGGGCGATCTGCCGGATCTTGCTGAACTGCGCAAAACCTTGGTGCCCAAGGGGCATGCAGTGCAAGTGCGAGTTTATGCCGAAGATCCGTATCGCCAGTTCCAGCCCTGTGCAGGTTTGCTTAGTAAGGTTTCTTTTCCAGAAGCCAAGGGACTGCGCATCGATCATTGGCTAGACAGCGGCATTGAAGTGTCACCGTATTTTGATCCCATGTTGGCCAAGGTTATATTCCATGCGCCAGAGCGCAGCGCGGCCTTGCAAGGCGTGGCTGCAGCCCTAGATGAAACCGAGTTATATGGCATCGTTAGCAACCGTGAATATCTGCGGGCGCTGCTAGATGACCCCTTACTAAAAGAAGGGCTGATCACCACTCGCTACCTCAACGATTTTCAGTGGCAGCCGCAGCGGATGACTGTGTTACAGGCGGGGACTCAAACCACCGTGCAGGATTATCCTGCCCGCAGTGGATATTGGGACGTCGGCGTGCCGCCATCCGGGCCCTTCGACAGTTATTCCTTCCGTTTAGCTAATCGCTTACTGGGTAATGACAGCCGCGCCGCTGGTTTGGAAATGACACTGCAAGGTCCCAGTCTGCAATTTAGTGTGGCCACCGATGTGGTGATTGGCGGCGCAGAGATACCGGCAACTGTGTTTGGTGGAAGCGCCGGAGCGGACGGAATGTCAGTATTACCTTGGCAGGTTTTACATATTGAGGCTGGCCAGACGCTTACTCTGGGCCGTATTAGTTCAGGCGCTCGAGCTTATCTGGCTGTGGCCGGTGGCATTCAATGCCCGGAATATTTAGGGTCGCGTTCGACTTTCACCCTTGGTCAATTCGGCGGTCACAGCGGTCGCGCGCTGCGGGTGGGTGATGTCTTGTCATTAGCTAACACGCAGTCTGAGGCGAATCATTTACCCGCTCAGCTTAAACCTGAAATCACCCAGGACTGGAGCTTAAGGGTGATCTATGGACCACACGGCGCCCCAGACTTTTTTACTCCCGCAGATATTGAAGCGTTTTTTGGCGCCCAGTGGGAAGTGCACTATAACTCCAGCCGCACCGGCGTGCGTTTGATTGGTCCCAAACCAAATTGGGCGCGTGATAGTGGCGGCGAGGCGGGTATGCACCCGTCGAATATTCACGACAATGCCTATGCCTTTGGCACCGTTGATTTTACCGGCGATATGCCGGTTATTCTGGGTCCCGACGGCCCGTCATTAGGCGGTTTTGTGTGTCCCGCTACCGTCATCAGCGCCGACCTCTGGAAGCTCGGCCAGTTGCGCGCCGGAGATAAATTACAATTTGTGGCGGTTACTATTGAAGACGCGGTAGCGGCCGAGGCTGCCCAGCAAGCCAGTATTGAAACACTCGCGGCGGCCCCGGTAGTGATGACGCCCGTGAGTGAATTGCCATCGCCTATTGTGCAGCGTCTGAGCGCCGAGGAGGTCGGCGATGAAGTCTTGTATCGGGTCGCTGGCGATCATTTCTTATTAGTTGAATACGGCCCCTTGGAACTCGATATTCGCCTGCGTTTTCGCGCCCACGCACTGATGCAATACTTGCAGGAAAATGCTGTGACTGGGGTGCGTGAAATGACACCGGGCATACGATCTTTACAGCTCCATTACGACTCCCAGATAATTTCCTTAGCAGACTTGCTAGCGATATTGAGCGTGGCCGAGAAACATCTTTCAACGCAGCTGGAGCAGCTCAATGTGCCGTCGCGGACGGTGTACTTGCCGTTGAGTTGGGATGATGAAGCTTGTCGTCAAGCCATTATTAAATACCAGCAATCGGTGCGTGAAAATGCTCCCTGGTGTCCGAGCAACCTAGAGTTCATTCGGCGTATTAATGGCCTTGATAGTATCGAGGAGGTCAAAGACATCGTGTTTGATGCCTCGTATTTGGTCATGGGTTTGGGTGATGTGTATTTGGGCGCACCGGTGGCGACGCCGGTTGATCCTCGCCACCGTTTGGTGACCACAAAATACAATCCAGCGCGTACTTGGACTGCTGAAAACTCGGTGGGCATCGGTGGTTCCTATCTCTGTGTTTATGGCATGGAAGGGCCGGGCGGCTATCAGTTTATTGGTAGAACGTTGCAAATGTGGAACCGCTACCGTCGCACCAAGGAATTCACCGAGCCCTATCTGCTACGCTTTTTTGATCAGATTCGTTTCTATGAAGTCAGCCAGGAAGAGCTGCTGCAAATTCGTGATGATTTCCCTTTGGGCAAGTATTCGCTGCGCATAGAAGAGGGTGAGTTTTCTCTCGCGGATTATCAGCAAATGCTGGTGGATAACCGCGAGGAGATCACCGCTCATACCGAGCAGCGCGAGCAGGCCTTTGCTGAGGAATTAGCGCGCTGGCATGCGGATGGGCAATTCCATTACGAAGCGCCCGAAATAGATGACTCGGCTGATGTCATTAGCCTGCAGGAAGGCGAGATCCCCGTAGATAGTTCGGTGGCGGGTAGCGTTTGGCAATTGTTAGTAAAAGAAGGTGACCTTGTGACTGAGGGGCAGCCACTGTTATTGCTGGAGTCTATGAAGATGGAAATCGCGGTATTCGCGCCACAGGCCGGACGCGTTAAAAAACAATTACTACATGAGGGCGCCAGAGTGAGTGCCGGTCAGTCTGTACTTATTCTGGAGGACTTAGCATGAACCTTTCCCTGACGACATTGCGCGCCGCTTATTTGGCAGGCACGACAACACCGCGTGAGGTGTTTGGAGTTATTGCTCAGCGCTGCGAACAATATCGCGATCACAATATTTGGATTTACCCACTCTCGATGGTAGAGCTGGAACCCTATTTTCAGCGCTTGGAGTCCGCTTCTGCGCAGGACCTCCCTCTTTACGGTATTCCCTTTGCCATAAAAGATAATATTGATTTGGCGGGTGTGCCAACCACCGCTGCCTGCGAAAGCTTCGCCTATACACCGGAAAGCTCGGCTTTTGTGGTGCAGCGCCTTATTGATGCGGGCGCTATTCCGGTCGGTAAAGCTAATCTTGATCAGTTTGCCACTGGCCTCGTCGGCACACGCTCTCCCTGGGGAGCGTGCAGAAATAGCTTTGACGCTAGTATGATAAGCGGCGGTTCCAGTGCCGGTTCTGCGGTCTCAGTAGCGCTGGGTATGGCGACGTTTTCACTGGGCACAGACACGGCAGGTTCCGGCCGTGTGCCAGCGTGTTTTAATAATTTGGTGGGCGTAAAGCCGAGTATTGGTTTGTTGTCTGCCAGTGGTATGTTGCCGGCCTGTCGGTCTTTGGATTGCATCACGATTTTCGCTTTGCAGTGCGACGATGCCAACGCTATTTTGACCGTCGCCGAGGGCGAAGATGCTGCTGATGCCTATAGCCGTGCCAATCCCTTTGCCAATAGCACTCGGCACTACGGACAATGGCAGGGCCCTTTGCGGATGGGCGTGTTAGCCGCCGATCAACTGGCCTTCTTCGGTCATGAGGACTACGCCGCCTGCTATCAAAAAGCGCTTGACGCGATTGCGGAGAGCGGGGTGGAGTTGGTCGAAGTGGACTTTGCGCCGTTTATAGAAGCCGCACGTTTATTATATGAAGGGCCCTGGGTCGCAGAGCGTTATATCGCCACTTCGCCGTTGATTCAAGAACGGCCAGAGGCACTACTCGATGTTACTCGCACTATAATTTCGGCGGGTGACAAAGGTTCTGCGGTTGATGCCTTTAAGGCGCAGTATCGATTAAAAGCGCTGCGTAAAGCGGCGACTGCGGTATTGGCGAGCGTAGACTGTTTGTTAACACCAACTGCAGGCCGACCCTACAGTATTGATGAAGTGAATGCCGAGCCTATTAAGCTAAATAGTAATTTAGGCTATTACACTAATTATATGAACCTATTCGACTTGGCGGGCGTGGCAGTGCCGACAGGGTTTACGGAGAGTGGTTTTCCCTTTGGTTTAACATTAGTGGGCGAGGCATTTAGTGATCGACGTCTATTGTCGGTGGCAAACCGCATTCAGCAACTCCTTAAATTACCACTGGGGAAATTACAGTCTGATTATCAAGCCTTGTCGAGCGTGCCTGTGAATAACTCGCAACGCATTGCGGTAGCGGTGTGTGGCGCCCATTTACAGGGACAGCCGCTTAACTGGCAGTTGACCGAGCGCGGCGGCTATCTGCTGTCACAAACTATGTCGTCGCCAGACTATAAACTTTATGCACTAGCCGGTGGTCCGCCGTTTAGACCCGGTATGGTGATTGCGCCGCAAGGCGAGGGCTGCGCTATTGAGGTCGAAGTGTGGTCCGTACCCGCCAGTGAGTTCGGCAGCTTTGTAGCGGGTATCCCTGCACCTTTGGGTATCGGTAAAGTCAGCTTGCAAGACGGCAGTCAGGTGAGTGGCTTTATCTGCGAAGCGTCAGGTCTAGCCGGCGCAGAAGATATCAGCCATTTTGGTTCCTGGCGACAGTATCTGGCCGCAAAATAAGCCCTTTAAAACTAAGTGGCATAAACGAAAGTTTAAGGCTCCCTGGTTACTATAGCGTTGCAGTCTGTCACCGCAGCGCTATAGTTATCAGCTATGCCGCTGTACATCCGTCCCAACATATAGCTTAAACCCCAGCCCCAGCCGAAACAGCCACTCTCATACTTATACAAAACAGTCGAATCTAATCAGAATGGTTTCTATCTAATCCTATAGATTAGCTTGGTTTTAAAGGGCTAAAGCTGGGCGATAGTCGGTATGTCTATGCGTGTCGATGGTTAGAATCTATGGGAAGTCGCGCGGCACCAAAACTAGGTCTCAACTGCACTCGCATCCAGTGCGCTGAATATATCAGTGCTTGGTGTAAAGTGTTAGGGGGGCGTGATCAATTTACTTATTGATAAAATGATCTGGACTGATAAGGCTTTAGCTTACAATCTAATTTGCAGACCCCTATGAAATGGGCAACAGGCAGCTTAAATCTGAGCTTCCATAATGATATTTGGTGTTTTTAAGCGCGCAATACCAAACTCACTACCTAGCGAGTTCCCCCGAATAAAGTTCGTTAACTTTATATGCACGACCAAGAAGTTCTATGCCGGCTAGAATACTCTTGAGTTGGTCCGTAATCGCTTCAACTTGCGCTTCAGCGCTATTCTCTTGTCGTACGTTAAGCAAGAAAATGTTACTGGCGCCTTGTTCAGCGCGCTTTTCTTCTTGCTGCTCTAGTTGCTTGGTGATTTCGGCGCGGCGTAGCGACACTTCAGCTTGAGATCTTTTGTTGATATATTTTGCGTGTGCTTGATGTAGCGATCCGCTTAGCGATTCTACTAGACCTTGTTTAAGATAGTTTAACTGTTTTATTTTTGCTGTGCTTTTATCTAGCTTTCCTCTTGCCGCGCGCCTTTCAAGCGGCATACTAAATTGAAGACCAATAAACGAATCCAAGTCGTCCCGGGTTTCGCTGCCCGCGCCGATGTCTTGACCTACCTTGGCGTAGATATCGAGATTGGGTAGGAGCTGATTCCTGTGAAATCGATTGGTGTTTTCTGTTTGTTTTAAGGCGTTCTCGATTTGCTGAATTTCTGGATGTTGTAAAAGGGCATCGGTTATCAAAGTGTTCATATCTATTCGTATATCTGCCGCTAGATCATTCAGCTTGGGGGGCTGGATTTCAGCGCTTGGCTTTTTTGGGTGACCCTGTTGGTCTCGCCAGTACATTGATAATCCAATAGATGTCAGCTCTAACTCGTTCTCGGCATTTAATACTTGGGAGTGACGTTTTAAGATGTTTTGCTCATTATCCAATAATTCTATTTCTGCGGAGCTTCCTAGAATGACTCGTTTTTGGATGGCATTGTGGCGATATTTGGCAGTTTTCAATAAGCTTTGATACACCTCAAGCTGTTTGTGTGCGTTTACCCAGTTTAGGTACGCAATGGCTGCTTGAACTCCGATATTGTTGATTGTCGTTTCTTGGCGCAACTCCTCCATGTCGACATTTAGATCTGAGTTAATAAGCGCCAAACGATTTTTATCAATATCTCCGTCTCGCAGTAATGACAAAGATACACCCATGCTGAATTCGCCGCGGTCTAGGGTGACAAATTCGTCTTCATAAATCGGGAATTGGCCGTCGGAAATACGATATTCGGCAAATAATTTTGCATTTGAATAACGTAAAGGTTTAATTACTTTTTGGGCCACGGATAGGCCGTCGTAATAGCCTGAGGTGCGCGCCCTAGTATTTTGTTGCAGTTCAATGTCGAATGCGCCTTGCGCGTATAAGCGATCTGCTCTCGCTTGCTGTAGTTCTTGTTGCGCTGCTAAAATATCTGGGTAGTAGCTATTAGCAGATAGTAGTACATCATTGAGAGTTAGTGTTTGCGCGGCATAAGTAGACGGTATAAGCGAAAAGACGAGCAAAAATATAGTTGCTACAACGCTTATGAAACCGTTCGAATTATTTTCCATTTTGGCCGTTTTCGACGCCAGCGAATTCTGGTGGGAAGTTGTTAAGCTGCCGCCATACTTCATAACCTAGACTGACCTCACTTAATAATATCCAGCCTTTTGCTTTGCTACCAAGGGATACAAAGCCATCACTTGGCCACGATTTGTCATCTGGGTCTTGAATTAACCAGACAGTGAATGTCCCCTTGAGTGACGCGACGGGTTCGATAAATTTTACCAGGCCGCCAAAAGTACCCACCGCGGCTGAGGGCCAACCACTAAACTGTAAGACTGGCCAGCCTTCGAACTCTAGGCGAACTTTTTGCCCAGGTTTGACTAGTGGTGCATCTAAACCGCTTATTTCCATTGCCACCGCTCGTTTAATGTTTCGCGGGATAAATGTCGCTAGCTCTTCACCGGCTTTGATGTAAGTTGCTGTGCCTCCGGATCGAAGTCTGGAAATCGTGCCATCGCCTGGGGCAAGCTTGGTTTGAGATGAAAGCCTAGACAGGCGTACATCCACCTGATTGACCTTCGCCATTGTCTTTGCTTGCTTTGCTTTTGATTCCTCGTGTTTTATATCTGCTAGCTCAAGATCGCGACGAGACACCAAGCCTTGTTTAAATAGTTTTTTCTGTCTTTCAAAATCAATTCTCGCTGTTTCTGTCGCTACAATATTGGCTTGATATTCGAAAACAACAGCTGCTTTTTCAGCGCTTAATCTCTCTATAAGATTAGGGTCTGTATCGACAATGGTGACGATAGGGTCACCTTTTTTGACCGGCTGACCTTCTTGAACATGCCAGTTGCCTATTTGACCCGTTACCAGTGCGCTAATTGTTTGAATACGATCTTCGGGTTTAAGTGCGCTAACTTTTCCAAGTCCAGCTGCAGTTTGTATCCATGGGGTGAACCATAAGATCAGAGCGATTACGATAATACCCGCTGCGGTTAGAATCGCGCTCAAGCGTGCGGCGCTTGGAAGTCTTTGAGCCTCTAGAGTTTTAAATTTTTTCCTATTAGCTTCTGTCAGCTTACTCACGGTCAACTCCTGGGTCATTCAGCGGGAGTATCGTTTGTGAGTTTTTTCCTGCGATTAATGTCTGCTTTGTTTCACCAAGCTGTAATTGGTGATCGACTGAGTCACTGTGATCTTGTTTAGTGAAATACAAAACGGTAAGCGGTAATTCAGATATTGAGTTCATAATGCTTTTGATTGACTCCTTGGTAAGCAAGTCAAAAAACGGTGTCAGTATTAGTATTTTGGGTTGCGTCAATAGGGTTGCCGCGAGCTTAAGTTGTAAAAAAGATGCGGGTGATAATGGGTCCCCTAAAGGCGATAGTAAGGTTTTTAAACCCTGTGGTAACTTATCAATCTCGTCCATAATATTTACCTGCATCAATACCGATCGCATTTCGGCTATTGCTGATCCAGGTTGTGACATATCTAAGTATTCTTCGATAGTGCACTCTACGATGGGTGCTCTGTCGATGACGACGATATCCTGACGCAAACGATAGACATCGAAGTCGCTAAAGTCGACGCCTGCCAGTTGAATAGCCCCAGACTGTGGATGAATGTTGCGCTTTAGAAGGTGGATAAAGCTGTATTGGGTGTTTACGTTTTCAGCGTGAACTACAATTTTAGTCTTTTCTGGGATGGTGAAATTGAATTTACAGGGGTTATTGTCGAGGGTGACGTTCTCGAAGCTTAAATAGCTTCCCTCCATAGTGCGATTGGCCCTCATTTCGATATTCTCTTGAGGAATTGAAAATATCTTTCCTAGTTCGTCGGCCGCACCGCACATTTCATAATAGAATTTAAGGTATTCAGAGGTCTTGGATAGGCCAAACAAAATAGCGGCTAAGATTAACTCGGCTGCAATGAGTTGGCCTAGTGATAGTTGGTTGATAGTAACCAGCCATCCTCCAATGCCTAGGAGGGCTGCACTTGCAGCTGCATAGAGCATTAGGAAGGCGATAGTTTGGGAGAAGGTATACTTAAAGTGGTCGCTATGCGTTTTAACATATTCCGCGGTGAGCTGCTCGGTGCGCTCTAGGGCATAATCAATATGTCGTGTTGATTTAAAGAACTCGTGTGCATAGGCAAGGCTATCCAGCCATTTAGATGTTTGATATTTTGCGTGAGAAAGTGCTACTGCGGTATTTATCGCAGAGTGCCCCCAAAGCCGCCAAATTAATAGTAGCGATAGTATTACCCCAAGATTAAACATTAATAAAACGGGGTGATAAAACGATACTAAAGTAAAACCTACAATCATTTGCAATAGCAGAGCGAAGCCATCCACTAATAGAAAGGGTATGTTCTTCTGGAGTACAACGATATCGAAGTAGCGGTTTGTTATGTCGGTATTTCTGCGTCCTGCGAAGTATTCATGACGGGCATAGATGGTGTGCAGGCTCACTTCTGCGGTTAATCTCGCATAAATTCTGCGTTGAAAATACTCCATAGTGCGCGTTCGCATGGCGGACAATGCAGCAGAAATTGATAGGCCTAAAAACAAAAGAATCGACAGGATAATAATAGCTCTTAGTGAGCTTATATTAACCAGAGTATTGATGAGTGTTTGTACCGCAATTGGCACCGATAGTGTCAAAATACTGATGGCGACACTGTAGACAATGGCAACATTAAAGAAATGTTTGTCGGGTGATATTAGCTCCCATAGAAATGCTGCGGGATGCTTTTCTTGCTTGGTAGTAGATGTGTGCGATTCCATAAATTGTAGATTACATAAGGCTAAGAGTTGAACGTAAACCTAAGACAGAAACCGGTAGGTTCTCCTAAACAGTAGGTATAAGCGTGCTAGCCAACATCATATGCAGTTTGCTACGTCAAGCTGGTCTCGTTTTACTGGGGTAATGTGTGTCGCCGAGTGTTACCAAATTACACGTTTACTATATCTGATGGGTGGCGATCTTGGCTACATTTTTTAAGCCTTTTAGAGGTCTTTTCTGGTCGCCATTATCCCGGTCGACAAGTTGGGTTTTGGAGCAAGCAGTAATCATTTTTATTCCAGTGTTGGCTGTGCTGTATTTTAGTGCGGTGGTGCGTTTTTGGGGCGGCCCGCGGAGTGCGTATTCTTGGTCAGTATTACCTAATGCCCTTTTTTTGGCGGGCGTTGTATCGCCTTTTTGCGAGGGCGGGGCTCAAATCTGCCGGCTTACTAAAAATAACTTAGATCAAACTCTGCTGTTATTTTAGCTACTTAGGGTTCATTGATGGTCTGAGTATCCTTGCGCCGCGTAACAATCTGCGTGGAGATTTTGGTGCTGTTAGTTTCTGAAAGCATCGTCAACAGTTAAAACCTATCAGCTCGATTGATAAGTACAGTTGGATAGCTGGGCTTGCTAGGGCTATAAAGGTAGGGCAAATAAGACTTTTACTAACGAAGGGAAACGATTTTATGTCAAATAACAAATGTCCGGTGAACCACGCTGCGGGTTCAGGAACCACAAATCGCGATTGGTGGCCAAACCAACTTCGGGTCGATATGTTGCATCAGCACTCGGCCAAGTCTAACCCTATGGGCGATGATTTTAACTACGCTGAAGAATTTAAAAGCCTTGATTTAGCTGCTTTGAAGAGTGATATCGCGGCGGTAATGACCGACTCCCAAGACTGGTGGCCTGCAGATTTCGGTCATTACGGTCCTTTATTTGTTCGTATGGCATGGCATAGCGCGGGTACCTACCGTATTGCTGACGGTCGAGGCGGTGCTGGCAGTGGTAGTCAGCGTTTCGCGCCCCTCAATAGCTGGCCAGACAACGGCAACCTTGATAAGGCACGCAGATTACTATGGCCCGTTAAGCAAAAATACGGTAAGAAAATCTCTTGGGCTGACCTGATGATTCTCACCGGCAATGTAGCGCTAGAGACCATGGGCTTTAAAACTTTTGGTTTTGCCGGCGGTCGCGAAGATATTTGGGAGCCTGAGTTAGATATTTATTGGGGCGCTGAAGGTGAGTGGCTTGATGATAAGCGTTACACCGGTGATCGAGATTTAGAAAACCCGCTTGGCGCAGTGCAAATGGGGCTAATTTACGTGAACCCAGAAGGCCCAAATGGTAAGCCTGATCCTCTGGCGTCGGCCGTCGATATTCGTGAAACCTTTGCCCGTATGGCGATGGATGACGAAGAGACTGTGGCACTCATTGCTGGTGGTCATACATTTGGTAAAACCCATGGCGCAGGTGATGCCGGCCTGGTTGGCGTTGAGCCGGAGGGCGGAAGCATAGAGCAGCAGGGTTTCGGCTGGAAGAGCAGCTACGCCAGCGGTAAAGGTGCAGATGCCATTACCAGTGGTCTGGAAGTGACGTGGACTAGTACACCCACTCAGTGGGGTAATAACTATTTTGAAAACCTGTTTTCCTATGAGTGGGAGCTGACTAAGAGCCCTGCGGGTGCCCACCAGTGGCAGCCTAAAGATGGCGCTGGAGCGGGTGTGATTCCCGATGCCTATGACGATACTAAACGTCATGTGCCCACCATGTTGACCACAGATATAGCACTTCGTGCTGATCCGGCTTACGAGAAGATCTCTCGACGTTTTTACGAGAACCCCCAAGAGTTTGCCGACGTATTCGCAAGGGCGTGGTACAAATTAACCCACCGCGATATGGGGCCACGGGTGCGCTACCTCGGTTCAGAAGTGCCGGCGGAGGAACTGATCTGGCAAGATCCGATTCCAGAAGTGGATCATGCATTGGTGGACGATGGCGATATTGCCGCGCTTAAAGCCAAGATCACTGCGACGGGATTGTCGATTGCTGAGCTAGTTTCTACAGCGTGGGCCTCGGCCTCTACTTTCCGCGGTTCGGATATGCGCGGTGGTGCAAATGGCGCTCGTATTCGTTTAGCTCCACAGAAAGACTGGGAAGCGAACGAGCCCGCAAAATTGGCCAAGGTACTTGCAGCGCTCGAAGGTGTTCAGAGTGAATTTAACAGCGGAACGAAGAAAGTGTCGCTCGCTGATTTGATCGTGTTGGCTGGCAGTGTGGGTATCGAACAGGCTGCCAAGAACGCTGGGCACTCTGTGACTGTGCCGTTTACGCCGGGCCGTATGGATGCATCGCAGGAGCAAACCGATGTCGCGTCATTTGCTGCACTAGAGCCAATCGCCGATGGCTTCCGTAATTACCTGAAGGGTAAATACTCGGTCGCTTCAGAGGCATTATTGCTTGATCGTGCACAGCTGATGACATTGAGCGCGCCAGAAATGACAGTGCTTATTGGCGGTATGCGGGTGTTGGGAGCTAATAATGGTCAAACTCAACACGGCGTATTCACCAAAAATGTGGGTTCACTTAGTAACGACTTCTTCGTGAATTTGCTAGATATGAGCACCGAGTGGAAGGCGACGTCAAAATCTGAAGAAGAGTTTGAAGGTCGTGACCGCAGCACAGGCGAAGTGAAATGGACGGGCACGAGGGCTGATTTAGTTTTTGGCTCTAACTCCCAACTACGTGCTTTGGCAGAGGTCTATGGCAGTGCCGATGCGCAGACGCGATTTGTCACCGAGTTTGTGGCGGCGTGGACTAAGGTGATGAACCTAGATCGCTTTGATCTTGCTTAAAATCACTGCGCAGAGACAGCCAGTTCGCCGCTGGATTTAATCTGCGGCGCTACTGCTAACATCAAGAAGGGGCTCAGAACGAGCCCCTTTTTTTGGCTAGTAATAATGTATGATTTGCGGAAGCGTGATTTTAGTAAATCGCAGCAAACTTACATTTTATGAATGACTATTCGATATGTGTTTGTTACCGCAGCTACTCATATACTACAGAGAGATTGTCTATTGAACGCTCTAGAATCGATTTCTGAACACTGCCCATACTGCGGTGAAGCTATTGAATTGCTACTGGATTCGTCTGCCGGGGACGACGAGTATGTTGAGGACTGCGAAGTCTGCTGCCGGCCAATGACCATCGCGCTTTCCTTGGATGAGGAGCTAGGGCTCACCGTTCGCGTGTATGCCGAGAATGAGGCATTTTGACGATTCCCCGTTAGCGTATACCGAGTTTTCATTGAGCTAAAATCGCAGCTCGGGATTATTCGATTTCTCCAAGCTCGCGCAGTCTTTGGTACATGGGCTGCAGCTGGCGCTCAAACTTCTGCCATTGATCTATTCGACCGGCATTGATGGGTGATCTTACTTGGGTGGCCGAAGTCGTTCTGACTGCCCGGGGATTATTGTAAAAGTGCAGGCACTCTTCTTCCCATGGCAAACCAATAAATGCCAGTAGCGCCTTAACAGTGGCTTCGTAATCGCTAATTAAGGTTTCGTATTCAAGAAAGAATACTTTGTCTGGCATGACTTTTTGCCAGTAGCGGTAAAGCTCGGAGGCGCCGTGGTAGCTATCAGCTAGTTCCTGCTGGTCGTAGGTAAAGCGCAGGCCGTCTGAAAAATATTGGCGGTAACACCCCCATAAATTATCCATGGCATTGCGCCGACAGAAAATAATTTTGCCCTCCGGTTTGGCAAGGTGAATTAACCCCAGCGCCTTATAATTTTGAAGATATTTATCGGTGAAAAACGCAGTGCCATGAAGGTTCTTGGTCATTGCTTGATAGCTTTCGCCAATGCTATGCCAGTCCGCCGGGCTTAAATCTTTTGCCCAAAGAGGAAAGGGTTTGTCGATGCGTTTTTGCTGCAATAAGGCAGCCGCTGCGCGGGGGAGTGCGTTTAGCTCATCGCCGGCGGTGACCATGGAGTGCGTTGAGAGAATCTGTTCTACCAAGGTAGTGCCGCTGCGTGGCAGGCCGCAAATAAATATTGGCGTGGCGCCGTGTGGTTCGGTGTCTAACGGCGTTTGATTGAGTGCTTCTGCACTGAAATGGATGGGAATATCTCGCAGCTGCTGCATTTCTTCGACGTGGTTGTACTCAAGCAAGCTGCGCTTTAGTTTTGCGCCACTTTCGATATGCAAAAACTGTTTTTCGCTATTGCCACAAAATTCATAACCGCGCGCCAGTGCATAGTGCAGCCGGGCTTTATTTTTGGCAGTGAGCGAGGGCTTGCTTAACACGGTCTCCATTTTATCAAGCTCTGCATCGCTAATGTCGTGGAATAAATCGGATCTATTCCAGTACGCGTAAGCATCTTGAGGTGCGAGCCGGATGCAGCGATTAAAGGTTTCTAGGGCGTCATCCATATTGCCCATTTCTTTTAGTATTACGCCGCGGTGATTGAGTGCCGTGGTATTGGCAGGCGTTAAGCGTAGGACTTTCGCAATCGATTGTAGGGCCTGCTCATGCTGATCTAGCAGTCGCAGTGCGGTTGCTTGCGAGAGTAGCGCGCTGATGTCACGAGGTTTGCTAGCCAGATGTTCCGCTGCTGCGGCGGCGAGCCCGCTGTAGTCGCCGGTTTCGGTGAGGCCCTGAAATAGCAGGGGCCAGGCACGAGTTAGCTGGGGTATTTGTGCTAGTAGCTGGCGGCTCAGCACAATAACCACTGGCCATTTACCATCGCTCGCTAACTGCTTGGCAAAGTTGATGGCTTGTTCGGCGGGCATGGCGTTTTTCCCCGGCCGGCCGGGAAGGCTGATGCTGACAACTTTGCGTTCGTGTTTATCGGGTGCGGATTTATTCGATGATTTTTTACTAGCCATTGGCGCCTGTAATTTATTAGCAAAGGATGTTGGTGTTGGCCTCAGCGGGGCGCTGAGTTTTTATTTCTTACGTTTTTGGATGTCTAACTTTTAGGTTTAGTATTTCATTGTAACGGCTGGGTTTGGTGGAGGATACCGTAAGGGCTGATTTTTACACGCTGCTTGTGAGTGTGTAATAGCTGCTATCTGCTTTCTGTATTTCAAGGAAAATATTAATGAAAACAGGTGCTTATTTATAATTTTTGGCTCGTCTAAACGGAGGATGGTGTGTCTGGGGGGCATGTGTGAGAATTTTTCACCATGTAGAACCCATATAAAAAACGCGTCTGAAGGAGAATAACAATGAGTCAGGTAGCGCAAGTGCCGCGCCAGCCGCATATTATTGAGGCAGCGGAATTACCCGATCGCTATGCCCGTGGTTGGTACTGTCTCGGTTTGGCGAGTGAATATACTAGCACGCCGGTCAAACTTAATTATTTCGGTACGCGTCTGGTTGCCTATCGTGGCGAAGACGGCGAGATGCATATTCTTGACGGCTACTGCCCACACATGGGCGCCGACTTGAGTGAAGGTTGTGTGGAGGGCAATTCTATTCGCTGTCCTTTTCACGCTTGGCGTTGGGGTGCAGACGGTGTTTGCGATGAAATACCTTATGCCAAACGTATTCCAGCTAAAGCGGTGATTCGCAGTTACCCGACCTTAGAAGAAAACCATTTGCTGTTTATGTGGTTTGATCCCGAAGGGAATCCGCCGATTGAAGAGCAGCGTCCGCCGCGCATTGATGATCTGTTTAGCGATGACTGGACGATTTGGCATATGGATTTGATGACTATCAACACCAATGCTCGAGAGCTTATCGATAATATGGCAGATGTCGCCCATTTTGGTCCTATACATGGCGCGCCCATAAAAGAATTCAAGAACATCGTGTACAAGCATACCTACCGTCAGGAGTTAACCGGTGGTTCAGAGCTGCTGGCTGAAGATGGTGATTTGAGTTCCGAGGCCACCTACCACGGCCCTGCGTATATGAATACGTTTATGACTGGGAAAGCTGAGGGTATGGACATAGCTTCACGCCTATTGGTGACCCATGTGCCGATTAATCAAGGCAGTTTTGATTTGCGCTTTGGTGTAGCGGTGAAGAAAATTGCCGGCATGAGCGACGAGCAGAACGATGAAATGGCCCGCCAATATGTTGAGCAGAACCGCACAGCATTCTTTCAGGATGTGCATATCTGGCACACCAAAACACGGGTAGATAATCCAGTGCTGTGTGACGGCGATGGTCCTATCAACCGTTTGCGTCAATGGTATAACCAGTTTTACTTAGATGTTGCCGATGTGCCCGAAGCCTTTGCTGAAAAGCGTGAGTACGTGGTGGATTGCGCAATAGCAAATAGCTGATAAATCTAGAAAATAACAGGAAATAGTAATGGATGTTCGCAGCTTAGCTTATGTGGTTATTGAGTCAACGGACCCGCAGCAGTGGTTAGAGTATGGTAGTAACATCTTGGGACTAATGGTTGCACCGACCATGCCCGAGGACGGCAATGTATATTTGAAAATGGATACCCGGCCTTATCGGTTTGCCATTGTTAAGTCAGATCAGAATCGACTGGCTCGCTGTGGCTGGGAGCTGGCAGACGAAGCCGGTTTGACCGCCGCCAAGGCTGAATTGAAAGCCGCCGGTGTCGCATTTGAAGAGGGTTCCGAGGCGGACGCAAAAGCACGTCGGGTTCGCGGTTTGATTCGCCTACAAGACCCTTCGGGCAATGGCCTTGAGCTATTCTGGGGTGGCGAGCTAGATTACGCTAAATTTATATCGCCAAAAGGTATTTCAGGTTTTGAAACCGGCTTTAATGGCGATATGGGTTTTGGTCATGCGGTGTTGCCGGCGGCGAAACTCGGAGAAACCCACGATTTTTACAAAGATCTGCTAGGCTTTGGTGATAGCGATTATATGCATTTCAAATTTTCGCCAGACCCTGCTGATCCTGGGCAGGGCTTGCATTTTATGCACGTGAACAATCCCCGTCATCACAGTTTGGCACTGTATGAAGATCCGGCTAATCCTGTGGGCTGTGTCCATTTGATGCTAGAAGTGACTGATGTTGACGAAGTGGGTTATTGCTTGGATCGCGTTGAAGCGGCGGAGATCCCTGTAGTGTCAACCTTGGGTCGTCATACCAATGACAATATGTTGTCTTTCTATATGGCAACGCCGACCGGTTTCGCCATGGAGTTTGGTACCGACGGTTTACAAATGGATTGGGAAGGATTTACTCCAACTGTTACTAGCCTGCCAAGTTTGTGGGGCCACAAATTTAATATGCCGGACGCCTAGTCTGGCTTCGGTTTTTGCGGCGGCTGATAGTCGCATTGATATATGTCATGGTTGGGCTAGTCACAATATGGTGGTCGCCTCGCCAATAGAATGGTTACAGGAGAAGTGCGATGAGCGTAGCGCAAGCTAAAAGTGATGCAAACATGTTTTCAGCTGCTGAGATGATGACGGCGATACGCGAGATGCAACCGCGTTTACGCGAGCGGGCGCCAGAAACGAAAGCGATACGTAAAGTACCGCAGGCTTCTATCGACGAATTGCAGGATATTGGTTTTTTTCTTGCCCTACAGCCTAAGCGCTACGGCGGACTTGAGCTGACACCGCAGGAATTTTTCCGCATGCAAATTGCCTTGGCCGAAGGCTGTATGTCTACGGCGTGGGCAAGCGGGATTATTGCGGTTCACGCCTTTCAAATTGCCATCATGGATGATCGTGCGCAGCAGGCAATCTGGGGTGACAATATTCATACTCGGGTATCTTCATCGTATGCGCCAATGGGTAAGGTGACCGTTGTTGACGGCGGTTTTAAATTGAGCGGTCGTTGGGGCTGGTCTAGCGGCAGTGATCACTGCACCTGGGCTTTGCTTGGCGCAATTATTCCCGGTGACGGCTACCGGACCTTCTTGGTGCCCAAGGGTGATTACAAGATTATTGATACTTGGCAATCTATGGGTTTAGAAGGCACAGGTAGTAATGATATTGCGGTCGACGATGTGTTTGTGCCGGACTATATGACCCACAAGCAAACTGACGGTTTTGCCTGTACTAACCCCGGGCAAGCGCTCAATACCGCGCCGTTATATCAACTGCCGTGGGCGCAAACGTTTATTCGCGTGGTGTGTACTCCTGCGATTGGCGCTTGTAAGTCAGCAGTGGAGTTGTATAAACATGCGGTATTGAATAAGGCGAGTGGTGATCCTACTAAACTTGCCGGTGATACTCAGGTTCAAGAGCGAATTGCCGCTGCCGTAAATGGTATCGATGAAATGGAAGCGCTGTTGTTCGCTAATTTCGATAAGATGATGGCCATGGCAGAAGCAGGCCAAGCTATTCCAGTCGAAGACCGCGCGCGCTACCGCTATCACGCATCGCTGGTTATCACTAAGAGTATTGAGATTATCGACTCGCTGTTTGAAGTGGCGGGTGGTCAGTCGGTATTCCTTGGCAGCGAGATTCAGCAGCGTTTCCTTGATATTCACACTGCCAGAGCCCACGTAGCGAATAACCCTACCAGCTTTGCCCGCAATCTTGGCGGTCTGGGCTTGGGTATGGATAACGGCGATTTCTTTTTATAGGGGATCTATGGACAGCGTTGCTGCTCTCGTCGCTAAAAAAATGCGAATGTGAGCGCTGTAGCGTTTTAAAACCCGGTATATCCGGGTTTTTTTATACCTGAAATTTGAGTTTTCCGTGAGAGGATAAAATCTAATGTCACAAAAACTACTCCTTTGCTTAGTCGCCGTGTGGCAAGGAGAGGTGTAACATAGGGTTTTCGCTCACTATTTATTTAAAGGATAGCGGTATTCATGCGTCGAACTAAAATTGTAGCCACGGTCGGACCTGCTTGTGACTCTCGAGAAACACTCGCTGAGATGATTAGCGCCGGGGTGAATGTGTTTCGATTGAATTTTTCTCATGGCACTGCCGTTGAGCACGCAGCTCGCGCCGCGCTGATACGTGAGTTGGCTGCTGAGGCAGGTTGCTACGTTGGTTTATTAGGAGACTTGCAGGGGCCGAAGATTCGCCTGCGTAAGCTGGCAGTGGATCCGGTTGAGCTGCAAAAGGGCACGGAACTGATATTGGACACCCAGCTTGCCGATGGCGAGGGCGATGCGAGTCACATTGGCGTAGATTATGAGCCCTTAGCGCGCTCAGTTAGTGCTGGTGATATTTTATTGCTCGACGATGGCCGGCTGCGTTTAAGTGTAGATAAAGTCGTTGGCGAGCAAGTGTTTTGTCGCTCAGAGAGTATCGGTAAGTTGCATTCCCGCAAAGGGATTAACCGCTTGGGTGGCGGTTTATCAGCACCAGCGCTAACCGACAAAGATATGGAAGATATTAAACTGGCGGCAGGGATGGATCTCGATTTTATCGCGGTATCCTTTCCCAGTAGTGCAGAAGATATTGAAGATGCCCGGCTTAAGCTGGAAAGTGCAGGCTGCTTTGCGCATATTATCGGCAAGATAGAGCGTGCGGAAGCTGTCGCAAACGATGAGCATTTAGATGCTTTAATTCTCGCCTGTGATGGTGTGATGGTGGCGCGGGGTGATCTTGGCGTAGAGATTGGTGATGCGAGTTTAATCGGCCTCCAAAAGCACATTATTAAACGTGCGCGAGTGCTAAACCGTCCCGTTATTACTGCCACGCAAATGATGGAGTCGATGGTCAGCTGTCCGGTTCCCACCCGCGCTGAGGTATTTGATGTGGCAAATGCCGTCCTCGATGGCACTGATGCCGTGATGCTGTCGGCGGAAACCGCATCGGGCCTGTATCCGGTAGAAACCGTGACAGCCATGGCGCGCAATTGCGAGGGCGCGGAATTGTATCCCTCGGCGCGTAAGTCTAGCTACCGGCTTGAGCGCAAATTCGAATCCGTTGAAGAGACCCTCGCAATGAGCGCGGTGTACGCGGCCAACCATCAAATCGGCGTTAAAGCCATCGTGTCGATGACGGAGACTGGTAGAACGGTCTTGCTGATGTCTCGACTGACCTCGGGCATTCCTATTTTTGCCTTTAGTCGCAACCCGTCCACCTGTAATCGGGTCAGCTTATATCGCGGTGTATATGCTATTTCCAGCCCCTCAGCAGGGATTGAAATAGACGACTGCGTAAAGGCCATTCACTTGCAAGGCTATGTTGAAACCGACGACTTAATTCTAGGTACCACCGGTGATCAAGTCGGTATGGATGGACACACTAATACCTTAAAAATAGTGCGAGTGAATTGATAATATAAATACTAATTGTTAGATACTTAAAGGCTCCATTTTTGGGGCCTTTATTGTTGTATAGCGTGGTAAAGTCCACCGTTTGAAATACGGACTATTTGAGCTTATACGATGAGAATCGCTTACGTTATTGTCGCTATAGTGAGTTTGTTTTTGGGTTTGTCTTATTATCTTGGCTATACACCACCGCTGATTGCACTGTTGATTTTGTGCCTTAGTTTGGTGAGTTATTTCTATTATGCTAAGGATAAAAAGGCGGCGCTTACAGGGGCTTGGCGAGTACCCGAAAACACCTTGCAGCTACTATCCCTTGCTGGCGGCTGGCCCGGGGCGATTATTGCCCAGCAAGGCCTGCGTCATAAAACCAAGAAAGTATCTTTTCGGCTGGTGTTTGGGTTTGCGGTTTTGGCTAATGTGGGTGGTTTAGTTTGGCTGCATTCCGGCAGCGGTCAGATCACTCTTCAAGGCATCATGCGCGCCGTGGAAAAGGGTGTGAATGGCTATGTTACTTCAGACTCCATTTCAACCACCTTAGTGTTTTTAACGGCATTGCCCGACAAACGCTGATTCTTCTCATTGTTAGCTTCTAGCCTACCAGGGCCATCGGTACTTCACTACCCCAGGCAGGGTGTTCAATTTCGTGGTAGTTACACGCTTCAAGCAGGGTGTCTTTTAGTGTGGTTAATAAGTTTAGCCATGCGGCTTTTACTTCGCCGCTGAACTCGTCGCCCAGCGCCATGCCTAATGTTTCCAGCATCGCTTGCATAAAAAAATCATAATGGCGTTCGCTTACTCCTAGTTCGCTGTAGCGCTGCCCCATATTGTGGGCTACTACCCTGAGTCCATCCATGTTTTGTAAAGAGTTCACGGTAGTGCAGAGTGTGTCTATGAGCTGGCGATCTCTGTGTTTGCCTTCGGAGAATAGTGTTCTAAGGTCTGGCGCTAACTGAAACAGTCGAGCGTAGAACACTTTCGCAAAGGGTTTGCCGATGGATTTCACTGTGGGTAGCTGCGCTTGTACGATAGTAATTTGCTTAGGAGTCATGTCGCGCCTCGTTGGTTGTCGGCGGCAGGCGATTGTTGATCGTCGCGTCGAGTGGTTTCAATCTCCTTACTTGTTGGCCAATGTACTACTGCCGGGCGAGTATGATTATTCGAGATAACCGAAGTGGGTATACATAGTTTGCGTAGTGAATTGCGGCTATTCACTACCTTACAGCCCTGCAGCTGCAGTAATCAGGCGGAAAAATAGAATTTGAGTGGCAAGCCTAGCTTGCCAGAAATGTGACGCGGGTCTTAGTCTGCGTTGGAGGCGCTTAAAAATGCGGGCTTTTCGCCGCCGCCGTGTACGGTTAGCGTCGAGCCGCTTATGTACGAGGCGAGATCACTGGCTAAAAACACACAGGCGTCGCCAATATCTTCGGGTACCGCCATTCGACCTAGGGGGATGGTGTTGCCGACAGCGGCGATACCTGCCTCGTCGCCATAGTGCAGATGGGCTTGCTCTGTGCGGATCAGACCGGCGATGATGGTATTGCTTCTCACCTTAGGTGCCCATTCCACTGCGAGAGAGCTTGTTAGGCTGACTAAGCCTGCCTTGGCCGCGCCGTACGCTGCGGTGCCGGGCGATGGGCGGATTGCGCTCACCGAGGCGATATTGATAATGGCGCCGCCACTATTCTGAGTTTGCATGACTTTATTGCAAGACTGTGAAAAATTTAGTGGCGCGAGTAAGTTTAAACGGATAATGGATTCTGAAAAGCGCGGAGAGACTGTCGCAGCATCTGCAGCGGGTGCGCCGCCGGCATTATTAACGAGTACGTCGATACGACCAAAGTCGCTGACAACGGTATCTACAAACAGTTGAATTGCGTCAGCATCGCGAACATCCAAAGGAAGAAACACGGCATTTTCGCCGTTTGCACAGGGAAGTGATTCAGGTTCGCTGCGGCCACAGATAATGACCTTTGCCCCACATTGTAGGAAACGTTCGCTAATACCCCTGCCAACCCCTTTGCCGCCACCAGTAACGATAACGATCTTGTCCTTGAAATCTAATTTGTCCTGCATTCTAACTCCGCACTACACGTTGAGTGTTTTTTATATTTAATTCGGTTGTCGACTTGCTAGGTCGCTCTTTTAGGGTGTGGCTGCCAGAATGCAGCTAAATTGAGTGGGCATAAGTTTAACGCATTTTTGTGCTGCCGGAAGTGGCTTTACTGGGGTAACGCTTTTGCTGCTTAGTCTAAGACGCCCAGATGGCGAGGAATACCGCTTATTCTGGCAGCGGCTAGTCTGAAGGGACTACTCTAAAATGGGTAACTGCGCTGACTGGGTTACATTTTTAGATATGCGCTGTTGATGTAAACCGGCTAGATCTCAGTATTTGATTTAACTGGCGGGTGGGTTTTAAACGGGGCGAGCAAAACGATCTTATTTGTTTGAGGATAGACCGTTTTTGACAGTATTCGTGGTGCATTAAGACGTATACACTAATCTGTAAATACAATATGTTTTGACGGTCTTGGTTGCTGACGAAGAGATTCGCGCTGCCCTTGCTAAGTTAATTAATTGCATCATTAAATAGAGAGTTTCGAATGACTGAAAGCAAAGCCATTGTGGCAATTCTTGGTGGTACAGGCGGTTTGGGTACGGGTTTGGCGCGGCGTTGGGCTGAGGCGGGCTATCCTATTATTATTGGGTCGCGCACCCAAGAAAAAGCCGAGGTGGCGGCGCAAGCACTGCGAGAGTTGATGCAAGAGCGCGGTGTAGATGGCGTTTCGGTAGCGGCGATGGATAATGTTGCAGCGGCCGAGGCTGCGGATATTGCTGCTTTGACAGTTCCGTTTGCCCATCATGCTGACACCCTCCTAAGTGTAAAAGCGGCTTTGGAAGGTAAAATTCTGATCGATGTTACTGTGCCTTTAGTGCCGCCAAAAGTGGCGCGGGTGCAGTTGCCTGCTGAAGGCTCAGCTGGACAGATAGCGCAGAATATTCTGGGCGAGGGCGTCAGTGTGGTATCGGCATTCCAAAATGTGGCAGCAGTACATTTACAAGATGGACAAGGTATGGATTGCGATGTGCTGGTGTGTGGTGACAATAAAGCAGCCCGCGCTAAGGTGATCGAATTGGTTGAGGCAGCGGGTTTGCGCGGTTTTCATGCTGGGAGCATCGCCAATGCCGCTGCGGTAGAGGCCATGACATCACTACTCATCTTTATAAACAAACAATATAAATGTCACGCGGGCATTAAATTAACGGGATTGGATCATTAATCCAGTTATGACGTCTCCACTTTTTCTTCATGCCGTGCCGGGTATTCCCTTGGTGGAGCCCGGTGATGATATAGCAGCGCTTATTCTTGCGGCTTTAGCTTCCTCAGAACTGGTCTTGGAAGATGGCGATGTATTGGTCTTGGCGCAAAAGATTGTATCTAAAGCCGAGGGACGCTACGCCTATTTAAACGATATACAGGCTAGTGCTGAAGCTGTTGAATTAGCAGAACAATGTGACAAAGACCCGCGTCATATGCAGGTTTTGTTGAATGAGTCTCGCGAGATTATCCGTAAGCGGCCGGGTGTAGTTATCGTCGAGCATGTACTTGGCTATGTTCACGCTAACGCTGGGATTGATCGCTCTAATATTGATAGTGATGAGGACAGCCCGCGTTTGCTACTGTTGCCAGAAAACCCTGACCACAGTGCGGCAGAGTTGCGCTCCTCGCTATTGGCAAGCACCGGCGTTAACGTGAATATTATTATCAATGACAGTGCCGGCCGTGCCTGGCGTAATGGCACACTCGGGTTTGCCATTGCTACCGCCGGCTTTGAAGCGCTGGAAAATCGAGTGGGTGAAGCCGATTTGTATGGCCGGCCACTTGAGGTCACCGAAGTTGCGGTGGCCGATGAGTTGGCGGCGGCGGCCTCTTTTATGATGGGGCAGGGTGATGAGGCATTGCCCGTAGTCTTAATTCGCGGTGCAAAATTGCGCCCTTCAACTGCTGGCTCTGCGGCCTTAATTCGAGATCGAGAAAAGGATATGTTTCGCTGATGGCTAACATAGAAGCCGGCGTAGGCGGCAAGGTACTGGCCTTAAGTGGCGGTGTTGGTGGTGCTAAATTATGTCGTGGTTTAGCCGCAAGATTGGCTGTCGAGCAACTTACCATTGTTGCGAATACCGGTGATGATTTCGATTATTGGGATTTGCGCATCTGTCCCGATCTCGACTCGGTGATGTACGCGCTTGCAGATTTAAATGACGAGCAGCGTGGCTGGGGTTTGCGCGATGAAACTTGGCGTACTCTCATCGCCATGCGCAGACTGGGCGGCGATGAGTGGTTTCAAATAGGTGATCAAGATTTAGCGACTCATATATTACGAACGCAGCTTTTACGTGCCGATCAGTCTTTGTCGGCGGTGACAAAACAGATTACTGCGGGCTTGGGTATAAAGCATATATTGCTACCGATGTCGGAACAGTCGGTTGCCACCAAGGTAAATACCGATCAGGGCTGGTTAGATTTTCAGCAATATTTCGTGCGTGATCAATGCCAGCCCGAAGTGCGAGAATTACATTTTGAAGGTGCGGACGACGCGCAATTAAATCCGCAGGTGCACAGTTTATTGATGGATGAGGGCCTGGCCGCCATTGTGGTTTGCCCGTCCAATCCCTTTGTTAGCATAGACCCAATATTGAGCTTATCGGGATGCCGGCGTTTGCTGATGGAAGCAGCGGCGCCGGTGATTGCCGTGTCTCCTATTATTGCCGGCCGGGCCGTGAAAGGGCCGGCGGCAAAAATGATGCGTGAACTTAATATGCCAGCAACGGCCTTTGCGGTAGCGGAGTATTACGGTGATTTACTTGATGGCTATGTGCTTGATGAAGCCGATGCACACTATGCCGAAGATATTGAGGCCTTAGGTATTAAAGTGTGCGTGGCGCCGACCTTGATGACCGATCTAAGTAGTAAGATTGCGCTTGCAGATGCCGTGCTGGGTTTTGCCGCCAGCTATAGCACTTAAACACCTTCGGTGATGCAGTTGCCGAGACGTATTGATAATAAAAGTAACCGGATAAAAGCGTATAACACTATGTGGGCACTATTGCCGTTAAAAGATTTTGTACAGGCCAAGCAGCGTCTCGCGGGCAGTTTGACTGTTTCTGAAAGACGGGGTTTATTTCACGCCATGGTTGAGGATGTACTCACGGTACTGGCCGTGCATCCAAGTTTCGAACGTATTGTGGTGGTGTCGGATGATCCCGCCGCCCAGTTGTTGGCAGAGCACTACGGTATTGATTGCTGGTCTGAGCGCGGCTTGGACGCAAGCGGATTGAATGCCGTGGTGGATTCGGCATTGCGCCGCATGGCTGAGCTAACCCAAAACCGCACCGGGGTTACTGCGGCAATGGTTGTGCATGGCGATTTGCCTTTGCTTGGGAATCAAGAATTAAACACACTGATTGAACAGCATCACGCATTAATGAAAACCCATCCTTCGGCGGTAAGTATTGCCACTGATAGTCATGGCTGCGGCAGTAATATCGTGGTGTGTGACCCAGCTAAGGCGCCGGTCTTGGCTTACGGTCCCGACAGTTGTGCGGCGCATTACGCCTCAGCCGAGACCATGCAGCTGCCTGCCCAGGTGATCTCCTTACCGGGGCTGGCGCAAGACATTGACACCCAAGACGATCTTCTGCGATTACTGGCGATGGTACCTAGCGTTGCCGCTGAGCGAACCCTGGCGTATTTGCATCAAGACGGTATCGCGCAGCGCTTGCGACAACTGGGTAGCGAAGCCGCAAATACATCGTTACAAGCGTGGAGAGCGGTATGAACGCGGTACAGACGATGACAGTTGAGTCCCTATTGGCTGATGTTGGCGACCATGGCATGAGCGCGGAACACGCGCTGTTACTGGCGAACAGGTCAGAAACTCAAGCTCTGATGCTGGCGGCGGCAGCGCTGCGCGATCGCGGTTTTTACAATGGCGTCAGTTATTCCCGCAAGGTGTTCATTCCCTTAACGCATTTATGCCGGGATGTTTGTCATTACTGCACCTTTGCAAAAACCCCTAAAAAAATACAGCAAGCTTACCTCCCTGTAGAGCAGGTATTGGCGCAGGTTAAAGTCGCCGAGAGCATGGGTTGCAAAGAAGCGCTATTTACCTTGGGTGAAAAACCGGAACTGCGATATAAGGCAGCTCGGGACGCGCTCGCGGCAATGGGTTTTGCCAGCACACTGGAATACCTTGCCGAGGTTGCAGCTCGGGTATTGGCAGAGACTAATGTGCTGCCGCATATCAACGCAGGTTGCATGGACGACGCAGAAATAGCGATGTTGCGGCCGGTCTCTGCCTCAATGGGAATCATGCTCGAATCGGCCTCTAGTCGTTTGTGTGAAAAGGGTATGCCTCACTATGGCTCGCCGGACAAAGACCCGGCGCTGCGGCTGGAAACGATTGCGCGGGCGGGGCGTGCGATGGTGCCGTTCACCTCTGGCATACTCATTGGTATTGGTGAAACTCGCCTCGAACGGGTGGAGTCTTTATTAGCCTTGCGTGAGTTGCATCATCGCTATGGCCATATCCAAGAAATCATCGTTCAAAATTTTAGAGCCAAGCCGAATACCAAAATGGCTTCTGCGCCTGAGCCAGATTTGAATGAATTGCTTTGGACTATCGCGGTTGCGCGCTTAATTTTTGGTGCGCAGATGAGTATTCAGGCGCCGCCAAATTTGAGCCCCGGAGTGCTGCCGCAATTGGTGGCCGCGGGACTTAATGACTGGGGTGGCGTATCGCCGCTGACACCAGATTTTGTCAATCCCGAGGCGCCTTGGCCACACCTAGAAACCCTGACGAAAGAAACCGCGGGTGCCGGTAAACACTTGCATGAGCGGCTGACGATTTATCCTCAATACGTGCGCGATTACACGCGCTGGTTAGATCCCGCTCTGCATACCAAAGTGCTTCATTATAGCGACGCACAGGGTTTGCCGAAGGAGGAGTGTTGGGTTGCCGGCCAAGATATCGATGCTCCTACCGCCGAGCTTAACTTGCTGCGTGCAGAGCCCGAGCTGTTAAAAAACTATGCGCAGGTATCCGCTGATATAAACCTCTTACTTGAGCGCGCGCTGCGGGTCGAGGCCTTGAGCGAAGATGATATTGTGCGTCTATTTAGCGCCCGTGGAAGCGATTTTTCCGCTGTTTGCCGCGCTGCCGATCAGTTGCGCCAGCAGCGCTGTGGGGAGCAGGTCAGCTATGTAGTTACGCGAAATATTAATTACACCAATGTGTGTTATTTCAAGTGCCAGTTTTGCGCCTTTTCTAAAGGCAAACTCAGCGAGAATTTGCGCGGCCGGCCCTATGATTTATCCGGTGAGGAGATATCCCGGCGCGCCCTTGAAGCATGGCAGCGTGGCGCGTCTGAAGTGTGTATGCAGGGCGGTATACACCCTGAGTACACAGGCCAAACCTATCTCGATATTGTCGCGACACTGCGTGCAGCGACGCCAGATATGCATATTCATGCCTTCTCGCCTTTAGAGGTGTGGCAGGGCGCAGAAACATTGGGCTTAGATTTAGAGACCTATTTGCACCGGCTAAAAGAGGCCGGTTTGCACACCTTGCCGGGCACCGCTGCGGAAGTTTTGGACGATGAAGTGCGGGCCGTGTTGTGTCCGGATAAAATAAATACCGAGCAGTGGCTTGCGGTGATGGCTGCGGCCCACAAGGTTGGGCTGCGCTCCACCGCGACTATTATGTATGGCCATGTTGATAATTATCAATCTTGGGCGCGACACTTGCTTCGAGTGCGGCGCTTGCAGTCGCAAACTGGGGGCTTTACTGAATTTGTGCCCTTACCGTTTGTGCCCGCAGAGGCGCCAATCTATCTTAAAGGTAAGTCGCGACGGGGGCCGAGCTTCCGCGAGGCGGTATTGATGCACGCCGTATCGAGACTCGTATTCAACGGTTTAATCGATAATATTCAGGCCTCTTGGGTGAAGATGGGCGAGCAGGGTGTCGAGGCTTTATTGAATGCCGGGGTTAATGATCTTGGTGGCACGTTGATGAACGAGACCATCACCCGCGCCGCAGGTGCGGTGCATGGTCAGGAAACTGCGCCAGAACTTATGGAGGCGCGTATTCGCCGCGCCGGTCGTGTGCCGTTTCAGCGCAATACGCTTTACGGCGCCGCAGATCCGCAGCAGAGTCAGCGCTCTCGTGTGGCTGCGCCGCTAGCGGACGTTGTAAATACACCGGCACTGAAATATGAACGCAGTAAGCTGACCAGCGATGAGGGTTTGATCGCTGTCGAATAAATAAGCCAATAATAAGGATAATCCATGGGAACTTACGCATTAACGGGCGGTGCTACCGGTATTGGCGCTGCGATCAAGGTGCAGCTTCGTGATGCTGGCCACCAAGTCATAGTGGTTGACCTTGCCGAGGGCGATATCTGTGCTGATTTATCTGATCTGCCGGGTCGCCAGAAGGCCATAGATGGCATTCGCGCCCTTGCGCCTAATGGACTTGATGGCTTTATTCCCTGCGCCGGTCTCGGTCCCTCGGTTCGACCTTTGTCTTTGATTAGCCGAGTTAATTACTTTGCAGCAGTAGCGGTTACCGAGGGTGTGCTAGATTTACTGGTGCGACGCAAAGGCAGCGTTGTGATGATTGCGTCAAATTCTGCCGCGATGGTCGGTCACGATGATTACGTTACCTTGCTACTCGATGATCAGGAGTCTGCCGCTTGCGAGCTGATTGAGGGCAAAGATGCCCATACCGCCTACGCGGGCTCAAAACATGCGCTTAGTTGCTGGCTGCGCCGTAATGCACCGGACTACGCTAGGCAGGGCGTGCGTTTAAACGCGGTTGCGCCAGGTATTATCGATACCCCGCTGAGCGATAAAGTGCTTGCGGATAAAGACCTCGGGCAGATTATGAAAGACTTCGGTGACAGCGTCCCGATGGGAGCCATTGGTAAACCCGAGCAGATCGCGGATGTGGTGTGCTTTATATTGAGTAGCAAGGCCAGTTTTATGGCCGGGTCTATTGTCTTTGTCGACGGTGGCCACGACGCAATGTTGCGGCCGGATCAATTTTGAGTTGAGCGCTGGCCAGGGCCTTAGAGCCAGCCGGCTCGCCATTCCTCAATATTTTTAAGATCGCGCCACTCAATTTCAAATTCTCGTTTGGTCATGACCGCTTGCATTAGGCAGCGCGTCACAACGCCGTCCTCGTCGTACTCAGTCTCAAGGATAATAAAATGTTTTTCTTTACGCTCTGGTCTAACAGCGGTCCATTTACTGTTTAGGAGTTTTTTCGGATTTAAGGTGCTCATTATAATTAACGGTTTAGCTCCATGGTTGGTGCGTAAGTGGCGAAAGAGTCAGGTTTGTACGAGTCGCTCGGTATTCCGGATTATAGTGTGATTTATATACTGTCGATAATCACTGATCAGCTTGGAAATATTCTAAGATACCATGATAATGCCGCCTCGCAGCCTGTGTTGGTGACTGCGATGCAGGAGCCTAGATGTCACTGATTTCGCCGCTATTCCCTATTATTTTGCCAGTCATTTTGTGCGCGGCCATTGGCGTATTTTGGGTGCGGTTTCACCAACCGTTTGATCATGAGTTTGTGCGTCGCATTGTGCTTTGGGTGGGGGCGCCTGCACTCATAGTCGGAACCCTGGGTAAAACTGTTATCTCTGCAGATTTACTTCAGCATGTGCTACTTGCCAGTGTCTGTATGCTGGGGTTTACCGCCATATTTGCCGCGCTTGCCTGTCTGCTATTACGCATAGAAATGCGTAATTTTCTGGTGCCGCTGGTATTTGGTAATTTTGGCAACATGGGCTTGCCGCTGTGTCTTTTTGCCTTTGGTCAAGAAGGTCTAGCAATTGGTTTAGGGATATTTTTGACGACCACCATTGCGCACTTTTCCTTTGGCGCCGCGGTGCTCAGCGGCAAGGCCATGGTTAAAGGTGTGCTTACTTCACCGATTATTTATGCGGGTATTCTCGCGTGTCTGCTTATTTTTAATCACTGGAGTTTGCCGCTTTCACTGCAAAACACTCTGGGCTTGCTGGGCGGGCTTTCCATCCCGCTGATGCTCATTACCTTAGGCGTGTCATTGAGTTCACTCAAGCTGCAAGCGGCGGGAAAGTCTGTGGGTCTAGGGATATTGAGATTGCTGGTGGGGCTCGCTGGGGGTTTTGCCGCCGTGCATTTTTTGCATCTTGAGGGCTTGGAGCGCAAAGTTGTGCTATTGCAGTCGGCTACCCCGGCAGCGGTGTTCAACTACCTGTTGGCAATGCAATATAAGCGGGAACCTGAGGTAGTGGCTGGGATGGTGGTTAGTTCAACCCTGATCAGTTTTATTAGTATTCCAATTTTGTTGTATTTTTTAGGTGTTTGATTTGCTCAGCCGCCTTCCTGAGTGGGGCTGCTTTGGCAGACGCCCACCTTTTGTCCATTTTTTAGCGTACGATGATTTTCTTTCTGGCGCGTTTAATTTCTTCTTCCAGATTTTGGTATATCGCCTTCACATTTATGTCGGCAGCAACTGCGGCGCGGCTAGATATTTGGGTGACAGGGAAAATGGCCTCGTCTTGGAGCGGGACTTCTAGCGCTCGGCTACGGCCTAGTCTGTCGACATAAATTACCCATTTGAGCTTGTTTTCTTTGCGCAGGTGGTCGCCGATGATAATGCCCATTGCTTGGAGGCGGCGGGTTTGATCTTTGGTGACGATGTTACGGTCTAATAAGGTCTGGATTAGACGGAGGTCATTATCACGACTTTCACCAAAACTTCGGCCGAGTTCGATACGGCTCAGATCGTTGAGGTCGCTGCGGCTATCCTCCATGTATTGCTCATCTACCTTGGTCATGGGGTTTGTGCGCCAAGGATCGGCTATACTCATCGGCGCCAAAATGACCAGTAGTGCTATGGCTAGGAAACGCATTGGGTTTTCTCCTGTCTGAACGCTGCAAAACTTGGTTTTATAGTAGGTTTTTGACTGCGCTTTAGTGAATTCGTTTCGCGAAAGTGGCTAAGCCTAACTGGTTTACATTGATTTGTCCCTTGAGCTGCGTGGCACTGGCCAGTACCATTAGCGGCTTGCACCAATTTTGGAGATAGCGGCATGATTTCGGGTAGTGTAGTTGCCTTGGTAACCCCGATGCACAGCGATGGCAGTATTGACTGGCAAGCGTTGTCGCGTCTGATCGAATGGCATATAGAGCAGGGAAGCGACGGGATCGTGGCGGTGGGCACCACTGGCGAGTCAGCGACTTTGGCAATGGATGAACACAAAATGGTCATCAAGGCCTGTGTTGATCAGGTTGCCGGCCGTATTAAAGTTGTCGCGGGTACTGGTGCTAACTCGACTGCTGAGGCGATCGAGCTAACCAAGGTGGCGTGTGAAGTGGGTGCAGATGCCTGCTTGCTGGTGACGCCATACTATAACAAGCCGACCCAGGAGGGCTTGTATCTTCATTATATGGCGATTGCTGACGCCGTTGATATTCCACAGATTTTATATAATGTGCCGGGACGCACGGCCTGCGATTTGCTGAACTCGACCACCATTCGTTTGGCAGAGCATAAGAATATTATTGCGATCAAAGATGCCACCGGCGACTTGGCTCGCGGTAAAGAATTGATTGATGCGGTTGGCGATAAGTTAGATGTGTTGTCTGGCGACGACGCGACCGCAGCAGATCTGATGTTGCTAGGTGGTAAGGGCAATATCTCAGTGACTGCCAATATAGCCCCAGCAGCGGTTAAGGCCGTCTGTGTGGCGGCAATGTCTGGCGATAAAGAGGCCACAGTAGCGGCTGACGCACCATTGCGTATACTTCACGATCGTTTATTCGTAGAAGCCAATCCGATTCCGGTAAAATGGGCTTTGTTGACCATGGGCTTGATGGAAGACGGCATTCGTTTGCCCTTGACTGTATTGAGTGAAGCGGCACAACCAGGCGTTAGGGAAGCCCTAACGCAAGCGGGATTATTAGACTAAATGAGCACTTTTATGCGCAGTACCGGTTTTCGATTAACTATAGTGAGTCTGGGACTGGCAGTTTTGTCGGGCTGTTTTGGTGGCGATGGTATGTTTCGCGACCGCGGGCAAGATTATCGTCAGGCAAAATTATCCGCGCCGCTGGAATTGCCACCGGGGGTGAGTTCAGAGACCCTCGATGATCAGTATGTGGTGCCGGGGATACAAGCTCATAAGCCCCTCCCGGGTAAGTTTGAAATACAGCGACCTGAGCCCTTGGCGAAAAATGTCGGTACCGCCGAAGTTAAAATTCAAACCTTAGATAACCAGAGCTGGATTTTGCTAGACGGCGATCCAAATCAGGTGTGGCCGCGGATGCGGATATTTCTTGGTCGTGCGGGCCTAGAGATCGCCAATGCCGATGGCAAAACTGCGATTATTGACACCCAGTGGCGCGATCCAGTGGGCGATGGTGCTAGCCGTGAACGTTTCCGCTTCCGTCTGGAAGAAGGTGTTCACAAGGGCACCAGTGAAATTCACGTTCTTGTGCAGATCAATGGCAACGACCAATGGCCAGACAAATCTGATGACTTCAAACGTGAATCACAAATGGTTCGGGTTGTTGCCCAATATCTTGCCGATCAAGATACCGCCGGTGCGGTGTCTATTCTCGCCCAGCGCTCCGATGGCAAGGGTAAAATATTCATTGAAGGCGGTGATGGCGGTTTAGATAGTCGTCATTTGCGTTTGCAGCTTCCGCTTGATCGCGCATGGGCTGCCCTTGGTCTGGCCTTAGTGAAAGCGGGCTTTGAAATTGAAGACGATCGCCGCGAAGTGAATAAATATTGGCTAATCTATACTGATCCCGAAGCAGAGCAGCCGGGCTGGTTTGCGCGGACCTTTGGCGCACGCCGAAGTAACTTAAGTCGCTACGTGGTTGAAATGAAGGAAGTAGGGCCTGAAGAGGCGCGGATATACCTGAATTATCAAAAAGGCCGCCGACTTCGTGAAGACGAGCGCGAAAAATTACTAACCCGCATTATGGGGTATTTGTATTAGTGCGCTTTGCATCCCTGGGTAGTGGCAGTAAAGGTAACGCTACCCTGCTTGAAACTGATCAGAGCTGTGTCCTGATTGATTGCGGATTTACCATTAAAGAAACCGAGCGGCGCATGGCTAGATTGGGTCGCGCGCCTACTGACTTGGCGGCTATTTTGGTGACCCACGAACATAGCGATCACATCAAAGGCGTGCTGCCACTGGCTCGAAAGTACAAGCTGCCGGTGTATTGCAGTTATGGTACTGGCGAATATGGCCAGCTGCGACTATCGCATCATTGGCAGAATCTAGAGCTCGGACAGGAACTGGATATTGGTGGAATCACCGTCACCCCAGTCGCGGTGCCGCACGATGCACGTGAACCCTGCCAGTTTGTGTTTAGATACCAAAAAAAAACATTTGGGCTGCTGACGGATTTAGGTAGTATTACGCCCTTCGTTCGCGAGCACTATCGCCGCTGTGATGCCTTGCTCTTAGAATGCAATCACGATGTGACCATGTTGGCCAATGGCCCTTATCCTTACTCCCTGAAACAGCGGGTAGGCGGTGACTGGGGGCATTTGAATAACCAGCAGGCGGCGAGCTTGTTGGCCGAGGCAGAAGTGGGTCATTTACAGCATGTGGTGATGGCCCATTTGAGTGAAAAGAACAATACCCCCGCTTTGGCGAGGGCGGCAATAGAGCCGATGTTAGCAAACAGTGACGCGCTGCTGTCTGCTGATCAAGAAGCTGGTTTTGGCTGGCTTGAAATAGCGTGATCTTCTTGTGTTAATGAGGCAAACCATGGAAAAACGCGAAGAGTTGTATTCCGGCAAGGCAAAATCAGTCTACAAAACTGATGACCCTGACCGTTATATCCTCAATTTCAGAAACGATACCTCGGCCTTTGATGGTTTGCGGGTGGAGCAGCTGGATCGCAAGGGCATGGTGAACAATAAGTTCAATGCCTTCATCATGCAGGCATTGCAAGCCGCTGGCGTGCCGACTCATTTTGAAGCCTTATTGTCTGATAACGATGCCTTAGTTAAAAAGCTCGATATGCTGCCGATAGAGTGTGTCGTTCGTAATATCGCCGCGGGCTCTATTGTGAAGCGCTTGGGCGTAGAAGAAGGCAAAGAATTAAATCCGCCGACCTTCGAAATGTTTCTTAAAAATGACGCACTGCACGATCCAATGATTAACGAGTATCACATTCGTTCTTTCGGATGGGCGAATGACGCCCAGTTAGATCGCATGAAAGAGCTAACCTTCAAAGTGAACGATGTCCTAAAAAACATGTTTGCTGATGCGGGCATGCTATTGGTTGATTACAAGTTAGAGTTCGGAGTGTTCAACGACGGCGAGATATACCTTGGTGATGAGTTTTCACCTGATGGTTGCCGCCTATGGGATGCTGATACCCGTGAAAAACTTGATAAAGATCGCTTCCGTCAGGGTTTGGGTAATGTTGTTGAATCCTATGAGATTGTCGGTCGTCGCTTGGGTATAGACTTTGACGCGTGATCCGGAAATACTTGGCATTAGTATAAATGTAATATAAATTCATTATTCTAACAGGTCATTCAATGGTTGAATGACCTTTGGTTAAAGCCTGAATACTAAATGACTAGATTGGCCCACAGACATCGCTTATCGCTGCTGACAGTATTGTTGCTCTGTCTCAGTTGGTCGCTGTGGTTACAGGGCAATCATGTTCATATTGCAGACCACACGGCAGTTGATGCCTGTGTGGTTTGTCATTATAACGCGGCTTCTGTGCCGTCATCCCCTAGTACCCCAGAAATAATCCGCACGGTCGCGTTTGTTAGCGCGGTAATGTTGATTACTTCGATTGGGCCACTGCTTAAGTTACGTCCTCCTGTGCGCGCCCCACCTGCAAAAAGTATCGTCGCTTAAAAATCTGGAAAGTCAAAATCGCTGTTTGTTCTCGATTCGCTGCTTTGTTGGGGTGAATTTTTTTGCGAGTCCAATCAGTTAGTGCGCAGTGCTTTTAGTTCTTGTGTATATGACCGCGCTTTCCTGAACAGCTTGATGAGTCGGCAGTCCACTGCCGATTACGATGACTTGATACGCAGGATGTTTTTAATGAAAAGATATATTTTACCGCCCTTGGTGGCGTTTGCTGCTACGCCGGTATTTGCCGCAGATGATCGCCGCATGGAACATGTCTTGGTAACCATGCCAATGCATAAGAAGGACTCCCAAACCGCTTTGCCGGTGACAGTATTAGATGGCGACGAGCTTGTACGCCAAGCGGCGTCGACGATTGGCGAAACCTTGAGAAATTCGCCTGGGCTCAGCAATGCCAGTTTTGGCCCCGCCGTGGGACAACCCGTTATTCGCGGGCAGCAGGGCGCCCGCGTGCAGGTTTTACAAAATGGCTTGCCGGCGCTAGACGTGTCTACTAACAGCGCCGATCACGCGGTCTCGGTTGAGCCAATCCTCGCGGACAGTATTGAAATATTGCGGGGACCCGCCACCATGCTCTATGGCGGCGGTGCCATTGGCGGCGTGGTCAATGTGATTGATGGTCGTATTCCTGCTAAAGCGGTGCAGGGCGTTGAAGGGGTTGCCGAGTTTCGCAGTAGCAGTGTTAATGATGGTCGCAGCGGGGTATTCAGAGTAGACGCCGGCGATGGAAAATGGGTGGTGCATGTTGACGGACTGTACCGAGATTGGTCGGCGCCTGATATTCCTGGTCTAGCGATCAACCCACTCAATGTTGCAGATATTGAAGAGAATATAGATGGCAGCATCGGCAATGCCGATGGGAGGACTCGTCGCTTGACTGTGGGAGGTAGTTATCACTTTGACGATGGCTATTGGGGAATTAGTTACTCGCAGTTGAGTAATCAATATGGCATCCCGTTTGGTGTGCATCATCATGAGGAACATGAAGAAGATCACGATGACGATCATGAGGAGCATGAAGACGAAGAACACGGCCATGAGGAGCATGAGGAAGACAATGTCCGTCTCGTCATTGATCAAAAACGCTGGGATATGGCGGGCGATCGTCACTTTGACGGCCCGATTGAATTGTTCCGTTGGCGGCTGAGCTATAGCGATTATCAGCACCAAGAAGTCGAGTCTTCAGGTGAGATTGGCACTACCTTTAACAAAGAAGCATGGGCAGGTCGCCTAGAGTTATCCCATAAGCCATGGGGGAATTGGCACGGTGTTTGGGGCTTACAATTGCTGGAAGCGGACTTCTCGGCTCTGGGTGAGGAAGCATTTGTACCGCAAAATACTACGCGATCTGTCGGCGTGTTTTGGCTAGAGGACTACCATGTTGATAAATGGTCGCTGGAAGCGGTGGTTCGCGCTGATATTGACCGCCTAGAGATTTCAGAGGCGGTTGCCGACGATCAAGAGGACACAAACTTCGGTGCATCGTTGTCGGCTCTATACGATGTTAACGATGCGTGGACGCTATCACTATCTCTATCTGAGTCTCAGCGCGCTCCCAATGCTGAGGAGCGATTCTCAAATATCGGTAATGGTTTTGAACAATATGTTGTTCATGGTGCGACCGGTGCGATTGAAGTAGGTGATGAGAATTTGCGAACAGAGAAATCCCGCAATGCCGACGCCAGCGTGCGCGCTGATTATGGCGACGTAAAAGCTAAGGTGACGATATTCCATAATCAGTTTTCCGACTACATTTATCTAGATAATACCGGCACCCAGAGGGGTGATACTGATATTCTGCAATACCGCCAGCAGGATGCGACATTCAAGGGCTTGGAGTACGAGCTTAGCTATAGTTTGTCAGCAGCCAATGCTGAGCAGCAGTATTTGCTTAAATTATTTGGTGACCGAGTCAACGCAGAGTTCGATGATGGTCAAAATGTGCCACGTCTGCCGCCGGCGCATGATGGTATTAGTCTCGCTTGGGCTTGGCAGGCTTGGCAGGCAGATGTTAGCTACGTGCATGCTCGCGCGCAGAATAAACCAGGCTTGAACGAGGCGCCGACCGCCGCGTATGAGCGGGTGGATGCGAGTATTTCTAGGGATTTTGAATTGGCTGGCAATAACTATACAGTAATGCTGAATGGTCATAATTTAGCCGATGAAGAGATACGCAGTAGCGCATCCTTTATTCGAGATTATGCGCCGGAGGCAGGGCGTAATATTGAGCTGGTTTTGCGCCTTCGTTTTTAAAATAACCTAAGTGCTTTCTGTTCACAAAGAATCCGCCCGGACTTGTTCTTGGCGGATTTTTTTGGTTTGTAACGACTACTAAATCATTGGAATTAGCCCTTGTGTGAATAAGTCGACTATTCGGTTTGGCCCGGAACAAGAGTGATGCTTGTCTTGTCAAATTCCACGAATAAGGAAATAAGCCATTTGGGTCCCAAGTGGTCAAGCGTGTATCGTGGATCTAAGGGAGTGATGAATAATGAACAAAGACAAGGTGAAAGGTCAGTGGAATGAATTTACTGCTAAAGTAAAACAGCAGTGGGGCGACCTTACTGATGATGAGGTATTGCAGGCGGAAGGTAATCTCGACGAGATTTCAGCAAAAATTCAGCAGAAATATGGCGAATCTAAAGAAGTCGTCGCTAGAAAACTGAATGAAATCATAGAGAGGTTTGATAAATGAGAAAGTTAATTTTAAGTATGCAGTCCACCCAGAGCAGTAAGATACTCGTCGCATTTTTTCTGTTATCAACGACGATATTCGCCCTTAGTGCTTGTGAGGACAAAGGGGCCGCTGAGAAGGCTGGGGAAAGAATTGACCAAGGCTTCGAGAATGTCAGTGATGCTTATAAAGAAGGTGTTGAAGAAGTAAAAGATGAAATAGACGACCACAGTTAAGTCTATATCGGGTTTTCTAGGCCGCGCTTAAGGCGGCCTTTAGACGCGAGGAAGCCGGCCTAGGCGTCACTAGCTATTAGTGATTCTACCTTGGTCGGCTTTTTATTGGGTAAATACATGGCTAGGTAATACAATTAGGTCGTCGTTTTTCATTACGTGAGTAACTTGGTGCGATCTTATACTGCTCGTCTTGATCGGTTTCTTAGTGCAGCTTTGAAAATAAAGCGGGCCGATATTCGCCTGCTTCTGGCTCAAAAAAGAGTCAAGGTCGATGGCCGAGTTGCCACCGATATTAGTCAGTGCGTTGGTCAGTTTTCGCATATTAGCCTAGATGGCCAAGTGCTGCAGAGCGATGTGCCGCGTTACCTGATGATGAATAAACCTGCTGGTGTGGTCAGTGCCACCAAGGACGCTAAAAATAAGACGGTATTAGATTTGCTGTCCCCTGAAGATCGCGCGGGGCTCCATATTCCCGGTCGTTTAGATTTTAATACCACCGGACTGCTGCTACTTACTAATGATGGTCATTGGTCGCGCCAATTAAGTTTGCCCGAGCGAAATGTAGCCAAAGTGTATACCGTCACATTGGCGCAGCCATTGGATCAATCCTATATTGAAGCGTTTGCGGCGGGGATGTACTTTGAATACGAAAACATCACTACTCGTCCGGTTACCCTAGAAATATGTTCTGACTATATTGCCAAACTTCAATTGGTAGAGGGGCGCTACCACCAAATTAAGCGGATGTTTGGCCGCTTCCAGAATGAAGTGGTGGCGCTACATCGCGATGCGATTGGCCCCCTGAACATGGATCTGAGTTTGGCGCCTGGCCAGTGTCGGGCTTTGACGCCAGATGAAGTGTTGAGTTTAAGCTAGTACCGGCACCTAGCGCCGCGGCTGAGTTTATCAAGATTACCCGATACATCCTCTTCATGCTTTATACTTCCCCGCTAAAATAATCGCCATCCGCGACTTTGGAGCGTGAGCCAACTATGGCCGAGTTACCCATTCAATCTGTGATTCCTGATATTCGCTTAGCCTTAGCTGCGGGTCATGAACTTGTGTTAGAAGCGCCGCCTGGTGCGGGTAAAACGACCGGTGTGCCACTGGCATTATTAAATGAACCATGGCTGCTTAATCAACGCATTCTGATGTTGGAACCCCGCAGAATTGCAGCTAAATCAGCCGCAATGCGGATGGCTGAGATGTTGGCTGAGCGGGTGGGCCATACTGTCGGTTATCGCATGCGCATGGAAACCGTGGTGAGTCAGGCCACCCGCATTGAGGTCGTCACCGAAGGCGTGCTTACTCGTATGCTGCAGGACGACCCGTCGCTGGAGGGCATCGGCCTTTTAATTTTTGATGAGTTTCACGAGCGCAGTTTAGATGCTGATCTGGGCTTAGCATTAACGCTGGAAAGCAGGAAATTATTCGGTGATCTGCGTGATACGCCGCTGAAGTTATTGCTTATGTCGGCGACCTTAGACGGTAATCGGGTTTCAGAGTTGCTTGGCGCCGCACCAATACTGCGAAGCCTCGGTCGCCAGTTTCCAGTAGCTTTGCGCTATGGCTCGGCGTATCGCCCAAACCAAGATTTGATTGATAGAGTGTGCCATACGGTTACCCAGGCGCTGGATGAAAATAGCGGTAGTATTCTGGTGTTTCTGCCGGGACAAGCTGAAATTAGGCGCTGTGCAAGTCGACTCGCAGATGGCTGGGCTTCTGAGTCGGTGCTACTCACGCCACTGTATGGTGATTTAAGTCTTGCCGATCAACGCCGCGCTATCGCGCCAGCGGCTGACGGTGTCCGCAAAGTGGTATTGGCCACAAGTATTGCTGAAAGCAGCTTAACCATAGATGGCATTACTGTGGTGATTGATTGCGGTTTGTCGCGGGTGCCAACATTTGATCCGCGAACCGGAATGAGTCGCCTAGACACGCGACGCCTTTCTCGGGCCTCTGCAGAGCAGCGCGCGGGCCGAGCCGGGCGATTGAGCGAAGGAGTGTGTTATCGGCTTTGGAGCGAATCGCAGAATAGTGAATTGCTGGCCTTTAGCGAGCCCGAAATTACCCAGGCCGATTTAGCGAGCCTGTGTTTACAATTGCAGCGCTGGGGGATTAGTGACACCGCAGAATTGTGCTGGATGGACGCGCCGCCAGCGGCTGCTTTTCAGCAAGCGGTAGATCTGCTTTTGAAATTGGGCGCCTTGGTGGAAAAAGGTGAGACGGTCGCCATAACGTCACACGGCGAGGCGATGGCGAGTTTGCCAGTACACCCACGTTTAGGGCATATGTTGCTGAAAGGTCGTGAACTAGGTCATGCCAATCTCGCGTGTGAACTGGCGGCCCTATTGAGCGACCGTGATGTTGGCCCTAAGGGCGATGCCGATATTCAACTGAGATTGGCCCTATTGCATGGCAGTTTGGCAGCAGAGCGCAAGTCTAGCGGTCTAATCGCTAGACTGAAAAAGCAGCAGCAACAATTCTTGCGGATATTGGCGCGAAGTACAGTTAGTGAGGCCAAGATCCCTGCGGTCGGCGTGGATGCCGGTTTGTTGCTGGCCTTTGCCTATCCAGATCGCGTCGCGAAGCAACGTCGCGAGCGGGGCAGCGATTACGTTTTGAGCAATGGCCGCGCTGCGATGTTGCAAGAGTCGGATGGTTTGAACGCGGCCGAGTATCTTGTCGCCGCGTCCTTAGGTGGCAAAGCTGGCAATCGCAGCGATACTATTTATTTGGCGGCAGCGCTGCCCGCCTGTCATTTTGAAGATGTGTTAGCGCCGATGGTAGATATCAAATTTCACGCCGAGTGGAGTGAGGCCAAGGGGCGATTTATTGCTGAGCGCCGCCGTACTTTAGGAGCAATTGTCTTACAAACGGAGGTGCTTACTGCTGTAGCTGAGGAAGAAAAACGCGCCGCATTGCTGGGCTTTATTCGGCGGCGGGGTTTAGATGTTCTAGAATGGCCGCAAGCGGTATTGCAGTGGCGAGCGCGGGTAAGCTTGGTCAAAAGCTTAAATTGCGCGCCGGGTCATTGGCCGGATGTGAGCGACGAGGGTTTGCTCGCGCAGATAGATGAGTGGCTGTCACCATATTTAACGGGCGTGAATTCACTGCAAGACATTAAGCGCTTAGATCTGGCGAGCATCTTGGCGACCCTGCTCGATTGGCCGCAACAACAGGCACTGAAAACACTTGCCCCAGAGTCCTTTAGCGTGCCCTCGGGTTCAGCCAAGAAGATAGACTATTGCCAGTCGCCGCCGGTATTAGCCGTTAAACTACAGGAAATGTTCGGCTGCCATGACACCCCGCGAATCGCAAATGGCCAACAGCCCTTGACCGTACATTTACTGTCACCGGCCCGCAGGCCCCTGCAGGTAACGCAAGATCTGGCTGGCTTTTGGCGAGGCAGTTATCAAGATGTTAAAAAAGAAATGAAAGGAAGATACCCAAAACATCCGTGGCCAGATGATCCAACAAATGCCGTGGCAACGGCGCGACTTAAACCCAAGCCACCCTCTAAATAGAAAGAGCGCTTGCGTACGCAAAAAAAAGCCCCGGCAGCTGGCGCTGCGGGGCTTTGGCTTTATAGTCCAAGATTCTAGTTTTTAATCCCTAGATCCTTGGTTTGCTTAAAAGCGCAGCGAACCACCAATAAGAATGGCGTCAGAGTCGATATCGACATTATTTGTTTCTTGGCTGCCATCCGAGATCATGACAAAGAGAGAGACCTGTTCTGTTGGAAAGAAGCTGGCTTCAATGCTCACTTCATCGAAGGAGGTGTCACCGACATCTGCGATTCCGGCGTTTAGACCCAAGCCGAACATTGTGTTGAAGTAGTAAGTGCCGCCGACAGCGATTTGGTAGCCGTTGTCGGTGTCAGTGTCGATGTAGCCGAGGTTGACATCATAGGCGACAGAGGCGCCTTGATTCAGCGGATTTACGCCGTGGAAATCGACATTCAGATAGTCAACATCGTTATTATTGTCATCTTCTTCACTACTGTAGCTTACAACAACATCGCTATTGTCATTCAGGTAAGTACCTACACCGAGGCGAATAGTATCGGTGTCGTTATTGCCGGCATCTACGGTGCTAAAGTCAGCTTCAATGATAATGTTTGTCGCTGTAACAAAACGGCCGCCAACACTGGTGGAGTCAATATCGTTGGCGTTTGGCAAATCTGGCTCAATGCTTAGAAAGGCGAAATTTACAAATGAAGATTTGTCGAGAAAGCTAGCTTCAGCTAGTGGCCCTTTACTTGTATCGACTTTATCGAAGTGGAATTCGCCTGCAACGCCAAGACCGTCGAAATCAGTGTTGGCGATTTCGCCGTCTGTATAGACGCCGCCCACTTCAAATTGATAATCTGCGTATGCATGGCCAGTTGCAGCTAAGGCGATGGCACTTGCCAATAAAACTTTTTTCATTTTGGTAACTCCCCGTAAGAATTTTTTCACAACAATAAGCTTGGCCTGTGACACGGTCATTACTTTTGCGTGATATTTTTATATCGATCTATACGTTGGCTGCACCAAAATAAAACCAATGCTTTTTTTTGGTGCAGTCGAGAGCGAGCGTAACACAGGATATTTCAGCTGGGGAGTAGGCGATAGCTGGTAATATTGCCGCAAAATAGTGCGTGTCTAATTGATTATTTTTGACGCCCGTAATCTGCATACTGAGATAGCACGTCGGCCATCTCTTGCTTGCTCAATAGCGTCGCTGGACCACCGCTTTGAAGGCTTAAATAGTAATTTGCAGCGAGTTCTTCAACTTCCTTTGCCAGATCCAGTGCTTTTAGGGGGGTGCTCCCATAAGCAATTTGGCCGTGGTTTGCCATTAGGCAGGCCTTTCGCCCTATGAGTGTCTGGCTAACAAGTTTTGATAATTCTTCGCTGCCGTAAAGCGCATATGGCGCGCAGGGGATTGAGTCACCGCCGGCTATCGCAACCATATAGTGAAAAGCCGGTATGGCATGGCGCTGGCAGGCCAGAACCGTGGCGTAGCGAGAGTGGCAATGTAGTACCCCGCCAGCATTGGGGTGGTCCTGATAGATTTGCCAGTGCATTCGCCATTCACTAGACGGCTTTGCCTGTTTGTCAGGAATACGCCCGGCTGAGTCGATGTACACCAAGTCTGCGGGGCGAACGTTAGACGCAATTTGCCCGGTGGCAGATATCAGCATACCACCGTCGGCGGTTCTCGCAGAGGCGTTGCCACTGGCGCCGGGGCTAAGCTGCGCATTGCTCATGCCATGTAAAGTGGCGATGAGCTGTGCACGCTGTTTACTCCATGCCACTAGCGGGCGTCCCGCAGAGCTTGAATTCGCTCTTCTAGCGGCGGGTGTGAACTGAATAGCGCAGCTAGGTTCGACTTTTTCTGGCTGCTTATCGCTAGGGCGGTCATTTCTCCGGGCATGTCGACTGGCAAGTCTTGCTGCGCTTGCAGGCGCTGCAGAGCGGCAATCATATTTTCGCGACCGGCAAGACTGGCGCCAGCGGCGTCGGCTCGAAATTCCCGCCAGCGAGAGAACCACATCACTATGGTCGACGCCAGAATACCTAGGATCATTTCGGTAATAAAAGTCACGATATAAAAGCCGATGCCGTGGCCGCGCTCGGTTTTAAATACTACGCGGTCGACGGTGTGACCGATGATGCGTGCGAAGAACATTACAAAGGTATTCACCACGCCTTGAATTAAGGTCAGGGTAATCATGTCGCCATTGGCAACATGGCCGATTTCGTGGGCCAGTACGGCTCGTACTTCGTTGGGCTTCATCTGTTGGAGCAAGCCCTCTGACACGGCCACCAATGCGGAGTTACGATTCCATCCAGTTGCGAAGGCATTTGCCTGTGGTGAGGGAAAAATGCCGACTTCTGGCATTCCAATGCCGGCCTTTTCAGCCAATTCGGCGACGGTTGTCATCAGCCAGCGCTCGTTACTATTTCTGGGCTCGGTAATAACCTCGGTACGGGTAGAGCGCTTGGCCATCCATTTGGATATAAACAGTGATACTAGCGAGCCTGCCATACCGAATACAGCGCAGAAAATCAGCAGTGAGCCCAGGTCCAAATCAATACCGTTTTGGGCCATGATGCTGTTAACGCCGAGCAAGCTAAGGGAAATGCTGGCAACCAATAGAATGGCCATATTAGTGGCCAAGAACAGCAGAATACGCATAGTGGTTTAAGGTTCCGGTAAGTGAATACTGCCTATTAGATGGTGTTTGCGGCGATCAGTTTCAAGCTAAGTGCTAATATTTTTTGTGCCCATCTCAATAGAGACATCGCTACCGGTCTCTAGTTGCGCCTCGTCTGTCTCGCTCTGGGTAACTTGCTGCTCTTCGCCGAGAAAATCGTCTTGCTGGCTCATAATCGCAGGGCCGGCCTCCACTTTGGGCTGCGCGCTTTCATCGGTTTCACATTCAAGTGGATGGGCTCGCAGCTCAATATTTTTGCTGCTTTGCTCGAATACCGCGTTGATTGCCTCATCGCGGTGAACCGTTCGATATAATGTGCGTTTGTCGTGACCATCAACCCATTCAAGTTGCTTGTTGAGATAATGTCCGTGCTGATTCTGAATAACAAATACTGTAGTCATTGCGGCCTTGAATCGTCTTTGAAAATTTAAATATGAGGGCGAGGTGTTTGTTTGAATGCCAAGCGCTAGGTTATGCGTTTTGGTCGTTCAGCAGCACATCTTTAGCATCATTGATCTGGCTGGCGAGAAGGTCATTGCCGCCGCGATCGGGATGGAATTTTTGCATGAGTTTACGATGCGCGCTAATGATTTCTTCTTTACTCGCGCCCGGCTCCAAGCCCAGTGTTGATAATGCCTGCGCTTTATTCATTGTGCTTGCCGATGCGCTTGATTGGCCCTTATCGGTTTGATCTTGCTGTTTGTTAGCGCCTATACGGCCATAGGCATATTTCAGCGCTAACTGCCGCACAAAGGGCAGTGCGCCACCGATAATTCCAGCGATCCAGGGAACACGGCCGGTGACTGACAATAACACCAGTGCGGCAGCGCCAAGTCCAATCAACAGCGTCATGTAATAGCCCCGTCGCTCTTTCGCAGGCTTGCTTTGAACAAGCTTCACAAAGCGATAGAGTGCGTACAAAGCAGCTGCTGCGAAAAGTAAACGAATGATCATGTTGGTCCCTAGGTTAGACGCGCTTGCTATTATGCCCGTCATCGGAGTTTTTAGCTGTGATAAAGTATAAAGCCTTGTGCGTCACATACCCACTGTTGTGATGATTACGCTCTGAAGCTTATAACGGATTATTACATGGTTCCCGGATTTTCTCCTGCGCAACGTTTCGTATTGTTTCAATCACTGTATCAGGCCAGTCAGTCCGGTGAGAATAATTGGGATCAGGTTGTTGCCTTGCTAAGTAAAGGTCAGCAAGCGGCGCAGCGCGCTCAGCTCGATAGCGTTGCTGCGCAGTTTGCTGATGGTCAGCGGGTCATGTTAGATGAGCTGCGGGAGGGCGGCGTGTTTCTCGACTGGGAACTGCAATTTTTACAGTTAGGTCTGGCGGTGGGGAATCTCGCTAAAATGTATTTGCGCCTCGCAGAACACTATCGTTTGCAGGCGGAGTTTCAGCAGAATTTACAGACCCAGGCGCGCTGGCCTTTGGCGATTATAGTGGCTTTCGCAGTGCTTTTACCCTTGTGGGGCTTTATCGCGGGAGTATTCTCCCTAGGTGACATGGTGCTTATCGGCATACTCGGTTTGCTACCGGTACTACTAGGCTGCGGCTTCTTAAAATTAATCTCTGTAGTGCATTCATTGCGAGGGGCCGCTGCTCAGCTGGGCTATCGACTACCGGGCTTTGGCAGAGCGCTCGCCCAGTATCAAAGTTATCACTATATGAACCACCTCGCGGACTGCATTGGCGGCGGCTTCACTTTGCCACAGGCTCTTAAGCAGTCTGCCCGGCGTTTACCTCAGGCACCCATAAATGGCCGATATCATAAGCTGGCGGCAGAAGTAGATGCAGGGGAGTTGTTTTCCACTGCGCTATTGCGCAGCGGGATTCTAGCGGGAGTGGCGTTGCCGCCGGTTTCTCAGATGGGTGATGCTAAGCAGGTGCCAGCCCAGCTGGGCTTGGCGATACATCGGGTTTGTGAAGATCAACTTGCCTTTTGGGCTGGCTACTTACCGTGGTTACTATTAAGTTTGTTGCCGTATATTGCTGTGCTTAATGCCTCGTTTCTCGGCCGCTGAGTTGCTCTAGTTCTTTTACGTAATGGCGACGATCTGATAACTCGCTTTCAATCGCAAAACGTTCGGTGTTGCTCTGCCATTCAGCGTTTTTCAGTAGTTCCCACAATTTACGACTGCATAGATTTTTAACGTTAACGTTATTACTTTGTTTATTCATTTTTCTCTCCTTCGCGCTCTCTGCGCCTTCTTCCGTCATCATATCTGCCTTACTTCGGTATTCTCGTTACCGCTGACTACTATCTCTGTTGTCGGTGACAGTCTTATGACAAGACTATTTTTTTATTTAAAGTATGTTGATTTGTTGACCTTCGTTGGTGCGATTAAGCGATAGTTAGTCGCTGAGGTCACAGATATACGATTTTTCCGCACTACCAGTTTTGGTGAGTAGAAGAAATCCATACTATCTTGAGCAATTGATTTAAAGCGCGGGTGTTACCACTCAAGGCGGTTACAGCCTATGTGCGTGGGGTTTTGCGAGGAAATACCTAGCCCAAAACTGTTGCTGTCAATTGCTTAAATCTGCCTGCTAAATACCTGAAATCACGTTTTGCGCGATTCAGATTAAATATTCAGACAGCTCAAGGCTAGCAAAGTTCAGGCCAGTTAGTAAAGAGGGGGGAAATACCTGTAAGCCCATTAGGGCTAAATGCTCGGCGCTAAGGGGGACTTAGGCCGAGCATCTCAGAACGGTTTTTAGAAGGTAAAGCGAATGCGCCAGAAGAAGTCAGCTTCCAAAGCATCTAGCTCATCACTGTTTGCAACGTCATCATAGACGGGCAGCGCAGCAACTAATTCAGTGAATAGGTAGTCGGAGAACTCAATGCGCAAGCGCACACCCGCGTTGGCAATGCTTTGTACGTCGCCAAATTCACTATTGGTTTTGTTAAACCAACTGGCGCCATATTCGGTGAATACCGCCGGTGAAATTTTAAGCTCGTTCAAGGTGAAGGTTTTTTCTAGATTCGCGCTCAAGAAATAGCCTTCATCACCGATTAATACGCCCGGTAAGTAGGCGCTCAGGGTATTCATGCCACCTAAAATAAACTGCTGCTGCTGGGGGACTTGTTCTTCTGTAAATTGTCCGTTCGCAGAGAGTGTCAGCAGGGTATCGTCGCTAATACGCATCATGTAGCGCGCACTGGGCTGCAGTGCGATAAATTCAGCGGTGCGGGCTGCCGGTACAACGTCCGGTGTACTAATGCCGGGATTTTGTGCCGCGAAGGCCGCTTGATACTCTGCGTAGTTATCGAGGGTGCCGCCATCGCCGAAACCGGCGAGGAAGTTAATACCCACATTTAACTGTGCTGCAGATAATTCATCGGTCTTAAAGCGTACTTTTTGATATTTTAGACCGATGTCGACAACCTGGTAGGTTTCTTCCAGCAGCTTATCACTGCTGCCCGCTTGCTCAATTGTCGAGTCAATATGCGAGAGTCTTTGGGTCAGAGACACGCGTGACTCCACGTCGCTGAAAAGTATCTGTTCGCCACGAAAGGCCACTTGCAGAATTTCAGCATTCAAATTAACAGTGGTGACTGAGGTGGTGGTGCGGCAGCCAAGGATGCCCAATAAGCATAAGCCGCTTTGAGCGCGAGTCGTTACTGTAGGGTCTCTGCTGTAATCAACATAAGACAAGTCAACGCCGTACAGACCGCTGACAAAAGGATGGTCGAGGCTGACGCTGAATTGATCTAGGTTTTCGCCGTCACGGGATTCACCGAGATCGGTAAATGCCGTCTGATAGGCAAGCGATAACTCGGTGCCACTTTCGAAGCGGTGTTTTACCCCGGCTAAGCCGAAGTAACGACCCAAAAAGCGACTGCCCTTGTTATTGGCTTCAAGAATATAGTCGGTGCTGTTGTAGTCTTCTGTGTCAGCCTTGGTCATGACTAAGGCGACCGCGTCGGCACCCGTTTCCTGATAAGACATGCTGTATTCGTAGCCGCCGCGTTCGGCTTTGAGATTTGCGAGTATGCGTGCGCGATCAAATTCAGCAATGCTCAGATCGCTATCGCCAACTAGGCCGTCGAAATACGGCTGCATGTCAGCGTCAACCCGAACTTCTGACAAGGTGAGTTGCTCTACAAATACCACAACATCATCGCCTTCTCGGGCGTAGCGTATTCTGACCAGTAAATGACCGCTTTGGTAATAGCGTTTGGTGAGATTAATAATGCCTTCTGCAGGCGTTCTAGCGCCACTAAGAATGCTTTTAACGTCGGCATCGGCAAGGTAGCGGTTACCCAATACACGCACGTTGGTACCATTAATTGTGGCAGATATCTCAGCCGCAGAGACCGCGCTGTAGGCGCTGACTTGTTCGCTTGTGGCTAATTGTGGTGGCATTACGGGGGGCAAATCGATTGCCATGGTGCTCTCCCTAAATAGTAAGGTTCCGTTAGCCCGCCAAAAGGCGGGCCGTTAAGGTGATTATTGTTCGGTGTCAATAATAGCTAGTTCGACTCGGCGGTTTTCCGCGCGGCCGGCGTCAGTATCGTTGCTCGCGATAGGCGTGCTCTCACCGTAACCTTGTGCACTTAGACGAAGGCTATCTACGCCTTGGTCTGCTAGGTAACGCTTCACTGATTGCGCGCGGTTTTGCGATAAATTCAGGTTGTAGTTGTCACTGCCTATACCATCAGTATGACCGGCGACTTCGATTTTCTCCGCATCAGATTGCTGAATAACAGGAACCGCTGCATCTAAAATCGTCTTTGCATTTGAAGTCAATGTTGCGCTATTAAATTCAAAGAAGACACCGTTTAAGCGCAGTGGAGCAGATTCGCTCAGGTGGCAGCCGCTGGCTAGCACCGCTTTACCTATCGGGGTTTCCGGACATTCGTCTTGCTCGTCACACACACCGTCGGCGTCTTGGTCTGCGCAGCCACCTGGGCCATAGGGGCTATTGCTCATTAGGTCGCGATCTAGCAGCGCGATAAGTGCGGGTTGATCAAGTGGGCCGTTGCCTTGCCCGCCATCGCCATTACCGTTGTTATTTCCGCCACCCAATAAATCATTAACAAGACCGTTACCGTCTGCAGTATTGTCGTCGTTATTAGTCAATGCATCTTCTAAGCTACCACCGGTTAGGTCGGCTACAGCGCCGTCAAGCGGGTCAGTGACAGGCTCTACTAGTCCTAAAACGGGCTCGGTGAGCGGTGCCAGTGCGCCCAATAAGACTTCGCCAATCTGGCTGTCAACGACGTCAGTGAGCGGATCTAAGCCTTGGTCCAAGGAATCGATTAGTGGAGCTACGCCATCACCGACTAGGCTAGTGACTAGCGCGACAGGTGATGTTTCGCCGGTGTTGCCAGCGCGGCCATCCAGCAAGTCATTCACAATGCCATTGCCGTCTTCGGTGTTGTCATCGTTATTTGTTAATGCATCTTCGATGCTGCCGCCAGTGACGTCTGCAAGAATGCCATCAACAGGATCGGTGATTGGGCCTGCGCCATCCAGTGCTGGGTCTAAAACAGGTGCCAGGGCATCTAAAAGTGCTTCACCGATTTGATCGTCTACAACATCGGTAATAGGGTCAAGGGCAGTATCAAGCGCAGTGACTAAGTTATTTAGAGAGTCACCCAATGGCCCGGTAATGGGCTGCAATGCAGAGCTTTCGCCTGCCTCTGTTCCGCTGACCGTGCTCTCTTCCCCACCACCCAGTAAATCATTGACCACACCATTGCCGTCGGCGGTGTTGTCATCGTTATTGGTCAATGCGTCTTCTAAGCTGCCACCGGTAAGATCGGCGATAAGACCGTCAACAGGGCTAGTAACGGGCTCAAGCTGCTCGAGAAGTGGCTCAGTTAGTGGTGCAAGCTGTTCTAATACAGGCTGGAGAATTTCATCATCTACAACATCTGTTAATGGGTCTAAACCAGCATCAACGGCGTCGATAATCGTTACTAAGCCTTCACCTAGACTGGTAGAAATTTCACCTAGCGGGGAGACTTCGCTGCCATCGTTGCTAGAGGGTGCGCTTGTGCCACCGAGTAGATCATTAACGATGCCGTCGCCATCGTCGGCATTGTCGTCGGTATTGCTGAGGGCATCTTCGATACTGCCGCCAGTGAGGTCGTTAAGCAGTCCGTCAACAGGATCGGTGACCGGCTCTAAGGTTGCCAGCAGAGGATCGGTGACAGGTGTTAAAGCATCGAGTAGCGCTTCACCAAGCTGGTCATCGATCGTGTCAGTGATGGGGTCTAGGGCCGTATCTACCGCAGTGATAAGGTTGTCTAGCGAGTCACCAAGTGGGCCGCTAATTGGCGCGAGAATGGAGGCTTCGCCCGCTTCCGTGCCGCTGGCTGTGTTTTCTGATTCGCCACCAAGTAAGTCATTGACCACACCATTGCCGTCTGCGGTGTTGTCATCGATATTGGTGAGGGCGTCTTCAAGGCTGCCGCCGGTGAGGTCAGCAACAAGGCCATCTACTGGATCGGTAACAGGTTCTAGAGCCGCGAGCAACGGATCAGTGACCGGTGCCAAAGCGTCAAGAATAGGCTCTAAAAGCTGGTCATCAATGACATCTGTCAGTGGGTCTAAGCCAACATCAATCGCGCTGATAAGAGGTTCTAAGCTTGCGCCTAAACTAGCACTAATCGAGCCCAAGGGAGATTTTTCGCCAGCCTCGGTACCACTGCCGGGAACCTGCGGTCCACCAAGTAGATCGTTGACGATGCCGTCACCGTCAGCGGTGTATTTATCGGTATTGCTTAATGCATCACTGACGCTGCCGCCGGTTAGATCGGCGACAATGCCATCAACAGGGTCTGTTACTGGTTGCAAAGCGCCGAGAAGCGGAACGGTAATAGGCGAGAGCGCGCCAAGTAAGGGCGTGCCTAATAGCTCATCAATCGGATCTGTAAGGGGGTCTAAAGCGCCGTCTACGGTATCAATTAAGGGTGCTAGTGAATCGCCGAGAGGCTTGGTGATCGGCGCGAGAATTGACTTGCTATTAGCGACGCCCTGGGCGCTTTTGGGTGCCAGTAAGGCGCCTATATTGAGAATTCTGGTAAGCTCTTGTGCATGGGCGGCAGAAGTCAGTGAGAGGCTTGCTGCTGTGGTATATATGATTACGGACGCAAGTCCTCTTGACGGTCGTAAAGGCATCATATTTTCGTCCTGAGTTGTCAAAAAATCCGATTTCTATATCAGCGTTTTAGTAGGCTAATAGCGTTTTATTTCGATAAAAACGCGACTGAGATTATGAATGTTTATCTTTACACATGTAATTGTGAATAATGTGAATATTGTGTGACGAGAGGGCTTTTTTTTGTGACCGTGATCACAGGTTTTCTTAAAACCGTCGATTTGGTATGAGGAATTTCTAAATCTAACGCTGATTTCAGGCGCGGCTACACAAGGTCTTGTTTGGCGGGCGTAAAAAAGGCCGGAGCACATTGATTGTGTCCGGCCTTGAAAAGTAGCTAAGCATTACCTGCTCTGTAAAGTGCTTATAAAAGCTGTTTAGCCATCGTTGACGACATCGACAAAGTAATGATCTACACCATTGACGCGTTCTTTAACTAAGCCGTGGCAGTCAGTTTCGAAGCCGGGGAAGCGAGAGTTAAAGTCGCGCACAAACTGTAGGTATCTGACGATGGTGTTATTAAAACGCTCACCAGGAATTAATAGTGGAATACCGGGGGGGTAAGGCGTCACTAGCATAGCGGTAATGCGACCTTCCAACTCATCAATGGCAACGCGTTCAACTTCGCGGTGCGACATTTTAGACCAGGCGTCGGCTGGAATCATTGCCGCTTCCATTTCTGACAGGTACATCTCAGTGGTGATACGGGCCAGATCGTATTCTTTGTAGACATTGTGAATATTACTACACAAGTCGCGCAGACCGACTTTGTCATACTGTGGATATTTGGCTGCGAATTGCGGCATTACCCGCCACAGAGGTAGGTTTTGATCGTAGTCGTCTTTAAATTGTTGCAGCTCGGTGACCATGGAATTCCAGCGGCCCTTAGTGATGCCGATGGTGAACATGATAAAGAAGGAGTACATCCCCGACTTTTCAATGATGATACCGTGTTCTGCTAAATATTTGCTGACGATCGAGGCTGGAATACCAAAATCATCGAAGTTACCGTCGACATCTAGACCGGGGGTAATGATGGTTGCCTTGATCGGGTCGAGCATATTAAAGCCAGACTCGATTTCGCCAAAGCCGTGCCAACTATCATCTGAGTGGATGACCCAATCGTCGCGGTCACCAATACCTTCCTCGGCTAAGGCTTCGGGGCCCCAAACACTGAACCACCAATCCTCGCCATAATCGGCATCTACTTTGCGCATAGCACGACGGAAGTCTAGTGCTTCAAGAATTGATTCCTCTACTAGTGCTTTTCCGCCAGGCGGTTCCATCATTGCTGCGGCGACATCGCATGACGCAATGATCGCGTACTGCGGGCTGGTTGACGAGTGCATTAGGTAGGATTCATTAAAGCGATGGGTATCGAGTTTTCGCTGGGTGCCATCTTGAACCAGAATTTGCGAGGCTTGTGATAGGCCAGCCAATAACTTGTGCGTTGATTGGGTGGCAAATACCAGGGTGTCGTCTGAGCGCGGGCGGTCTGCGCCTATAGCGTGCATATTATGATAGAAGGTGTGAAAGGCGGCATGGGGCAGCCAAGCTTCGTCAAAATGCAGGGTGTCGATGGTCGAATCGAGGATATCTTTGATTTCTTCGACGTTGTACACGATACCGTCATAGGTACTTTGGGTAATCGTAAGTATCCGTGGCTTTTTGTCTTTAGCATGACGGGCAAAAGGGTGCTCATCGATCTTTCTGCGAATTGCAGCGGGGTCGAATTCGCTTTTGGGAATAGGACCGATAATACCGTAGTGATTGCGCGTTGGCATGAGAAATACCGGAATCGCGCCGGTCATGATAATACTGTGCAAAATCGATTTATGGCAGTTGCGGTCTACCACCACAATATCGCCGGGGGCGACGGTGGAGTGCCATACCACTTTATTTGAGGTGGATGTGCCGTTAGTAACAAAGAATAAATGGTCACAGCCGAAGATGCGCGCCGCGTTATTTTCACTGGCGCTAACCGGGCCGGTGTGGTCTAGCAGTTGCCCAAGTTCTTCCACTGCATTGCAGACGTCAGCGCGCAGCAGGTTTTCACCAAAGAATTGGTGGAACATTTGGCCAACCGGGCTTTTGAGAAATGCCACGCCGCCAGAGTGGCCTGGGCAGTGCCAAGAGTATGAGCTGTCGCTGGCGTAGTTCATTAACGCTTTGAAGAATGGCGGCGCCAGCGATGAAAGATATTTATTCGCTTCGCGAATGATATGGCGGGCGACAAATTCTGGGGTGTCTTCAAACATATGAATGAAGCCGTGCAGCTCACGTAAAATCTCATTGGGAATGTGTCGAGAGGTGCGGGTTTCACCGTAGAGGAACACCGGGATGTCAGTGTTGCGTTGACGTACCGCCGTCATGAATTCGGCGATGGACTCCAATGCCTGGCCAACGGTCTCGTCGCTGCCGTCACCGAATTCTTCGTCATCTATAGAGAGTATAAAGCAGGACGCGCGACTTGCCTGTTGCGCGAACGCGGTAAGATCGCCGTAGCTTGTTAGCCCAACGATTTCCATACCTTCTTTACTAATGGCATCGGCGAGGTCGCGAATGCCCGAACCGGAGATGTTTTCGGAGCGAAAATCTTCATCAATAATGACAACGGGGAAACGGAATTTCATTTATATGGCCAGTGTTAGTTTTCGGCTATACCCAGATTCTGTCTGGACTCGTTTGCTTACATTGTTACTCAGATCGTGCATTTAAGTGCGCAGTCTGGTCTATATCACGCGCTGATTTTGAAACTTTTTTACGGTTTAGTCCCGTAATATTTTCACCCTAACAATATCTATGACAACTGTCAGCTATGCCGCTGCTTTTTGCTGCTGGAGTCGGACCATTTTAAGGGAGAATAATTACAGAAATATACGGCTGTGCAATCTCATCCGGCCTGCTACTTTTATGGCAGCAGGCCGGAATGTCTGCTAGCCCAAAATCTCCACGAGATATTGGGGCAGTGCAAAAGCGCCGATGTGCAGGGCAGGGTTGTAATAGCGAGTCTTGATGCCGCTGTCGACAAACCGGCTTGTCAGTGTGGCTAAGTCTTGCTCGCGTGCCGTTCCGCTGTTACTAGCCCACGCAAAGGTCATCACACCACCAATATAAGTCGGCACTGCTGCTGCGTAAAACGCAGTATCCGCAAACAGTGGTGATAGACGCTGATGGGTGGTGCTCACTTCGTCTGGTTGCATAAACGCTACCCCGTTCTGCGCAGCAAAGATACCGCCAGGTTTTAAGCAGCGCTGAATGCCTTGGTAAAACGGAGAAGTGAATAAGACCTCGCCGGGACCAATGGGGTCAGTGCTGTCAGACAGGATGACGTCAAATTGACGGTCACACTGGGTGACGAAATCAATGCCGTCCCCAATCACTATTTTTGCCCGGGGGTTGTCGTAGGCACCTGCCGAATGATTCGGTAGATATTTCACGCACATATCGATAACGGCTTGGTCTATTTCAACCTGCACAACGTGCTCAACTTCAGAGTGTTTGAGTACTTCGCGAAGTAAGCCCCCGTCGCCGCCGCCAATAATGAGGACATTTTTGGCATTGCCGTGGGCAAATAATGGCGTGTGCGCTAACATTTCGTGATAGATGAATTCGTCGCGCTCGGTGGTTTGAATAATGCCGTCTAGCGCCATTACCCGGCCAAAGCTGCCAGATTCAAAAATAATAAGATGCTGATGCTCGGTCTTGCTTTCAAACAAGACCTCGCTGACTTGAAATCCCTGGTGGTACGCGTCATGGAGTGTTTCGTCAAACCACTCAGACATCGTCCATTCTCCCGCGCAGGTTTTCACCGACCTCAATGCGTGAGGGCGAGAAAGCCTTTTGGAGAATTTCCACGGCTAATTCAGGCTTGGCGTCACCACACATAAAGACATCAAACGCAGCGTAATCGCGTTCGGGCCAGGTGTGCACGCTAATATGGGACTCGGCTAGAACCGCGACACCAGAAATACCACCGTTAGGGGTAAAATGGTGCATATGGATGTGCAACAGGGTGGCACCACATTCTTTGACGCAGTCAATAAATGCTTTTTCCATGCGGGGGAGTTCATCGAGATGGGAGGCGCCCCAAAGGTCGATGATAAGATGCGTACCAGCGTAAGCAACGCCGTCACGAATAATGACGTGGTCGAGATTTTCATCCGATTGTGTAATCGGATTACAGTTGGCTGCGCCGGCCTCCAGAGAAGGCATATGATCTAAGCTTTTCATTTAGCATAAATCCTCCGCGTTGGTTAAAGAGCCGGCGATTTAAACGTGTTTTATGCTAAATAGCAATAAAAAATCCCGGAAAAATCCACCATTGGGCGATGACTAAAGTCATTGAACTCGCAGTGTTTTTTGGTGATTGCTGGGGGTGGCGGAATATGGGTGAATCAGGGCATAGTAGGTGCAGGTCGAGAATGTTTTAAGAGGAGCCCGAAAAATGAGTATTTTTGATCGCTATCGTAAGCCGGCAGTTATTCCCACAGCGGAGCAGGCACTGCCTGGCAGAACAGATAGAATAACGGTGCCATCCTTACATACTGTGCTTAACACGCCGCTGCTGCCGCCGTTTCCGGCAGGAACTGAGCAGGTCGTCTTTGGTATGGGTTGTTTCTGGGGCGCAGAGCGTAAATTCTGGCAACAAGACGGCGTTTACACCACCGCTGTTGGTTACTGTGGCGGTCATACGCCCAACCCAAGTTATGAAGAAGTTTGCTCAGGCATGACTGGGCACAACGAGGTGGTGTTAGTGGCATTCGATCCCGCTCAAGTCAGCTTCCAAGAATTACTGAAGTTGTTCTGGGAAAGCCATAACCCCACCGAAGGCATGCGTCAGGGCAACGACGTTGGCACCCAGTATCGTTCGGGTATTTATTGTTCTACCGCTCAGCAGAAAGCGGTGGCGGCAGCATCGCTCGAGTTGTATCAAGCGGCGCTCGCTAAAGAGGGCTTGCCTGCGGTGACGACCGAGATAGTCGATATAGACGAGTTTTATTACGCCGAGGCCTACCACCAGCAATATCTGGATAAAAATCCCGGTGGTTACTGCGGTTTGGGCGGTACAGGGGTAAGTTGCCCCCTATAATTACCGCTCTTAGTTTGGCTGTGTGTAGTCTGTGTTTTGGCGCTATTTCGATTAAAAAAATGTAGAGCGGTGTTTTATAACGGGATATGAAGTGCAGATTTGTATCCTGAAATAACTTACGCACGCGCTTATCTTGATGACAAAGAGTGGCAGGTTTTCTTTTCGGGCTCTATCCAGAGCCGATTGCCTTTTTCGGTAATCATGCAGACCATTATTTTGCTAACATAGGCTTTTGGCACGAATGCTGGCAACTTGCGACAGTAGTCGTGAATGTCGCGCTGTCATTATGCTGACTGCTTTAAAAATTAGTTTGGATGTTTGTTTTGGTAGTTTAAAAATAGGTTTAAATTCGCTAAGTAATTTAAAATTTATTATTTTGTGGAATGTAAAAAATAAGATCGGAATTGGTGTTAATAAGTAAAGAAGATTACCTGTTCTCGATGTTCGTCATTTCTGAATAAATATTTATTTAAAATAAAATGGGCTCTCGTATTGAGAGCCCATGCCGACAAGTTCTGTCGTGCCTTATTTCAATGTTTGGGCGTTAGCAGTCTGCCTTCGCCCATGATGCTAGTTTCCTCGCCATTTCATTTGATATAAATCGTGGCGGCGGTCGCGCAGATTTTGCACTGTGCCGCTATTACGGGCTATGCGCAATGACTCTGGTCGCAAATCGGCAATAGCGACTGTTTCCACATTGGGCGTGGTATCAGCGGCGATACCGTCGCGGGCAAAATGGAAATCACAGGGCGTTAAGATACAGCTTTGTGCGTATTGAATATCCATATTGGCGACGTTAGGCAAATTGCCGACATTGCCAGACATGACCACATAAACCTGATTTTCAACGGCCCTAGCCTGACAACTGTAGCGCACGCGCATATAGCTTTGGCGCTCATCGGTGCAGAAGGGCACGAATAGGATCTCAGCGCCTTGATCTACTAAGTGGCGGCCGAGTTCTGGGAACTCGGAGTCATAGCAGATTAATATACCAATGGGGCCGCAGTCGGTGTCTATAACTTGTAACTCATTGCCGCCTTCAATATTCCACCAATAGACTTCATTGGGGGTGGGGTGAATTTTTGCTTGTTCATCGACACGGCCATCGCGGTGAAACACGTAAGAGATGTTTTCGACCCTGCCGTTGGCGACGCGAGTAGGGTGTGATCCGCCGATAATATTGATGTTGTAACGCACGGCCAAGTCTTGCATGGCCTCGACGTAGCGGGGTGTGTACTTGGTGAGTGCCTCTATGGACTGAATAGGCGTTAGCTCCTGGTCTTCAATGGACAGTAGCTGCAGGGTGATAAGCTCGGGGAAAACCACAAAGTCGCCTTTGTAGTCCGCTACCACATCGACAAAATATTCTATGAACGACATGAACTCGACAAATGAGGTGACGCGTCGCTGCATATATTGCACGGTACCAATCCGCACGGTGTCGGGTTGGCGGCCGCCGTGGCGTTTGGTGTGGGCGACATTGGCAGCAGTTTCCACTTTGGGGTTGTGCCAGACAAGATGCACGCCATAGCCCATAGAGCCGGTGTCATCGACCAAGTAGTTCGGCATTAGATCGATAACTTCAAAGTTGTTGCGAAGCTGGAACGACAGCACTGGGTCACGGGTGCGTTGCTGCACTACCGCGTCCAGATAGTTTTCTGCGCTGCCATATTTTTTGATGCGACGCGACAAGCTGGGCAGACGACCGACAAAAACAATACCCTTTAAACCTAACTCTTCACACAGCTTTTTGCGTGCATTGTAGAGCCGCTGACCGATACGGTAGCCGCGCACGCTACTGTCTACACAAACCTCCATACCATATAACCACTCGCCTTCGGCATCGTGGCGGGTGCCGTAACCATTGGCGGTGATCGCAGCCCAACTATGGGGTTTTAGGCAGACTTCGCCGCTGACCCGAAATGTTGCGCAATAGCCGACTATTTCGTCCTCAAGGGTGACGACAAATTTGCCTTCGGCAAAATTATTCAATTGGCCTCGCAACTCAGCGCGCGAATACGGATCGATGCCGGTCCCTGTGTAGACGCGCTTAGATAGGGCGCCAATAGCGGGTATATCGGCTAAAGTTGCGTTGCGAACTCGCAGTACTTTGCCCGAGGCAGCAATGTTTTTGCTGCCCGAAGTGGTGTTTGCCATGGTGGTGTCACTCTGAAATTCTTAAAAGGGTTCGGTGAGGGCTAAGCAATGCTTTAGTGGTATTGGGTGCCAGCTGAAAACAATTTAGCTTTTACTTTTGCTGGATGCGCTGCGACGCACGGGCGCAGCTTTGCTAGGTGTTGGTTTTTGCGGCTTGTCATCGCTACTTTCAGGATCTTTAGCCTCTGTAGTCGCTTTGTCAGAATTTTTGCGATTGCTGGCTAAGCCGCTCAATGATTTCAATACCCGAGCAGATAAATCGATGGTTTTCATACCTTCAGTAAACGCGGTTTTCGCCATTTGTTGAATCATTTCTGAGTCACCTTCGCCGATGCGTTTGTAGACCGCATCCCAAAGTGGTTGGGCGTCTGGAAGTCCGACTAAGCGGCGCATTTCTTCCGGACTGACTTCAACCTCGACATGAATTTTCATACATCTGACTCCGTATTATCACTGAATTTAGTATGGCATTGAGTAGTTTGGATGCGCTGGTGCCAAACAAGCTCTACTGGCGCTAATATAATCGCGAATCTGGATAAAAACCAATCAAATAGCGCCGCAGAGTTAGGTAATGGCATTATTTACCCAGCTCCGCTAAAACATATTGCAGAATACCGCCGTGACGGAAATAGGCCATTTCCTCCTTGGTGTCTATCCGCAGCCGACCCAGTACTTCATGGCGACTGCCATCGCTGCGCGACAAGATGATTCTGACTTTTTGCTTTGGCGCCAAGACAGGGTCACAGGAGATGATATCAACGCCCTCGTCGCCTTGTAAATCTAGCATTTCCTGCGGTATTTGCTTGTCGAACTCTATTGGCATTACACCCATACCGATGAGGTTGGAACGGTGAATTCGCTCGAAGCTTTCGGCAATCACGGCTTTTATACCCAGTAATAAGGTGCCTTTTGCAGCCCAGTCTCGACTCGAGCCAGTGCCGTATTGCTTGCCGGCGATGATAACTAACGGCGTATTGCTCTCTTGGTATTTCATGGCCGCTTTGTAAATAGAGATAACATTTTTACCATCTGGCGATAAGGTGTAACCGCCTTCACGGTCTACGAGTTTATTGTGCAGTCGAGTATTGGCGAATGTGCCGCGGAGCATCACTTCATGATTGCCGCGCCGGGAACCATAGGAGTTAAACTCCGCCGGCGAAACGCCATTGCTTTGCAAATAATGGCTGGCCGGACTGTCTAGGGCAATTTTACCTGCGGGTGAAATATGGTCGGTGGTGATGGTGTCACCAAACAAGCCAAGAATTCGGGCGCCGCGCAAGGTCGGGAACTCTTCGCCCGATACTGTGGGAGTGTCAAAGAAGGTGGGCAAGCGAATATAGCTAGAGTCTTCCTGCCACTGGTAGGTTTCGGTGCTGGCAATATTTATGGCCTGCCATTCAGCGGTACCCTTATAGACATCCTGGTAAGCATCTTTAAACATGTCGCCGCTGACGATTTTGCGGATATCGTGAATCTCCTGGTTGCTCGGCCATAAGTCTTTTAGATAAACCGGCTTACCTTCTTGGTCTTTACCGATAGCGTCGTCGCGCAGATTCAACAGGGTGCTGCCGGCGAGCGCATAGGCAACAACAAGCGGGGGCGATGCCAGCCAGCTCGCTTTTACTTGCGGATGGATACGGCCTTCGAAATTGCGGTTGCCTGACAATAGCGCTGATACAACCATATCCTTGCTGTCGATGGCGGCGGCGATGGGGTCTGGTAGGGGGCCAGAATTGCCAATGCAGGTTGTACAGCCATAGCCAACTAAGTCGAAGCCTAGTGAGTCTAAATCCTCTTGTAGGCCGCTGTCGCTTAAGTACTTGCTGACTACTTTTGATCCTGGCGCTAATGAGGTCTTAACCCAAGGCTTAACGCGTAAACCGCGTTCGCGAGCTTTGCGGGCAACGAGCCCTGCGGCAATCATGACGTCGGGGTTGGAGGTGTTTGTACAGCTGGTAATAGCGGCAATCACCACGTCGCCGTGATGTAACTTTAAGTCCATGTCAGGAATTGCGACGCTTTCACGTAGATCGCGTTTGCTGGCTTTGAGAAAGTCGCGCATCGCCTCGCCTAAATCGCCAAGCGCAACCCGATCTTGCGGGCGGCTTGGCCCGGCGAGACTGGGCTCTACGGTATTCAAATCCAATGACACGGTGCGCGTAAACGTCGGCTGGTCGCCGGCATGCCGCCATAGGCCCTGGGCTTTGCAGTAGGCTTCGGTAAGCGCGATGTTCTCGCTGCTGCGTCCGGTTAATTCCATATAAGCTAGGGTGGCTTCGTCCACAGGGAAGTAGCCGCAGGTCGCGCCATATTCGGGGGCCATATTGGCAATGGTGGCACGATCGGCCACGCTCAATTCAGCCAGACCGTCACCGTAAAACTCAACAAATTTACCGACTACGCCCTCTCTGCGCAAAATCTGCACCACGGTTAATACCAAATCTGTTGCGGTGACGCCGTCATTTAATTTGCCGTTTAATTCAAAACCAATTACCTCCGGCAGCATCATCGAGTAGGGCTGGCCGAGTAGGGCCGCTTCGGCTTCAATGCCGCCAACGCCCCAGCCCAGCACGCCTAAGCCATTAACCATTGGAGTGTGGCTGTCAGTACCTAATACCGTATCTGGATAGGCTACACCGTCACTACTCCACACCACCTGGGCTAAGTATTCCAAATTAACCTGATGGCATATACCGGTGCCTGGCGGTACAACGCTAAAGTTCTTGAAAGCGGATTGACCCCATTTTAAAAAGCGATAGCGCTCGTCGTTGCGGGCCATTTCATTGGCTACATTCTCGCCAAAGGCCTGGGGTGAGCCAAATTGATCTACCGTGACGGAGTGGTCGATAACCAAATGAACTGGGATCTGTGGATTGATGGCGGAAACATCGCCGCCGCGTTTAGCGACCGCGTCACGCATAGCGGCTAAATCGACAATAGCGGGTACTCCGGTAAAGTCTTGCATTAACACGCGGGCGGGAGAGAAATTGAGATCTTCACCGCCAGTGGGCTGATCTAACCAGCGCGAGAAAGCAACAATGATGTCTGAGTTTACTGAATCGCCGTCAAAATGACGGAGCTGATTTTCCAGTAGTATCTTTAATGATTTTGGCAGATTGATGAGGCGATCATCACCGAGTTTGTTTAGGTCAAAATAGTGGTAATCGCTGCCGTCAACATTGAGTGTTGCGCGCAGATGGTCAGTAGATTGCATTACAAACTCCTTGGGCTGGATAACTATTTATAGCCTACCCTAGCACAGACCGCAGAAATTACCGGACGATCCCCCTCACATAGAGTTGTCTTTAATTTTAAGTGGCTGCGCCAAGGCGGTCTTAAAGGCTTCGTATGGCGTGATGTGATCAGCGCTTATGGCACCGAGTGAATAGAAGTGAGGTGCGGAGAGGCTCATTAATATGACGCCATTTTTCTAATGAATTTATGTTATTACTGTGTTGTAATCATTAGGTTTTAGGGGTGTCGGCCCCGTTAGGAATACCGACACCTGCAACCCAACTCGCTAATAATAATTTTGAGGGGGCGCATTGAAAGCCACTAACACCCGAGACCCCGAGTATTTTCACAAGGTGGTCGACTGCCAGTATGCCTGTCCGGCTCATACGCCGGTTCCAGAATATATCCGTTTAATTGCCGCTCAGCGTTACACCGATGCTTATATGATCAACTGGGAGTCGAATGTGTTCCCCGGGGTGCTCGGTCGCACCTGTGATCGGCCCTGCGAGCCGGCCTGTCGGCGCGGCCGAATAGATGATGAGCCGGTCGCGATTTGTCGGCTTAAGCGCGTCGCAGCCGATAATAAAGGCGATATCACTAATCGCATGCCAATTATTCCCAAGCAAAAAAATGGTAAACGCATTGCGCTTATTGGTGCTGGGCCGGCGTCATTAACTGTAGCAAGAGACTTGATGCCATTGGGCTATAGCGTTGACCTGTATGACGATCAGCGCGCCGGTGGCGGTTTTATGCGCAGCCAGATACCCGCATTCCGACTGCCCGAAGAAGTCTTAAATGAAGAGGTGAACCTTATTCTCGATATGGGCGTAATCACCCATTTCAATCATTATGTGGACAGCCTTAAAGCGGTCTTAGACAAAAATTATGATGCTGTCTTTATCGGCAGTGGTGCACCGCGTGGCCGAGATCTAGACTTGCCGGGCCGGCAGGCGGCAAAGGCCAATATTCATATCGGCATAGATTGGCTATCTAGCGTGGCCTTTGAACACCTTGAAAGCATCGGAAGAAAAGTCATTGTTCTCGGTGGTGGTAATACTGCTATGGATTGCTGCCGAACCGCGCGGCGAATGGGTGGCGATGAAGTCAAAGTGATTGTTCGCAGCCCTTTCGCTGAGATGAAAGCCTCACCATGGGAAAAAGAAGACGCCGCGCATGAGGGCATTCCGATTATGGATAACCATGTGCCACAGGAATTTATTGTCGAAGAGGGTCGCTTGGTGGCGATGCGCTTTGACCGTGTGAAGGCTGTGTATGAGGACGGTAAACGTCGCTTGGTCTCGACCGGAGAAGAGCCAGTCATTGTGCCATGCGATGACGTACTCGTTGCCATTGGCCAAGAGAATTCCTTTCCCTGGATTGAGCGTGATGTTGGCGTTGAGTTTGGTAAGTGGGATATGCCGGTGGTTGATGAGGTCAGTTTTCAGTCCAGCAATCCCAAGGTGTTCTTTGGCGGCGATTCCGCTTTTGGACCGCAGAATGTGATTACCGCGGTAGCGCACGGCCACCAAGCGGCGATCTCAATAGACTTGCATTGTCAGGGAGAGTCAGTCGCTAAACGGCCACCGCCAGGGGTGACCCTAGTGAGTCAAAAGATGGGGATCCACGAGTGGAGCTACGACAGCGAAGTCGCCAATGATGTTCGCTATCACGTTCCTCAAGCGGAGCTGGAAGACAGCCTCAGTAATCGAAAGTTGGAAGTGGAGTTGGGCTTTGATGCGGCCACCGCATTTCAGGAGGCGCAGCGTTGTCTCAATTGCGATGCTCAAACCGTGTTCTCAGAAGAATTGTGTATTGAATGTGACGCCTGTGTCGACATTTGCCCCACCGATTGCCTAAGTATTGTTGTTAACAGCGGGGAAGAAGACCAAGTTCGCCAGACATTAAAAATGCCCGCGAATAATACCGAGCAGGACATCTATGTGTCTGAGGATTTACGCACCGGTCGCGCCATGATTAAAGACGAGAATGTGTGTTTGCATTGTGGATTATGCGCGGAGCGCTGCCCAACGGCGGCGTGGGATATGCAGAAATTCTATTACTCGGTGACTAAAGCGGGGCAGTGCGGCTGATATGAAACGCATCGAAGCAGTAAACGATTTCGTTATTAAATTTGCCAATGTAAATGGCACTGGCTCGGCTAGTGCTAACAATATGTTTGCAAAGTCCTTATTCCGTATGGGATTGCCAATAAGTCCTAAGAATATTTTCCCGTCAAATATCCAGGGTTTGCCAACTTGGTATGAAGTGCGGGTGAATGAAAAGGGCTATCTCGGCCGGCGCGGCGGCGTGGATATGATGGTATGCATGAATCCACAAAGCATGGCGAAAGACATCCAAGAAGTGGAGCCCGGTGGTTACTTTTTATATGATTCCAGCAAACCCCTAGATTTGCGTTTAATGCGCAGCGATATCCACTTCATTGGCGTACCCTTAAAAGACTTATGTCAGCGCGAATACAGTGATGCGCGGCAGCAGCAACTGTTTAGAAATATTATTTATGTCGGCGCCCTGTCGGCCTTGCTTGATATTGAATTCGATGTATTAACTGGATTGGTATCGGATCAATTCCGCGGCAAAGAAAAATTGATAACGCCCAATGTGCGGGCCTTGGAAATTGGCTATCACTATGCCGCCGAACACTACCAATGCCCAATTGGTATTCGTGTTGAACGCCGCGACGCGGTGGGTGATCAGATCTTGATTGACGGTAATACCGCCGCCTCGCTCGGTGCCATTTACGGCGGTGCTACGGTGGCGGCATGGTATCCCATTACCCCCTCGACATCGGTGGTAGATGGTTTCGATAAATACTGTAAGCGCCTGCGCATTGATCCCGGCAGCGGCAATAAAAATTATGCCATTGTGCAGGCTGAAGACGAATTAGCCGCAATCGGAATGGTGATTGGTGCGAGCTGGAATGGCGCCCGGGCCTTTACCGCAACCAGCGGCCCAGGTATTTCCTTGATGAGTGAATTTTTGGGGCTAGCTTATTTTGCTGAAATTCCCACGGTTCTCATCGATGTCCAGCGCGCAGGCCCATCGACGGGTATGCCGACCCGTACCCAGCAGTCTGATGTGCTCGCCTGCGCCTATGCCTCACACGGTGACACCAAGCACGTCCTGCTATTCCCCGCGACGCCGCGAGAATGCTTTGAGATGACAGCTGAGGCCTTCGATTTAGCTGAAACCCTGCAAACGCCGGTCATTATGTTAAGCGATCTTGATCTTGGCATGAACGACACGATGTCCCCACCGCTGGTATGGGACGATAAGCGTGAATATCAGCGCGGAAAGGTATTTAACGAACAGCAGCTGGAGGCGATGAGCGAGCGCTTTGGTCGCTATCTTGATATTGATGACGACGGCATTCCCTACCGTACTTACCCCGGCACCCACCCCAATAAGGGCGCCTTTTTTACCCGTGGCACCTCGCGAGATGAATACGCGGTGTACACCGAAGACGGTGATGCCTACGAAAAAAATATGCAGCGTCTGCTAAAAAAATGGGACACCGCGAAAAACCTTGTTCCCACGCCTGAGCTGATTGAAGCGGCAAAGGGCGGCGCCAAAGTGGGTGTTATTCATTTTGGCACCAGTCGCAATGCCACCCTAGAAGCGGTGGACTCCCTTGCCGCCCAAGGAATTGCGGTTGATACCCTGCGTGTAAGGGGCTTTCCCTTCCATAAATCTGTCGACGCCTTTATTGAACAGCACGACACGGTGTTTGTGGTAGACCAAAACCGAGATGCACAGATGCGAACGCTGCTGGTAAACGAATGCTTGGTGTCGCCAAGAGATTTAATTTCGATTTTAAATTACAACGGCACGCCCATTTCCGCGCGTAAGATCTACGAGGAAATTACCATGGTTTTGCGGGGCGATAATGTGCGGCCGCTGCATAAGAAAAAAATTGCTAAGGAGTCTGTTTAATGACTTATATTCGTCCTGCATTTCGGCATCCCGAACTGCCACGCAATGATCTTGGTTTTACCCGCAAAGACTACGAAGGGGCGATATCAACCCTTTGCGCGGGTTGTGGCCATGACTCGATTAGCGCCGCTATTGTGCAAGCCTGTTTTGAGTTATCTATTGCCCCCCACAAAGTGGCCAAGCTATCAGGTATTGGCTGCTCGTCGAAAACACCAACCTACTTTCTGGGTAACTCCCACGGCTTTAACTCTGTGCATGGGCGTATGCCGTCGGTGGCAACGGGGGCTAATCTCGCCAATCGTGACCTGATTTATGTGGGTGTGTCTGGGGATGGCGATACCGCCTCAATCGGCATGGGGCAGTTTACCCATGTTGTGCGTCGCAATTTAAATATGATGTATGTGGTCGAGAATAATGGCTGCTACGGCTTAACCAAGGGCCAAGATTCTGCGACCGCCGATATTGGTTCCGCGAGTAAAAAAGGTGAACCCAACCCCTTTGAGCCTATCGACTTAGCGAGTATTGCCCTACAACTCGGCGCAACGTTTGTGGCGCGAAGTTTCTCTGGTGACAGAGATCAGTTGGTGCCGCTCATTAAGGCGGCTATTAGCCATCGTGGATTCGCTTTTATCGATGTGATCTCGCCCTGCGTGACCTTTAATAACAACCCTAAATCTACCAAGGGTTATGAGCATGTTCGCGATCATCTAGCGGCCACCGGCACAGTTGACTATGTCCCCTTTAAACACGAGATTTCAACCGAGTATGAACAGGGCCAATCTAAAGAAGTTACCTTGCATGATGGCTCGGTGGTACACCTTCACAAAGCCGACCCCGAACTAAATTTAAACAGCCGCCGCTCTGCCTTGCGGTTGATTAAAGACTATAAAGCAAAAGATCAAATTCTTACCGGCTTATTGTTTATGGATGAAGACTCTCAAGACCTGCATGAAATCTTGGGCACCAGCAAAACTCCGCTGCGCGATTTGGGAGCTGCAGAGCTCTGCCCGGGGCAGAAAGTACTGGATAAATTGAATGAGAGTTTGCGTTAGTTATGGGCCATTCAGCGGCTCAAACGGCGCAGATTAGGCTCGCTTTCAGTATTTCGCGTTTGAAGTTCTGCTAAGGCTATTTTCTAGCGCGAACTTAGCAGTATTTACTGAGAATTGGGTATAAGCTCTTTCTTCCTTCCGGTAACTTAAGCCAAACGATGGTAGCGCCTTATGACTGAATCGCATGTCGACCTAGAACAATTTATGGACGGTGTTAAACGCCGCAACCCCGGCGAACTAGAGTTTCATCAGGCGGTGCATGATGTTGCGAGCGACATCTTTGAGTTTATTCAAGACAAAGCGGTATACCATGAAGCGCAAATCCTACGTCGCCTAGCGGAACCCGACCGGGTGATTTCGTTTCGGGTATGTTGGCAGGATGATCTTGGCAATGTTCGCGTTCAGCGCGGCTACCGGGTTCAGAATAGCAACGCGATTGGTCCCTATAAAGGCGGCCTCCGATTTCACAAAAGCGTAAATCAAAGTATTTTGAAATTTCTCGCTTTTGAGCAAACCTTTAAGAATAGCCTCACCGGATTGCCAATGGGTGGTGGTAAGGGAGGGAGTGACTTTAATCCTAAGGGTAAATCCGATAATGAAATAATGCGCTTTTGCCAATCCTTCATGACCGAACTTTATCGCCACGTTGGCGAGGTCACCGATGTACCAGCTGGTGATATTGGCGTTGGTGCTAAAGAGATTGGATATATGTTTGGGCAGTACAAACGGATCACTAACCGCTATGTCGGGGTGCTGACGGGTAAAGGTTTAAGTTGGGGGGGGAGCCTCGTCCGTACTGAAGCGACGGGTTACGGGCTGATTTATTTTGTTGAAAATATGCTTGAGCACCGCGGCGATTCGTTTACAAATAAAACGGTTTGCGTGTCCGGCGCGGGTAATGTTGCTCTGCATGCGGCTGAGAAAGCCATTGGCCTTGGTGCCAAGGTAATTACGCTGTCAGATTCCAGTGGATTCATCCACGACCCAGAGGGATTTGATCAGAACAAAATTCATTGGTTAAAAGAACACAAATTAAAACATCAAGGTAGCATTGCCGAATACGTAGAACAATTCCCTGAGGCGAGCTTTCATCAAGCAGAAAAGCCTTGGCATATTCCCTGTGACATTGCGCTACCTTGCGCCACCCAAAACGAAATCGGCCAGGACGACGCTATAGCGCTGATTAATAATGGTGTCATGCTCGTTGCCGAGGGCGCCAATATGCCCTGCACCACAGAGGCTGTGCATACTTTTCGTGAGGCGCGCATTGGCTTCGGTCCGGCCAAAGCTGCCAACGCCGGTGGAGTCGCTGTGTCTGGCTTAGAGATGAGTCAAAACAGCGCGCGCATGTCGTGGGACGAAGTTAAATTGCACGAGCTTTTACGGGATATAATGAAGGATATCCATGAGCGTTGCCGGTCACACGGTGTTCTCGCTGATGGCTATGTTGACTACGCCAAAGGGGCAAATATTGCGGGCTTTAAAAAAGTTGCCGATGCCATGCTGGCGTTTGGTATCGTATAAGTCGCGGCAAAGATTGACGACATTTGCCGGCTAACTTAGCTTTAAATAAGCGGCCTAGACGACAAGGTAGAGGGACTGAGCCGACAATATTTTAATGTTGATCGGTACAATAAAGTCTAGTTTTGGATGTGTGAAAGCTTTCGATCTCGCGGTCGAAAGCTTTTTGCTATGTGCTTGGTTTTTAAAAAATCGCATTTTGCAGCAAAGTATTACTGTCCGCAGTCGCAGTTTTTAAACCTTATCGTGTCAGTAGGCGACGAAGGCGTCCTTTGTTAGGTTTTTCCTCATCCTGGAGCAGTAAAAGCGACTCAACCATTGTATTGATACTAGTTGCGACTTGCGCACGTAAATCAACCATCGTAGCTTTGCTCAGGACTTCACCCTTGTACTGGCTTAAATCTAATGGCTCTCCAAACTGTAGATAGCATTTTTGGGGTTTGGGAATAAGGGTGCCGAACAAGCCCATAGGAATAGGTCCTATCAAGTCTGTACGGGTGTTTTCATTAATAATGCCGAGCCGCGTTAGCGTGCGGCCAACTAGAGTCTGTGGTAAATCCTCACCTTCTATCATGTGTTTGTAAAAATCTTCTGGACCAACAATCGCCGTTGGTACAATGGTGTAGCCATGTTTAGCGGCGAGCTTTATAAAGCCGTAACGCTCCTTCCACAGCAGTTGGTATTTTTTGTCAGCTGATTTGGTGGCCTCGTGAGCGCCACCTGGAAACACCAGCAAGTCACTGCCTTTTTCCATTAGGGCGGAGCATACCTCGGGATGGCCAATGACCGCCCCTTGGTCTAACAGTAACTTCTCGTTAACCGAATTCCACATAAATTTATCGCTGAGCGGACGCAGAAAACGGCCTTGCTCAGCTAACATTGGCAGTCCGATAATAGGGCCGTCAACCGCGTACATGGCGTGGTTTGCAACGAACAAGCAAGGCTGAGACGGAATGTTTTCTACATTAATCAGTTCCGGCTGAAACATGCGCTTGATTATCTTATAAGCAACATTCCGGATTTTAGAATTCGGTGGCGAAACCCGCATAGCCTTTTTTATATAGCGAACTAAGTGTTCACCGCTGTAGGGTTCAGCATTCTTATCGGTAAAAGCCATTGTTGATCCTATGGTGTTGCCGCGGCTCGGCACGTGGCAGAGCAGGGGGCAAATAGTCGTATTGTATGTTTTTGTTAGGATTTAGGCATTTTAGGGCGCAGAGGCCATTCAATACCACCTTTCTTTGTAATGGCTTTCTACATCCTAGCCACTCAAGCCCAGAGTGCACGTGCCTGATTACCTTTGTTTGCTGTACCTAGAGGACCATTGCACAGTATTCGTTTCTTTTGAAGCCACTAAATTTGTATACCACTTTTTAGCTACTACACTTTTTGTACACGATGTATTGCGCGAAATCACTTATCACGGTAGTTAGTAGCGCGGGCAAACCTATTTCTCAATAATGAAACGCTGAGTAATGGTATGTACTGATGTACGAGGCCGTCTGTTAAGGCTAGGTTTATGATAAGGAAGTAGGATCTCAGGGGTGAGTGCTATGCATGTTAGCGCTGTGAAGGAATATATTTGCACGCAAGAGAGCGATTTTTCGATAGTTTACAAGGTGATATTGGAATTAATTTGGGTCGTTGATCTAGAAGGAAATATCGTCGGCTATAACTGTGCTTCTTGCTTTTTTGTTGCTAAGCCGCCCAGCGACATTATCGATAAAACACGACAAGAATTCCTCCCTATGCTTATTGCGCAGTGTTTTCGGAAGCTGGGTGGTCGAGTTTTGGCATCGCTAGCTCCAAAAGGAGTCAGGAGTGCGTGGTCGATAGTCAGCGAGGGTTGGCTTATGTGTACTTGCAAGTTAGAGATTGCTACTACAATGAGTTGGAGGCTAAACAGTCCGATGCCTAATAATCGCTACTATCCATCCAATCTAAGGAGTTGCTAACGTGGGTAATCTCATTTCCTATCTTGAACTTATGGTTAGCAAAAATGCCTCGGATTTTTTCTTTAGCACCGGTGCGTTACCCACAATAAAGATTGAAGGCCTGTGTCACCCGGTTGGTCAAGTCGCGTTTGCGCCAAACCAAGTTAAGGAGCTGGCATACTCAATTTTAAATGATGATCAAAAGAGGACATTTGAGAAAACCATGGAGCTGAATCTCGCCCTTGGTTTTGATGCAATAGGCCGTTTTAGATTTAACTTTTATCGCCAGCGCGGCGAAGTGTCGATGGTAGTGCGTTACATTCACAGCACGATTCCCAGTCTTGAATCCCTTAACTTACCACCGGTATTAAAAGAGTTGGTGGGCTTAAATAGAGGCTTAATTCTGGTGGTGGGATCCGCCGGATCGGGAAAATCTACTACTCTGGCATCGATGATAGATTATAGGAATCAACACACCCCTGGTCATATATTGTGTATCGAGGATCCTATTGAGTTTCTTCATACTCACAAGCGCTCTGTAGTCGACCAGCGGGAAGTCGGGCTGGATACGATGTCCTTTATATCCGCGCTCTCTAATGCCATGCGCGAGGCTCCTGATGTGATTATGATCGGGGAAATTCGTGATCAACAGACCATGCAGCATGCCATTGCCTATGCGGAAACGGGGCATTTATGTTTGGCAACCTTACACGCAAATAATGCTGACCAAGCGCTTAATAGGGTTGTGAACTTTTTTCCGGATACTGCGCACAAGCAATTGTTTATGGATTTGTCCTTAAACTTAAAGGCGGTCGTTGCCATGCGGCTGGTAGCTGGCGTTAGCGAACTTCGAATTCCCGCTGTAGAGGTGCTATTACAATCACCCTATATCTCGGAGCTGATCGAGACCGGTGAGATCGATTTGATTAAGGACACCATGGAGAAGAGCCAGAACATGGGTATGGCAACCTTTGATCACGCTCTATTCTCACTTTATAAGCAAGGCTTGATTACTAGAGAGGTTGCCTTGAAAAATGCCGACTCCGAGAACAATATGATGGTGAAAATGCGGCTGGCGGGTGAGGTGTCGGATACTAAATTTAATATGGGGGATGGCGAGGTATGACAGTGGCAATCAGGGCAGATGCTGTTATGAGTAAGCCGGTCGTTACCATTATGGCGGATGACAGGCTAAGCAAAGTTAGCCGCATGTTCAGGGAGCAAAAGTTACATCATCTTTTGGTCGTAGATGGCAAAGAATTTGTCGGTATTGTTTCTGATCGGGATTTTTTCAGGTCCATCGGTCCTAGGGCTGAGCTGCCTGTGGCGACGGAGGCTGAGGCAGCTGCCTTGAATAAACGCGTGCATCAAGTGATGTCGCGGCATCCCATTTGTGTTCGTGAGGACCAAAGCGTTGATGACGTAATGGAATTGTTTATTAAGCATAAGATTTCTTGCGTGCCAGTGATAGATGGACATGGCTTTCCAGTAGGTATTGTCAGTTGGCGAGATATCATCAAACTACTTCATAGTCGCTCGGCGACCTCGCCTGCAAGTACTTAAGTGTTTCTGGTGGGAAGCAGCTCCCCTAGGCTGTTATCCCAGTTCGTCCCCAACTCTAGTGTTATATCCTTGGCGGTAATGGCTTCACCGCATTCAGGGCAGCTGGTGATGGGGTGTATTTGATGACCGCAGGATTTGTGGACGTGCACTATTGGCGCACCCCGTTCATCGCTCATGTATCGGTCTCCCCAGCTTACTAAGCCGAGAATAACCGAGTGCAATTCCAGTCCTTTTTCGCTTAGACGGTACTCTTCGCGTAAAGGTCGCTCTTGATAGGGTGATTTATAGAGCACCCCATAGCTGAGCAATTTCTTGAGCCTGTCAGCAAGGATGTGACGGGTAATGCCAAGCCGCTTTTCAAAGACGTCAAAGCGCCTGACGCCTAAAAAGCAATCTCTGAGTATCAATAATGTCCAGCGATCGCCCACCACGGCAAGGGTGCGCGCAAGCGAACATGGCTCTTGGTCAAGGTCTTCCCATCGCATAGCGCAATCCAATTCCTATTTAATGAATAGTCTAGAATAAATTGACAAGTTCCAAAAAGGAACTTATGTTTTAGGGCTATTTTAAAATAGTCCTTATGGGGATGTATGACAATAATCAGAAATTCAGCTCCGGTTGCTGTGGTGATAGGTGCGGGTGATGCCACCGGCGGTGCGACTGCTAGACGGTTTGCCCGTGAAGGCTTTACGGTCGTTGCCACCCGAAGAAATGCAGATGCCTTGCAAGCATTACTTAAAGATATCGAATCTGAAGGTGGTGTCGCTCACGCTATGGCGTGTGACGCCCGGCAGGAAGACGCGATGGTCGATCTCTTTAAGGGTATAGAGCGCGATATTGGCTGTGTTGAGGTGGTGGTTTTCAATATCGGTGGCAATGTCTACTTTCCCATTATCGAGACCACCGCACAGGTCTATAGAAAGGTCTGGGAAATGTCAGCGTTCGCGGGTTTTTTGACAGGTCGCGAGGCGGCCAAGGCGATGTTGCCAAGGAACAAAGGCACGATTATTTTCACTGGTGCAACCGCGTCTCTGCGCGGCGCTAGTGGCTTTAGCGCCTTTGCGAGTGCCAAGTTTGCGCTGCGCGCCTTGGCGCAAAGTATGGCTCGTGAACTTGGCCCACAGGGTATTCATGTTGCACATTCTATTATTGACGGTGCTATTGATACTGCATTCATACGCGAGATCTTCCCCGATAAATACGCGACCAAATCCGAGGGTGGGATTATAGATCCTGAACATATTGCCGAGCAGTATTGGCAAATTCATTGCCAGGCACGAGATTGCTGGACCCATGAGTTTGACCTACGTCCTTGGATGGAAACGTTTTGAGAGAGTTAACATAATGAGTAAATTGATAGAGTTCTATTTTGATGTGGGTAGTCCGGCAAGTTACTTGGCGTGGACGCAGTTACCGAGCTTGGCTGGTAGGCACAATGCGGAGATAGTGTATAAGCCAATGTTGCTTGGCGGGGTGTTCAAGGCGACAGGCAATCAATCTCCCGCGGCAATTCCTGCCAAGGCACGTTATATGCTGCTTGATTTGCAGCGCGTCGCTACCCGCTGCGGCGTAGCCATGAATTTTAATCCGTATTTTCCGGTTAATACTTTGATGTTGATGCGTGGCGCAGTGGGGTATCTAGACACGCCGAAATTCCACGACTACTTAAGCGCGATCTTTACCGCGCTGTGGGTAAATGAAAAGAATATGGCCGACCCTGCTGTGGTTAGCGCGGTTTTGTCTGAGGCCGGCTTTGATCCTGCTGAGGTGCTTGCGCTATGTGACGACGATGCGGTCAAAGAACGTTTGAAAGCAATTACCAATGAGGCGATATCTCGTCATGTGTTTGGTGCTCCAACCTGCTTTCTTGATGATGAGATGTTCTTTGGTCAAGACCGTTTGGATTTTCTGGAGCGCGCTCTAGGCTAAGGGCGTTCTATAAAAACAGTCGGCCAATTAGAGTCGAAACCGCTGTTTCGGTTTTGAGAATGCGGGGGCCAAGACTAAAGCTTTGCAGTCCCGCGGCGATGAGCTTCTCGCATTCATAGGGAATGAAGCCGCCTTCAGGGCCAATGGCGAGCAGGCAAGCTTGGCTTACTGAATGCGGTGGTCCTTGGTCGGCATAGGGGTGTGCTAATAAACCTATTTTATTTTTTAATAGGTTTGGCAATTGGTCTTCAACAAAGGGCTTAAAGCGAGTGGCTCTTTGCAATATTGGCAAGTGGGTATCACCCGCCTGCTCAAGGCCTTCCAACATGGCTTTATGGAGTGTCTCGTCGCTGACCAAGGGGCTCTGCCAATAACTTTTATCGACGCGGTAGCTATTGAGCAGAATGATCTCGGCGGCGCCCAATTCTGTGGCGGCGCGAATTATCCGTCTTGCCATTTTGGGGCGGGGCAGTGCCAGTAACAGTGTGAGCGGCAGTTTTGGCGGCGGCGGCTTATGCAGCTCAAACTCAAGACTCACCTTGTCATTGCTGATTGCCGTGATAGTAGCGGTACCAATAAGCCCATTAAGAAGGCCTACTTTTAGGGTGTCGCCGCTTGATGCGCGCAACACCTCTCGAATATGTTGAGCGCGCCAGTCGCTCAGCGTGACACGATTAATATCGTCAGAGTGCGTGCCTAAATCTTCAGGCTGCAGTAGCAGCAGGTTCATTAAGCGGGTTCAGCCCAGAGATCGTAGTCGTCGGAGTCAATGATATTGACGACCAAGGCGTCACCGGGTTTTACGTCGGTGAATCCGTCTAAGTAAACCTTGCCGTCAATTTCGGGGGCATCGGCGACGCTGCGACCAATGGCGCCTTCTTCATCGACGGAGTCGATTAAAATTTCTTGCTGGCTACCAATCTTGGCGCGCAGACGCTTGGCCGAAATTTCTTGGGCGACCACCATAAAGCGCTGCCAACGTTCAGTTTTAACCTCAGCGGGCACTTGATCCTCAAGCTCGTTGGCGGTTGCGCCCTCTACCGGTGAGTATTCAAAACAGCCGACACGATCAAGCTGTGCTTCTTGCAACCAGTCCAGCAATATTTGAAAGTCTTCTTCAGTCTCGCCGGGGAAGCCCACAATAAAGGTTGAGCGAATGACTAAATCTGGGCAGATCTCACGCCATTTTTTAATACGCTCCAAGGTTTTTTCTTGGTGAGCAGGGCGTTTCATCGCCTTTAATATTTTGTGACTGGCGTGCTGAAAGGGAATGTCTAAATAGGGCAGAATTTTGCCCTCAGCCATTAAAGGAATGACATTGTCGACATGCGGATAGGGGTAAACATAGTGCAGGCGCACCCACACGCCCATTTCCCCCAGCGCTTCACACAACTCTAGCATCCGGGTTTTAATCGGACGGCCATCCCAAAAATCGAGTTTGTACTTGGTGTCTAAGCCATAGGCGCTAGTGTCTTGTGACACCACTAAAATTTCGCGAACACCGGCGTTGACCAAGCGTTTTGCTTCTTCTAATACGCTGCCAATCGGACGGCTGACTAAATCGCCCCGCATCGAGGGGATAATGCAGAAGCTGCAGCGATGATTGCAGCCTTCGGATATTTTCAAATAGGCGTAGTGTCTTGGTGTTAATTTAACGCCCTGCGGGGGGACTAGGTCAATAAAGGGGTCGTGCTGCTTGTTGGCTGGCGCCCATTCGTGCACTGCGCCGACGACTTCTTCGTAGGCGGCGGGACCGCTCACGGCCAGAACATTGGGGTGAACGGCACGAATTTTTGCGTCATCGCCCATGCAGCCGGTCACGATTACCTTGCCGTTTTCTTTCAAAGCCTCACCAATGGCGTCAAGCGACTCTTGCTTTGCGCTATCAATAAAGCCACAGGTATTCACGACCACAACGTCGGCATCGTCATAGTTTGGCACAATATCGTAGCCGTCGATGCGTAATTGGGTGAGAATGCGCTCAGAATCAACTAATGCTTTTGGGCATCCCAAACTCACGAATCCAACCCGTTTTCTTGTCTCTGTCGTCGTCATAGCTGTATATACCTTGCGGGTTGCGGTGGGAATGGGAAAGCGCGCAATTTTAGCACGCCAGCTCCCCGAGCCATATATGACTGACACTTGTTTCTGCTACGCATACCGTTAATAGTGCTGAATGAAGGCGCTATTGGGGCTGTAGTGGGGTCATACAGGCTGGTGCATCGATCTATAATCAGCTTAATTGTTAATTGCCTAGGCTGAAATTCTTGCTCTAATCAATGTATAGCTACTTTTTCAGCCTTTGGGCTTATCCGTATAGGACTAGCTTGCTTATATTCGCGTGCCCGGCTCTGCGGGAACTAGAGCGGCCTGTGACGGTCAATTGCAGTGGCCTGGGAGAGGCTGTCGGAGAACGTATGACGCCAGCGATAAATTTAGTAAGAAAGCAGAAGCTTGCCCACCTCGTCCATGAATATGTGCACGACCCTGTCAGTGCATCCTATGGACTGGAAGCGGCAGAGAAGCTGGGAGTCGACCCGCAACAGGTGTTTAAAACGCTTGTAATTACTTTGGATGCTAAGGCCTTGGCTGTCGCGGTATTACCTGTTTCCGAGCAACTAAATATGAAGCAGGCCGCTAAAGCGCTGGGCGCGAAAAAAGCGGCGATGGCCCTTCAGATAGATGTAGAGAGAAGTACTGGCTATGTACTCGGTGGCGTTAGCCCCTTGGGACAGAAGAAATTATTAGCGACGGTAATTGATGAGTCTGCGTTGCAGTTCTCTACCGTCTATATCAGTGCTGGTCGTCGAGGCTTAGAATTAGAGCTTGCGCCAGAAGATTTGCGCTCATTAACGCTGGGCGTATTTGCCAAAGTCGTTTAAAAAATAAGCGACCAAACGATGGCCGATATTACATAATGAATAGGAAAAGGCGCTATGACTAGTTCTAAGAACTCAACGGCGAATGCGCTGATATTGGGTGTGTCACTGGTGTTGGGGCTTGCAGTGCTGGGCCTATTGCTAGGGACTGCGGTTACGCAATATCGGCAGTTTGAACGCAGTGTGACGGTAAAAGGCTTATCTGAACGTGAGTTTGTCGCGGATATCGCTATTTGGCCGCTGCAGTTCACCGAGGCGAGTAATGACCTGCCAAAGCTCTATGTGTTAATAGATGAACGTATCGTCACGATAAAAGCCTTTTTACTAGATAAGGGCTTTTCCAGCGATGAAATATCTGTTTCCGCGCCCGCAATTACTGATAAATCAGCGCAACAGTACGGCAATAATGTCGGTTCTCCCTTTCGCTATACCGCTGAGCAGACGGTGACGGTGTATTCTGAAAATATCGACAAAGTGCGAGAAGTAAGTCGCCAGTTATCTGATCTGGGTAAAAAAGGTATCGCCTTCAACGGTAATAATTATCAGGCTCAGACTGAGTATATTTTTACCAAACTCAATCAAGTTAAACCGTCGATGATTGAGGAAGCTACTCGCCAAGCGCGCGCCGTTGCCGAGAAGTTCGCTGGCGATTCGGAGAGTGTGTTGGGCAAGATTAAACGCGCTTCCCAGGGACAATTTTCGATTAGTGATCGCGACAAAAATAACCCGCACATTAAAAAGGTTCGAGTTGTTTCGACGGTTGAGTACTACCTTTCTGATTAATGTTAAAGCGGGTTTGAAAAACAAGTGATTTGGTTTCTGGTGGTCTTGAATATGCGGCGCGTGGTTTTAAATTTCTTCTTTGTACTCGGTTTGCTGAGCCTTGCTTCCACAAGTGTTGCAGAAACAGATGAGGCTCTATCCCCTGAATCGTTAAACGCGCTGCGATGGCAGGGCGCTTATCAATCACAAAAATTAAGTCTCGATAAAAAACTCGGCGGTCGACTACCCGAGGGATTTAAGGCTGGTCTCACCTCGCTAGGCTCGCAAAAGAAATTTCGCAGTGATCGCCCAATCATGGGGGTGCTGTTGCCCGGTGCCGGTTTAGATTCGGTTCAGCCTATCAATTTGTCGAGTTTTAAAAAGGGAATGCTTGAGGTGGAATTGGCCTTCCGTCTTAAGCGGCCTTTAAAGCACCGTGTCGCGGATGTGATGAACTTGAAGAAATTGGTAGATGTAGTGGCGCCCGCCGTCGAGTTGCCTGACATCGGCTTTAAAGCTTCGGGCGCACCTACGGTTTTTGACATTGTTCGCGCAAATGTTGCGGCTCACAGCTTTGTGGTTGGCACGCCGGTGGCGATTGGGAGCATCGACGTTGAAGCTGTAACAGTGGGATTGTATTTAAACGATTTACCCTTATTTGCCGCCCAAAGTGATTCATTAATTGGCGGGCAGTGGCAAATGCTACTGAATTTAATTAATGAGCGTATTGAACAGGGCTGGATTATTTATCCTGATCAGTGGTTATTAACCGGTGCTATTGGGCCTATACAGCCCTTAGAGGCCGGGCGTTACTATGTGTCTTATGCTGAGTTAGGGGAGCTGTCGCTGCTGCTCGAGCCCTAAACCCCGCGACGCAGAGTCGATCAAATGCTGATAATAATCTCTGGGCAGTAATGCCTGACAGGTAAGTGTCGACGCAGCTCACTCAGCAGTTGCTGGCTGTCACCTTTATTTAAAAATCCGCCTATCGATACCTGTTCGCCGCGGTGGCTAAGGCTAATTTGCAGTGGGTCCCAGGGGTGAGGGCGAACCGAAACGAGCACGCAGCTCCCGTCTCTTGGCCACTGCCAGCGCTGTTCGCGGTGCTGGTGGCCGACATCAATACTTAGAGTTTGCGAGGTGAGATTCACAATTTGCTGTATTTGCAGATTTTGAAATACTCGGCTCAGTACTAGCCACATCATTAGCAGTTCGATTCCCATAAAGGGTAGAACCATCCACGCGCCAATAGCGATAAAGCCTCCGCTAAACATGGTGTTCACTGCCATCACGGCAACGATAATGCGCCGATTCTGATTCCAGCTGGCGGAACAATTTGGACGTAGAATAATTTCGGCACTCTGGTCCTTATCACGTATATCAATCATGATGCGCAGCTCCTAGTGGTACTTTGAGTCTAGCAGCCGGCGCGCAAAAATCCTGCTGCGGCCATTAAATACTTGGTGGCTTAGCGGTGATATTTTTGCCAGTCTGCGCGGAGCGGCGGGCGTAGGGCTTAGCAAATAAGATCATAGATACCGAATGTCCAGATGAGGCCTGGCGTTTTGTTCGGGTGTGTTTTTTAGCGCTTGCCATTGTCACTCTTTACGCAAACTAAGATTTCATTGTTCAGCCTATATTTGATAGCTCGCTGGCTTGCTAAGTTTTTCAAAGCTGCTAGTCTCGGGTTTATGAATACCTCATTTTTTTATGGACTTGAAGTTTTTAATTTCGGCGCGGTCTGCGCTGGGATTTTTGCTGTCTTCCTCTCATAGGGCGATTGGGTTTACCCAGTCGCCTGCAATACTCCCAATCTGATCATTTCACTATTAAACACTGGCCGATATATTCATCAGTATCGCCAGGCTTCGCCATGGAGAAAATTATGCAGGACTTATCGCATATCCCTATTTTTGTAAAAGAGTCTGACTACCAATTGTTAAGCGAGTTTGTTCGTCGCAATCGCTCTGAGGCTGCGCAAGATTTGCAGTCGGAGTTAGATCGCGCAGATATTATTGCAGATGGCGACTTCGCCAATGACTTTGTGTGCGTAGATTCTTTGGTGACCTTTGTTGATTTAGATTCTCAAGCGCAAACCCGCCTAGCTTTAGTGATGCCTTGGCAGGCTAATGTGAGCGCACTAAAAATCTCGGTATTGTCACCAGTAGGCTGCGCTTTGCTGGGGCTGCAAAAGGGTAATGAAATCGAGTGGCCGCTATTAAACGGGAAAGCGCGGCGCTTATCAGTCCAGAGTATCGATATTCCGGAGCCTAAAAATAAGCGCCAACAAGCCAGTGTTAGCGGCTAGGTTTTATACCAAGCCCTGGCGTTGCATCCAGTCGCCGCACAATTGAATTGCTTCATTTAATTGTTCCGGCTGGCCAAAGTAGTAGTGGGTAGCACCTTTGATTTCGTGCATTTCTTTGTTGTTATGAGCAATCGCATCAAAGATCCGCGTGGTGTGGCTGGGTGTGCAGGCATCGTCGGCGCCGTTGCCTACAACCAAGGCCGGTACCGTGATGTTTTGCGCACAACGCAGGCCATCAGCATTGGAGTCGTCATAGCTCCATTGCGACAGCCAACTGCGCAGCGTGCAGAAACGAGCTAAGCCCACGGGTCCGTTGTTAACGACTTCAGGGTCGCCTAAGTAACACCAGCGCGGCTTGCGCTCATTGGCATCGATGGTGGGGTCTAGCCAGCGCGGATCTGCCATGGTGCCATGAACCACAAAGGCGAATTCATCGTTGGGGCGGCCGCTGTCTTTTAAACTCGTTAGTTTGTCTTTAACCCAGGCGGTGATTTTGCGATTGCGGGCAATTTGCGCGGCGCGGTAGCGTGCTAGAAACTCAGCTGAATAGGGTGCTTGATTGGGGTTCTCGGGATTGTAAAGATCCAGCTCTGGATCGCGCTGACTGGGGTCTTGTTCATCTAGAACCGAGGCGTCCATCCATTCAGTTAAAGTATGCGTGCGACTGACGTGTGCAGCCAGCATCATAATGCCGTCGGCGGGAATAAGGTCTTGAATAGTCAGATCAACAGCGTCACCGGCAGGTGTTGCTGTGATGCTTGGGTTTTCGGCCTGACTTTGATAAAACATCGACAGCGAACCACCGCCACTCCAACCCGCTAAAATGACCTTGTCGAAACCAAACTTTTCTTTGGCGTGACGAATGCAGTTGCCAAGGTCAATAACGACCTTTTCCATAATCAACGCAGTGTCATTGCCGGGATAGCGGCTTTGGCAGTAAATAACAGGGTAGCCAGCTTTGGCCAGCTCGGTAATCATCGGCAGGTATTCGCCGCCCCCGACTGGGTGCATAAACACAATAACATTGTTTGTTTTGGGTTCTGCAGGACGCAGCAGATGCGACTTCAGCGCACCAAAATCCATGGGCCCGCCGTAGGTTTCTTTGAATGGACTTTTGTCTTGGTAGAAAATTAAATAGGGTACGCGCTCGTAGGCTTTTTTCTTATTGGTCATGACGATACTCGCTGTTTACGCATAGAAAAAGTATGGGTGGCAGTAGAGCAATTCCGAGATAATATGTCAATTATCTTTACTAAAGTGAGTGCTGCTAAGCTAGGTGTTTGGTAGCTATAGCGCATACAATAGCTTGCCAACATTGAGCGTAAGCATAATTGCCCTATTCTAGCGGGGGCGAACAGAGCGGTTTTTGAGCGCAGTACCTATTTGGATAAAGAATGAAAAAAATAGCGGAACATCAGGACTTTTTGATTGGCACATTGGCTTACGCTTTGTTCTGGATGGACGAGAGCTTGCAGGCCAGTCTCGAAGCCGCTGGCTGGGAGCGTATGAACCGCACCAAGTCTATGATCATGATAAGCGTCACGGTAGGTATAAATCGTCCCGCTTCCTTGGCGCGTAATTTGGGCGTAAGCAGACAGGCGATTCATCAGTTACTGCAGGGTATGCGCGATGATGGTCTGCTAGAGCTGGTGCCGGACCCAGCAGATCGCCGCGCAAAAATTGTCCAGTTCAGCGCCAGCGCCGATAAAATTAGGCAGGATGCTGAGAAAGCGATTGTCGGCATCGAGAATGAGCTTGCTAATCGCATTGGTGGAACCCAGCTAAAACAGCTTAAACAGGTGCTACATAAAGGCTGGGGCCCCATTGTTGTTGTGCCGCCGGTCTAAGTAGATACTTGTTATAAGATCGGCTTGGTGTCTCTGTCCTTATTTTTGTATTGGCAAAACCCGAGCGGTATGGCTTTGCACTTATACTGGCTGTTCAATGCGTTTGCTAGCACTGCTAGGTTAAAGGATTTATGTGATTTCAAAATTACCTCGCTGGGTAGAATACGGCTCATTTATTCTCGCCCTAGTGGCCGGATTTGTGAACGCAGTCGGTCTATTAGGCTTTAAGCACCAATCCATTTCCCACCTCTCCGGAACCGCCACCCTATTGGGCACGGGCATTGTTAATACCGACTTTGCTGATTTTTTTCATTTGATTGCGGTTTTGTTTAGCTTTCTTATTGGCGCGGCAATATCAGGTTATTTCTTGCGTGGCGGGGCATTAAAGTTAGGACGCAATTACAGCAGTTTACTGACCTTAGAGGCGATATTTCTTTTTTGCTCGGTTTATTTTTTAACGAGAGATTCTTATCTCGGCCATTATTTGGCGTCTGCGGCCTGTGGTTTACAGAATGCCCTTGCGACCACTTATAGTGGAGCGGTTCTGCGCACCACCCATGTCACCGGTATATTCACCGACTTAGGTATTATGCTGGGTGAAAAGTTTAGGGGCGGGTCTTTCGATAAAAGAAAGGCATTGTTGTTTCTAATTATCATCACGGGCTTTATTTCTGGTGGGGCTTTTGGGGCCTATATTTTCAGTATGCTTGGATTCAATGCTCTATTTATTCCTGCGGGTATCTGCATAGCGTTGGCGCTGTCTTACTCGGCGTATGCGGCGAATAGCCGCCGCCGGCAATAAGCGCCTGCTCTGAACGGTCGGATTGATGCGGTACGATCCCCAGGGCCCGAACGTTCAGTATTTGATTAACGTCCTCGCTTATCAATCTTTGCAGCGCCGAAAGTATCTTCTTTCAGCGGGCGAGTTTTCTGTGTCCACGCGCTTAAAGAGCTGCGAGCGTCGTCGGTGTGCTGTTGCATAATTGATGGGTCGTTCGCTCGGCAGGTGATTTCTACCTGTATGCCGTTGGGGTCATACATATATACCGAATGTACAAAGCCGTGATCAACGGGACCAAGACAGGTTTTGCCAGCTTCGTTAATGTGTTTATGCCAGGCAAGTAGGTCTTCCATGCTGTCGGCCTCTAGTGCCAGATGCATGTCGAAGCTGTCTTTGCGGGCGAAATTTTCTTCTTTGGATATACCGGGTTCATCAAAAAAGGCGAGGTAGCTGCCGTCACCCATTTCAAAGAAGATGTGCAAAAAATTGCGATTGCGGCCAAGATTTTCACCAAAATCAATATCTTCTTCAAAAGCTGCGGCCAGTTTTAGCCCCAAGATATCCTCGTAAAACCAGCGTGTTTGCTCAGCATCGCGGCAGCGGTATGCCGCATGGTGGATGTTGTTTAAAGCCTTGAGTGATGACGTCATGGGTATCTCGCTGCGTATAAGTTGGCTATTGTGATTATTGTTAGATTGTCTCGCCGATGTCTTTATCATATATAAAGTCAATTTACTTGACAATAAAAAGGCGTCTTGTTTGTATTGTCAGCAGTCAAAATGATAAAAATTGGAGTCAACTGTGAGTGCAGCGGCAACGTGGGTAGAAGTTCGTCAACAGGTCTTGGAGTTCTTGGAACAGCGTATCTACCCCGCAGAGTCCGTGCTGCAAGGGGCCGACAAAGCGGCGTCTGAGCGCAAGCTTACCGAGTTGGTGAAAGAGGCAAAAGCGGCAGGTTTGTGGGCCTTGGGTCATCCCAAAGATATTGGCGGTCAGGGCATGCCGTTTCTTGACTATGTGTATATTAATGAAGTGATAGGTCGCTCTGAGTATGCCCAGCGCGTGTTTGGCACCTACTCTTTGCAAGACTCCATTATGCTCAAGCAATACGCCTCACCGCAGCAGCAAGAGCAATATTTGCGGCCCTTGGTGGCCGGCGAGATTTGTCCGAGTTTTGCGATGACTGAGCCGGCCCTGTCGAGCTCTGACCCCACTCAATTACAAACTAGCGCGGTACTCGAAGACGGTGTTTGGCGCATTAATGGCCACAAGTGGTTTACCACTGGCGCCGATATTGCCGCTTATACCACCATTATGTGCCGCACCGAGCCCGACGCCTCGGATCACAAAGCCTTCAGTATGATTCTTGTTCCCACCGATGCAGCGGGTTATGAGATTGTTCGAGATACGCCGCTATTGGGCCTTAATAGTGGCCATTTTGAGGTCAAATACCACGACATCCGAGTGCCAGAGCATCACCTATTGGGTGGTCGTGGCGAAGGCTTTGTGATTGCCCAGCGGCGCTTGGGACCCGGTCGTATCTTTCACTGCATGCGCTGGCTAGGCCAGGCCCAACGGGCCTTCGATTTAATGTGTGAGCGGCTCCATAATCGCAGTGCATTTGGTTCTAGTCTGGCTGATAAGCAGCTTATGCAGCAGCATGTTTTCGACAGTCTGGCCGAAATTCAGGCCTGCAGGCAACTCACCCTGCATGCGGCGCGCTGCATAGACAGTGGCGACGCAGCGCGGGTCGAAATTGGAGCGATTAAGGTTGTTGGTGCGCGCATGCTCCACAATGTTGTTGACCGAGCGATTCAGGTTTATGGTGCCGCGGGTCTCACCGATGACACGCCGCTGAGTCGCATGTACCGACACGCGCGGGAGGCGAGAATTTACGACGGCCCGGATGAGGTGCATATCCAATCGGTGGCGCGGCAGGTCTTAAAGCGCTATCGCGAGGGTGGCCAAGGTTGGGACTTCGGTACTCGCGATGCGGAATGGGCGGGTAACGCGTGAGTGAGTTTGCTGATATTGACGCTGAAGCTAACTTGGCTCAGAACTTAGCCGGGCCGCTGGAAAAGCTGCTTACTCGGCAATGGCAAGAGCCGGTAGCGATTAGCGGATTGCGTCGGCTCACCGGCGGCGCCGCTGCGCAAACCTGGTTCTTCAATGCATCGAGTGCGCGGGGCCTGCAGGCACTGATATTCCGGCGTGGTCACGATGCCAGTCAGTTCGGTGGCGCGCTAACTAAATCAGACGAGGCTATGGTGATTAGTGCGGCGGTTGCCGCCGGGGTAGCTGCACCCGAAGTGATAGCGCAATTGTGCCCCGAGGATGGTTTGGGCGAAGGCTTCATTATGCGCCATATTGAGGGTGAAACCCTGCCGCAAAAAATCTTAAAAGATCCGCGTTATGGGCCAGCCAGAGAGCAGATGGCCGGCCAGTGTGGTGACATTCTGGCGGCCATTCACGCCGTAGCATTAAGCAGTTTAGGCGGTTTAAAACGTGCCTTGGCTGTCGATCAAATTGCCTTTTATCGACAGGCCTATGACGGCTACCGGCAAAGTTTACCCGTGTTTGAGTATGCCTTTCGCTGGCTTGCTGAACATATTCCAAACTGTGCGGAAGAAACCTTGGTGCATGGTGACTTCCGCAATGGCAATTTAATGGTGGGTGAAGACGGCATTCGCGCCGTACTCGATTGGGAACTCTCGCATATTGGCGATCCCATGGAGGATCTTGGCTGGCTCTGCGTGAATTCATGGCGCTTCGGCCGCATCGACAAACCCGTCGGTGGCTTTGGTGACCGCGAGAGTTTGTACCAAGCCTATACGCAGGCAAGCGGTCGTCAGGTTAATAATGACGCGGTTAAATTTTGGGAGCTGTTCGGCGTACTGAAATGGGGGGTGATCTGCTTGTATCAATGTGATATGCATTTGAGCGGCCGAGAGCGATCCCTGGAACGTGTGGCTATTGGTCGCCGTGTTTCAGAGTGCGAATTAGATATTCTCGATTTACTGAGAGGTAAATAGCAATGCCCATAAATCAGCCCAAGGTCAGTCAGTTATGCGAGGCGCTGCGAGAGTTTTTAGAGCAGGAGGTGACGCCCGCCGTTGATGATAGCGGGCTTAAATACAAATTGAAAATTGCCATGAATGTACTGGGTATTATCTCCCGCGAGTCTGAATTGGGTGACCAGTTTCAGCGTTTGGAGCGTGCTGAACTGGGCGAATATTTGGGGGCTGACGGCGGCAATGATGAGCTGAATCAAAACTTGCTTAAGCATATTCAAAGCGCAGACCTGAGTGCCAGTGAAGATAAGCTACTTGCTGCCTTGGAGCAGATTACGGTCGCTAAAATGGCGATCGATAACCCGCGCTACGCGAGCTATCTCAAGCATCTATAAGTGGTATCGAGTCACCCATAAGATGCCCTCTGCGACCAACTTATAGTAAAGATTGGCGCTGGGCACTATATGGTATCGCGGTTTTTAGAGCTTTCAAGCTAGGGCGGGTATTGGTAAAAAGCGGACAGTCAAAACAGCGCCCTAGATGCAAGCTTGCATGTTTTTCTACAGCCTCAACGCCTGTTTCAGCGGCATTTTTGTAATGGAGGCTTTTGTGGTACACACCACAAAAGGTGTAATGAAAAAAATGTCCGCTGGAAACATTTGTTAGAAATTAAACCCTTTTGATTCCAACATCTCTAGCACTTCTCCATGACCGCTAAGAAGACTAGACAACCTAATTTTTTTGCCAGATTTAAAGTAGAGAACGTACCAATTGGCCTGTGAATTAAATTTTATGCTCTCAAGATTTTCCCACGACTCTACCTTTCGTCCAGTCCAAGGAGATGTAAAATCAATGCCATTCGTATCGAAATTCCCACTAACTTTAAAATATTCTCCGAAACAATAAACTGAAGCAAAGCCAAAACCAACAAAAAGCCCAATTATCGAATACAGTTCACTTGGTTTTTCCCAAGCATCAGCGTTATTGAAGAATGCCCAAACAGCAATACCAACAAACGCTAGACAGCACCACGCCAAGATAACAAGGAAGCTACCAAATTTTAGTTTTCCTACAGATTGAGACGTTCTCACTCTCTTTGAGATATAAGTACACAGAGCAACTGACGCCACTCCGCCAATTAATCCCGATATTATTGATGAGTCCATAAATCTTCCATATGGTTTTCTAACGCCCAAAGCAGCGAGTGGCGAAGCCGTCCGGCTGCCTTTGCTTGTTAACTGCTGTACACATAAAGTGTCTCCATGACGCGTGGGTTCGAAGGTAGCGGTGCGTTAGTACCTGAAGGCGAAAATCCCAACCTACTATAGAAGTGCTGAGCCGCTATATTAGTGTCGGTAACCCATGCATATATTTCGTCAGCCCCTCGGTCTTGCAACCAGTGATGTGCCATATTAACCAGGCGACTACCTACTTCTTTACGCCTGACTTCCGGAGATACCCACATAGCGCATATAAAAGCACGGCCAGTGGGCTTTTGAAAGAAGGCGCCAATTTGACCAATTGCAGCACCTGATTCCTTTGCAAGAAATGTGGTTGATGATTCTGATTCAGCGTGCTCAATAGCAGTTTGCTCAAACTCAGATACTGGCTTTTGCGCTTCATCTTCATATCGCGCACCGAATGCATCCGGGGAATCTGAAAGAGCAGCCAGTCGTATAGCTCGCAAAAGGTTTCCATCCGTAGCCTGTATCTTGCTTATTTCTATATTCATGCGTGGCAGTTAACGCCCAGCTCACCGCGCAAATTTTGGATGGCGGCTTTTATGCGTCTTTGTGCATAAAAGGTGACAGCTAAAATTTGTCCGGTGGAGCTGCTTGTTAGGCATTGTATACACGCCCCTGCAATGAATTTAGAATTTTGGGTGATTTGAGAACTGGGTAACCTTTTTCTGCCCTAAAAGTTACCGAACGCCCAAAACTATTATTGTATTTCGTGCTTATTGTAATCAGGTGCTTGTGATTAGGATATGTGTGTTTGATACTTTTTATTTGGTTGAAAAACAGCTGGTATTGTTGCCCCGATTTTACTACCAATAGAAAATCACCATTATCCCAGACTTCATCCGCAAGGCCCCACACTGTTTGCTTGAAATAATAAAAGCCAACAGCAAGCATGAATAAACAAACGAACGCACCAAACGAAAAGACCCCTTCAGCTGCCAATATAAATAAACAAGCAATAGCAAAAAAGCCAAGCCATAATTTAGCAAAGCTTCTGTCAAAACCTTTAGCTGGAAATGAAATCAATTCGCCTGACATATTAAGTGCCTAACGCCTTTAGCAAAGGAAAATTACGGAGCCGAAGGCAGAGTAATTTGTCCGGTTGCCTAAACTTGTTAAATTTTTCACACTAGCACCACCGCTGATGCCAACCCCACGACTAAAAGCACAGCCGATACCCACATGAAAGCTTTGTGCCTCAACGGCGGCAACATCCGATACGGGCGAAATAAGAATTGCCCAAGCATTAGCGCCGACACCCCGAACCACAGCAGAGAAATAAGATATGCCTCCGTGCCATGATAAATAGCGGTAGAACTCCTACCCCAAAATACCGCTTCAGAGTGGGTAATGAGATAAGCGGTATATCCGGTAAGAACTAGGGGAATAAATAGACCCAGAAAAACTGCCTCTACCTTTTTGTATCTTTGAATACTCGCCATACTCACCTGAAATTTAACAGTGAATTCAAATGCGTTGCGCTTTATAACTCTTGTACATAGCGAGTCTAAGCTTTGAGGTGATTAAGCAGGAAAATTCTATTTGAATCAGAGTGATAGTAAGCCTTAGATGATTTTTTCACTTTTGCATCCTGCATTTGACGTGGAATTCCCGTAGCTCTGAGCATAATCACTTCTCAATAAAAATCAATTGCTTAAGTGGATTCCACCAGAATTAGTGAGCGCAATGCTGCTGAATACGGGGTTGATAGCTTCAGCGACTGACCGCTAATGTGACGCTAGAGCCACTACAGCCACTAAAAACAACGCTAATGAGGAACACGTAAATCTCGCTAACATGCCCACTCCTTATGTTCAAAAACCAGCATTATTGTTGTTCCAGCTCCCCCGCCAATACTCCTGGAGGGTTGTGTTCCATAACAAATTTGACTGCGGATTCTAGCGTTTTTAGACGATTTTCGGATCTACTGAGAAAATGGTCTTCCCCCTCTAGCTCGACAAACTCGACAACCTTCTTTTTCTTTTTCAGTCGGCTATACATTTTTTTGCTCTGGTAAATAGGAACCCTTGTATCGTCTTCACCGTGAATCAATAAAATTGGCGAATCAGCGCGAGCCGCAAGATAAGCAGGAGAAATAGCCTCCAATTCATCGGCACGAGAACTATCAACTCCTAAATATTCCTCAACGTAGCGCTCGTCATCCCGCCTCCTATCGTGAACTACGGAACGCAACCAAGCCGGTAAATCACTCAACCCGGCGATAGAGACCGCGCAGCGATATATTCCGTTCTGAATTGTCACTCCAGCCAATGCCGCATAACCGCCATAACTTGCCCCCACAATACACACGCGAGAGGGATCAATAAGTCCTGTATTAGCTAACGCTTTCACACCATCTGAGAGATCCGTTTGCATTTTGCGCCCCCACTGACCAAAGCCTGCATTACGAAAGGCGACACTATAATTACCCGAACCCCGAAAATTTGGTTGCAAAACAACATAGCCCCGACTAGCAAAAGCCTGAGCTAGCCAATCAAACCCTAAGTAATCGCGGCTTTGAGGCCCCCCGTGCGGAAGAACAACTAGGGGCATTTTCTCAGCAGCGGCTCCCGGAGGCGTTGTCACTATCGCAGGAATCGCTAAGCCATCTTGGGCCTTATACTGCCACATTCGAGCCAAGCCGACGTGTTTGCTTTGGATCTCTCTTCGATCGTAACCAATTGGCTTTGCATCACCTTTACTTATATCCACAAGCCACCATGTACCAGAATCGCCTGCGCCTGTGGTGTACACAATCAACTGCTGCCAATCAGCACTTGCGGATCTGAAATGAACATTGCTCTCAGGAAATGCTTTTCTGGCTCCGCGCACTATCGCCTCTCTGTTCGGGTCAAGCATTTCCAGCTCGGGGATATCCGCCTCTTTTAGCACGCCAGCAAGCAGCCCTGTTTCTGCATCGAAATACACACGGTTAATATTGGTGTCTGCGTAAAGCTCAACTGCCTGTGTTTGACCATCTACGGCAATTTCCATCAGATGGGAAACGCCATCCCGGTCGTGCTGGTAATACGCGACTGTGCCGGGCGTTCGTCCAACCCCGACCAGATTATTAAGCCCAAATTTATCTTTTGTTTTAACCAGCGTTGAGCGGCTTTCGTAGCCGATAAGCTTCCATTTAGCGTCAACATCATCGTAGGTTTCATAGGCAAGAACCTTCAGTTCCGGCGCAATCACCCAGCCCGCTCCATCTTTGCGCCCTCTGGCGATCACTCGACGCTTGCCTTTTTCGAGATCAATACAGGTGAGATCCAACTCAAAATCGGAGATCCAAGCATCGCCACTACGGATACTTGAATTCATGGGTAATGTACCAAGGCACTGGTGCCAGCGACCCGCAGCCTTAATCGGACGATAAGTATGAAAACTCGAATTGAAAACTTTCTTGGAATTGTGGAGAGGCCAGTCAGTTTCACCTGTTTTGACATTAACAATCATCAGATTGCCAAGCTCGTATTTTCCGCCGTAATAGAGCCCGAGATTCTGGGTAGACCTTACGTTGACAATAAGATGATCTTCACCGGCCCACTGGAGCCATCTTATCTTTAGTTCACCCAGGGCATAACGGTGTAAAATCTCGCCACCCAGCCGACCAATAAGCAAACCTCGCTGTTCACCAATCGTTGTTACGGTCGCCAGTAATAGACCCGAGGGCGAGATAACCATGTCCTCTATACTAGGAAGCTTCCCATATGCTGCTAATGGAGGGGGTACAGGCCGGTCTTCAGCCGCGTAAAGGTTTGAAAGCATTGCAATACAAACAATGATTAATAACGAAAATCGCATAGACCTCTTCCTTGAAGACATATTCACCTAATATAGGCAGAGCATGTAAAGGAAACCGTCTTCTTGCCTTTATCATTTTAATATATAAAGGCCTGCGGTCGACTTTACTGTTCCTTTCACACCGCTCATCGGTGTTTCGGATACTGGATTTCCCAGAGTTTACTAGACACTTTCCAGCTTGGAAATCAGCGACGGACCGCTTTTGTGACGCTAGAGCCATTAACACTCATACATAATCAGCTTTTGGGTGAACCCAACAATCGCAAGATTAGTTTGGCCGGATATTGCCCAAGGTGTGTTTGTCGCGATACTGGTGCGGTGTTAAGCCGGTCCATTTTTTAAAAGACCGTATAAATGCGCTGGGTTCCGAGAAGCCCAGTTCATAAGAAATGGTTTTGATCTCTCTGTTGTCGTGTAACAAATAGCCAATTGCAGTGTCTCGAATTAGCTCATTTTTGATTAAACGATAGTCGCAGCCCTCCTGCCGCAGGCGGCGGCGAAGGGTCTGTGGCGTCAGTCCTAATGATATCGCCATCTCTTCATAGCTCGGAATCTCCGGCAGGGTTTTGTTGATAATGCGTCTGATCTGCTCGGTATAACTGCTGCCATGCTTTGGTGTGTGAAGAAACTCAGTTGGAATACGTGATAGGTAGTCGTCAAGCTCAGCGCTAGAGCGTATGACTGGCAGAGCAAAGTATTGGCGGTGAAATACAATTTCGCTGTGGTCTTGGCCAAAGCGGGTGTCACTAAAGAATAAGTAGTGGTATTCGCCACTGTGGGAGGGGGCGGGGTAGTTTAAATTAACACGATGTAGGGGGATGGAGCTGCCCGTTAGCCAGCACAAAAAACGGTAGTTTATCATTAGGTGCTGCTCATAAACCCAGTCCGTTAAGGTGACGCCTAGATCCGCTTGTAGCCGATAGCTAATGTATTCGCCATTGCGGACCAGTGCTAGGCTAAAGCCAAAATCAAATAAATTGTAAAAGCTGACATTGCGCTCTATCGCTTGTTTGAAGTCAGTTGAGGTTTGCAGGTAATGAGCTAGGGCGTGAAGTGTGCCGTGCTTTTGGGGGCGTTGATAATGCCCCATAGCCTCGTCTCCGGTGGCATCGGTAATCCATTTATTTAACAGGGATAGCTGGGTTGGGGTGACCCTTGCGCGGGAGCTAGTCACGGTTTGTGGGTCGATACCCGCGCGCTTAAGTAATGCCTCGCAGTCGGATTTTGGTAGGCCGCAGCCAGATACCATATTGCGCACAAAGGCGATGGAGATGGTTCTGTTTTCCATAAATTACCTATAGGAGGCGGCGCGTTTATATCCCCGCATACCCATTATTTGCCTAAGGCGCAGGATTGGGCGGGCTGGGTGCTTGCTTGTAATATAATGTCTATTGTATGTCATTGACGGTCATTGCGGAAAGCGGGTGGGGAGGCGATTCTCTTGCTCACGTATAAAATCATGTCAGTTAGGGATACAAAAAATGGCTAATACAGCTTACATCTACGACGCAGTTCGCACGCCACGTGGCAAAGGTAAAAAAGACGGCTCGCTTTATGAAGTGAAACCGGTTGATCTACTCGCTGGCTTATTGAATGGCCTGCGCGATAGACACAATCTTGATACTAGCAAGGTCGACGACGTCATTATGGGTTGTGTTACGCCTATCGGTGAACAGGGTTCTTGCGTTGCTAAGACCGCTTTGATGAAGGCCGGTTGGGACGAAGCTGTCGCCGGTTTTCAGTTAGACCGTTTTTGCGCCTCAGGTCTGGAAGCGGTAAACCTTGCTGCGCAGAAAGTGGCGTCGGGTTGGGAAGATCTGGTTGTTGCTGGTGGCGTTGAATGTATGTCACGTGTGCCCATGGGCAGCAATGGCGGCGCCTGGGGCGAAGATCCCCAAACTGCCTTCGACACTGCTTTTGTACCGCAAGGTGTAGGTGCGGATTTAATTGCGACCTTGGCTGACTTTAGTCGCGAAGATGTAGACAGCTTTGCCGTGCGTTCGCAGCAGAAAGCGGCAGCAGCAAGAGCGGCTGGTTATTTTGATAAGTCTGTCATGGCTGTTAAGGATGAAAACGGCGTGACCATCCTTGAGCGTGATGAATTTATAAAGCCCGAGACCTCGCTAGAGGGCTTGGCGCGTTTGAAAGCGTCTTTTGAGTTTCATGGCTCCCTAGGCTATGACGATATCGCCCTGAGCAAATATCCTCAGGTAGTTAAAATTAATCACATCCACACCCCAGGCAATTCATCCGGCATCGTCGACGGCGCTGCAGCAGTTTTGATTGGCAGTGAGAAAATCGGCGCCGAGCTAGGTTTAACCGCTCGTGGTCGTATTGTTGCCACTGCAGTGACCAGCACCGAGCCGACTATCATGTTAACCGGTCCAGCGCCGGCGACTTGGAAGGTATTGAAAAAGGCCGGTATGTCTATCGACGACATTGATCTTTTTGAGGTTAACGAAGCCTTTGCATCCGTGGTTATGCGTTTCCAAAAAGAAACCGGTGTTCCCGACGAAAAAATTAACGTCAACGGCGGCGCCATTGCCATGGGTCACCCGCTTGGCGCCACCGGCGCTATGCTGGTTGGCACCTGCTTAGATGAACTTGAGCGTCGCAATAAGCGCTTTGGTTTGATCACGCTATGTGTGGGCGGCGGTATGGGTATCGCAACTATTATCGAGCGTATATGAGATCAGAGTTTGCGCGGCAGACTCTCAAAATATAGAGCGGCTGATGGGGTAAGCCCGGATCAGCATTGACGACTAAATGAATAAATAGGTAGTGCAATGAGCGGAACATTTAATTATCAAAAAGACAGCAATAATATTGTCACGGTGACCATGGACATGAACGGTCCGGTCAACGCCATGAACGACGAATACATCGTCTTGATGACCGAGACTATTGAGCGCTTGGAAGCCGAGCGTGATGCCATCGCCGGTGTGATTTTAACCTCAGCAAAAAGCTCATTTTTTGCCGGTGGTGACATCAAAAATATGCTTAAAGCGGTTCCCGGTGTTGATGAGCCGGCCCTGTTTACGCAAACAGAGTCTATTAAGAGTTTGTTGCGGCGTTTAGAGAAACTTGGCAAACCGGTTGTCGCTGCCATTAATGGCGCAGCGCTGGGTGGTGGTTATGAAATTTGCTTGGCCTGTCATTATCGGGTGGCGCTGAATGCACCCGCTGTGGCTATTGGCTTGCCAGAAGTGAGCTTGGGATTACTGCCTGGCGGTGGTGGTATTGTGCGGTTGGTTAGCAAAATGGGTGTTGAAAAAGCCATTATGCCATTGCTTGAAGGTACCCGTTTTAATGCCGAGAAAGCCGCTGCTTTCGGTTTGGTTGAAGAGTTAGCTAGTGACACCGCTGACATGATGGCCAAAGCCACAAGCTGGATATTGGCAAACCCTGAAGCGATCAACCCCTGGGATGTGAAGGGTTTTAAAATTCCGGGTGGCGATTTGCGCAAGCCAAATATCGCCCAGATGATTCAGGGTGCGGTGCCCATGTTGGCCCAGAAAACCAAAGGTTTGATGCCGGCGCCTGAGAAAATATTGGATGTTATTGCCAATACCCTGCGGGTAGATTTCGATACCGCCTTGCGCATCGAAAGCCGCGCGCTGACTAGCTTGGTTACCAGTCCACAAGCTAAAAACATGATGACCTTTTTTCTGCAAATGAATCAGGTGAATGGTGGTGGCAGCCGTCCTAAAGACATTGCGAAAACCAAAGTTAAGAAAGTCGGTATCTTAGGTGCAGGCATGATGGGCCAGGGCATTGCCTATGTTTCTGCGCGGGCAGGCATGGATGTGGTGCTCAAGGATATTAGCCAAGACGCCGCAGATAAGGGCAAAGCTTATAGCGATAAGATACTCACTAAAGCGATTAGCCGCGGTCGTATGACCGAAGAAAAGAAAGCTGACATTCTTGGTCGAATTACCGCGACAGTTGATGCCAAGGCCCTGCAGGGTTGCGATTTAATAATTGAAGCGGTGTTTGAAAATGTCGATCTTAAACACGATATGACCCGCGAGCTGGAGCCGCTATTGGCCGACGGCGGAGTGTGGGGTTCCAACACTTCAACACTACCGATTACCTTGTTGGCGGAAGCCTCAGTTAAGCCTGAAAACTTCATTGGTGTTCACTTCTTTTCACCGGTAGACAAAATGCCGCTGGTGGAAATTATCGTTGGCGATCAAACCTCGACAGAGACCTTGGCCAAGGCTTTTGACTACGCCCTGCAAATCAAGAAAACCCCGATTGTGGTTAATGACTCTCGCGGATTCTTCACCTCGCGGGTATTTGGCACCTTTGTTGATGAAGGCGCGATGCTCATCGAAGAGGGCGTTGAACCAGTGCTGATCGAAAGCCTTGCAAAATTAGTGGGTATGCCGGTTGGGCCGCTAGCGGTGCACGACGAAGTCAGTCAGCAGCTAACCAAGAAAGTGGTGGCAACCAACCGCGATCTCAACGAGCGTCTTGGCGACAATATGAGCGTTGATACGGCATCGGCGCGTATGTCCAATGTGTTTGTCGACGAGTATAAGCGCAATGGTAAGGCCTACGAAGGTGGATACTATGATTACGCCGCCGATGGCAGTAAGACAATTTGGCCAACGATTCGCGAGCGTTTTGTTAAAGCGGATGTCGCTGTCCCCAATCAAGATATTAAAGAGCGTATTTTATTTAGACAAGTTGTTGAATCAGTTCGCTGCTTGGAAGAGGGCGTATTGAAATCAGTGGCTGACGGCAATATTGGCTCCATTATGGGTATTGGATTTCCCCCTTACACCGGCGGCGTATTCCAATACATAAACACCTATGGCGTGCAGAAATTTGCCGATCGTGCTGCAGAGTTAAGTGCTCTATATGGCGAGCGTTTTAACCCACCTGCATTGCTACTGAAGAAAGCCGCCGATGGCGAGTTGTTCGCTTAAGCTTTTAATACCAAAACGAATGGCGGTGGGGCAACTCACCGTCGCTATAAAAAAAACCTAAATGGTAATTCATGACGTCTATTTAGTCGTCGCAATGAATGCCCGCACATAACCGGAGTACATCCTCTATGTTGCCGCGTAATTTTACTGAAGAACAAAATATGTTTCGGTCCGCCTACCGTAAATTTTTGGAGCAAGAAATTGAGCCGAATATAGAGCGCTGGCGCGAACAGGGTATTGTCGATCGCGAGGCCTTTACCAAGGCGGGTGAGCAGGGCTTTTTGATGATTTGGCCGGAAGAGCAATACGGCGGAATGGGCGAAAATGATTTTCGCTTTGAGCAGATTATCATCGAAGAAACCAGCCGTATTCATGCTGGTGATTGGGCGAACACCTTGCACAGCCGCTTGGTTGGTCCCTATATAAGTCGCTTTGGAAATGATGAGCAAAAAGAGCGGTTTTTACCTAAGTGCGCTAGCGGTGAAACGATTCTGGCGATAGCAATGACCGAGCCAGATGCGGGTTCCGACTTGGCCGGAATGCGCGCCAATGCCAAGGACATGGGTGATCACTGGCTGTTGAACGGTACCAAGACGTATATAACTAATGGTATCAATTCAGACGTGATTATTGTGGCGGCTAAAACTGACCCAGAAAATAATCCCTATGCTGTTGGTCTGTTCTTGATTGAGCGTGGCATGGAAGGCTTTGAGCGCGGTCGCAATCTTAAAAAGATGGGTATGAAGGCCCAGGATACCGCAGAGCTGTTTTTCACTGATGTGCGTGTACCCAAGGAAAACGTGCTGGGCGATGCGAGCAAAGGCTTTATATACCTGATGGAAGGTTTGGCAGAAGAGCGTTTGATTGGCGCCTGTGGTTTCTTGTCCGGAGCTCAGCGTGCCTTTGAAGTCACCCGCGAATTTACTATGCAGCGCAAGGTATTCGGCAAGCCACTGTCTAAAATGCAGAACACCGAATTTAAAATGGCAGATTTGCGTACCGAAATTGATATCGCACAATCGTTTGTTGATCAATGTGTCGCGGCGCATAACCAAGGCTTGCTGACCTCGGAAGATGCCGCTAAGGCCAAGCTTTACACCAGTGAATTGCTGTGCAAAATGGTCGATGAAGGCGTGCAGTTACATGGCGGGGCGGGTTATATGGATGAGTATCCCATTAGCCGTATGTATTCCGATGCGCGCATTACGCGGATTTTCGCCGGTAGCTCTGAGATCATGAAACTGATTATTGGTCGTGATTTGTACTCAGATAAATTTGTCTCATTCTTCGAATAATTATTAAAGGAAAGATCATGGATATTAATGGAAAAATTGCGATTGTTACCGGCGGTGCCTCAGGTTTAGGTGAAGCGACGGTACGTGCCTACGTCGCCAAGGGTGGCAAGGTAGCTATCTTCGATATGAATGCGGAGCGCGGCGACGCGATTGTTGCAGAGTTGGGCGCCGACAAGGTCAGCTTCCACAATGTGAATGTTGCCGATGAAGAGTCAGTGACCACTGCGATTGCTGAAGTGATGACGAAGTTTGGCGCAATCCATATCTGTAACAACTATGCCGGTATTGGTAACGCGATTAAAACCTTGGGTAAAAAGGGCGCCTTCCCACTAGATGCCTATAAAACGGTTATTAATGTGAACTTGGTTGGTACCTTTAATGTGGCGCGTTTAGTTGCTGAGCAGATGGCAAAAAATGAGCCTTACGACGGCGCTAATGCGCGCGGGGTGATTATCAATACCGCCTCTGTTGCTGCCTATGAAGGTCAGGTTGGACAGGTTGCCTACAGTGCGTCTAAGGGTGGTGTGGTAGGGATGACTCTCCCTATGGCGCGTGACTTAGCCTCCTACGGTATTCGAGTTAATACTATCGTTCCCGGCCTTATTCACACGCCTCTGTTTGAGAGCCTGCCTGAAGCGGCTTACAAGTCGCTGGAGTCCACCGTTGTTAATCCGCAGCGTCTTGGCCGTCCAGAAGAGATTGCCCATTTGTCGGTAATGATGGCAGAAAACGAGTACCTTAATGGTGAATGCATTCGTCTTGATGGCGCAATTCGCATGCAGCCTCGTTAACAGCTCGCAAAATTGTTTGCCCTGGGCTAGTGGCGGTAAATGCGCCACTAGCCCATTTGCAAGTTCAGATTCGCATCTAATGACATATAAAGAGAGCCCATATGCACGCTAAATTTAGCCCTGAAGAATTGGCTTTTCAGGAAGAGGTTCGCGGTTTTATGCGCGAGCACTTCACAGCGGACCTCGCGGCCCGTGTTCATCACCCCAAGACATTCCGGGATGCCATGGTAGAGTGGCAAAAACTGCTGGACGGTCAGGGTTGGGCAGCGAATGGCTGGCCTGAAGAGCACGGCGGTTGTGGCTGGACAGCAACTCAGAAATATATATATACCACTGAGTTGGCTGCGGCCGGAGCGCCGGATGTGGTGCCTATGGGCATAAAAATGGTGGCGCCGGTTTTATACAGCTACGGCTCTGCAGAACAAAAGGCGCGCTTTCTGCCGCCAACAAAATCATCAGAAATTTGGTGGTGCCAAGGCTACTCCGAGCCCGGTGCGGGGTCTGATTTAGCGGCGCTGCAAACCCGCGCTGTGCGTGATGGCGACGACTATATTATCGACGGCACCAAAATCTGGACCACTTACGCCCAGTACGCTGACTGGATATTTTGCTTGGTTCGCACCGACACCTCGGGTAAACCGCAGCAGGGTATTAGCTTCTTGCTAATCGATATGAAATCGCCGGGTGTGACGGTATCACCAATTATTTCGGTCGATGATGAGCACCACTTGAACGAAGTGAACTTTGAAAATGTGCGGGTGCCAATTGCGAATCGTATTGGCGAGGAAAATCAGGGCTGGACCTATGCTAAAGCGCTGCTGACCTATGAGCGCACGGCCTTATCCGGTGTTAGTTACAGCAAGCGGATACTGACTAAGATTCGCGATCTGGCGAGTCAGGCCGCTACTGATGGAACACGATTAATTGATGATAGCGATTTTCGCGGCCGCTTAGCTGACGTAGAAATGGAAGTGATGGCACTTGAGTTTTTAGAGCTTAGAGTATTAAGCGATCTAGATAGCGGTGGCGCACCGGGTATGGAGTCGTCTCTGCTCAAACTTAAGGGCACCGAATTGCAGCAAGCAGTGCAGTCTTTGCTGTGGGATGTTGCGGCGGGTTTTGGCGGTATATTGCCAGAAGCAGACGATGAACTCTGGGGTAGTGACGGCAATATAGCTCGACGTGAATACATGTTTGGCCGCGCCTGCACCATCTTTGGCGGCAGTAACGAAGTGCAGCGCAACATCATTGCTAAATATGCGCTCGGTCTATAAGCGCTCTAGGGGATTAAAGAATGGATTTTTCATTATCTGAAGAACAAGTCATGCTCAAAGACAGCGTGGCAAAATTTTTAGCTGACAACTACGCGCCGGATCAACGCGAAGTAGTAGTCAGTAACCCAGCGGGTTTTAGCGCCGAAAACTGGGCAACGTTTGCAGAATTAGGTTGGTTAACGATTCCATTTTCTGAAGATGTCGGTGGCTTTGGTGGCAACATTGCAGATGTGTCAGCAGTGATGGAAGAGTTTGGCAAGGTGTTGGTGGTTGAGCCGTTTTGGTCTTCCATTGTCTTGGCTGGACAATTAATCGCGCGCTGTAGCAATGACGAGTTAAAGGCTAGGTTAATGCCAGAGGTGATCTCTGGTGAGACACAATGCAGCTTTGCTTGGTTAGAGGCGCAGAATGGTTTTTCATTGAGCCATGTCAGCAGCACCGCGACCAAGCACGGCGATAGTTATCACTTAAGTGGCAAGAAAAGCTTAGTACTCAATGCCAGTGCAAAGCAGCTTCTGATTGCGGCGCGCACCGCCAATGACTTGAATAGTGAGTCCGGTATTAGTCTATTTATAGTTGATGCCAAAAACCCCGCCCTGCGTACCGAAAGTGTGCGCTTAATGGATGGCCAGCGCGCCCTCAATATTGAATTTAGCGATCTTGTCGTTAAGCAGACGGATATGCTCACTGCAGAGGGCGACGCCTATCCGCTGATTGCCGATGTGGTCGAAGAAGCTTTGGTCGCGCTGTGCGCAGAAGCGGTGGGTGCGATGACCTATCTTTATAAGGCAACCGCTGAATACGCTAATACCCGCAAGCAGTTTGGAGTCACCATTGGCAGTTTTCAGGCCTTGCAGCATCGTATGGTTGATATGTTTATGGCCACTGAGCAATGCCGATCTTTATTAGTGAGAGCCCAATGTGCCATATTAGATAACAGTGCTGAGCGCAGCCAAGACGTTGCTGTCTTAAAAGCGATGGTGGGTAAATACGGTCGTAAGGTTGCGGAAGAAGCAGTTCAACTGCACGGCGGTATGGGGGTTACCAACGAGATGCCTATAGGTCATTATCTAAAGCGTTTAATGATGATTGATATGTATTTTGGTGGCTCAGACATCCATCGTCGACGCTTTAGCGATATGCGCTATCTGTGAGCTATGTAGGCTTAAATAATAAAGAGAAAAACAGAGGAATGTGATGAAGTTATTTAATAATTTGAATGACCATACTAAGTTTCATGCCGGTATTCGCGGCGACATGATGATGGCCAGCGATAGTAAAAAGACCCTGAATTACGCCCAGGCCTGGGACTATACCGCTGTGATTGCCGCGCATATTCAGAGCAGTGGGATTAAAAAGGGTGATCGAGTGGCCATTTTGGCCAAGAACTCAGTCGATAATTTGTGTGTCTTCCTAGCCTGCGCGCGCATTGGTGCGGTGGTGGTTGGCTTGAATTACCGATTGGCGCCGGCGGAAGTCGAATTTATCGCCAGTAATGCAGATGTTCAAATGCTGTTTTTTGACAAGGAGTTCGACAGCCTTCGCGGTGATTACTTGCGCGCTACCACTTGTATTTGCATGGATAGCGATGAAGCGGCTCCGCAGCTGGAGAACTGGTTGCTAAGTCCTGCAACATTGACTGAAGTCGAGATAAACGGCGACGATATTTTGTTTCAAATGTATACCAGTGGCACCACTGGCTTGCCTAAAGGTGTGCTGGTAAATCACTACAATGTTCTTGCTAATGCCTATCAGGCACCCATGACCACGGGTAAAGGTAGTCGGGTTGGCGAGCGCAGCTTGGTTATTGCCCCCACCTTCCATGCGGTCGGTCTGGTCGGCTCCCTGCTGGGGGTGATCTACGGCGGCTCTATGATTATTCATAGCGACTATGATCCAGTGGGTATGATCGAAACTATTTCCAAAGAAAATATCAGCGTGGTGGCCGTTATTCCGGTGATGCTGCAGTTCTCTTTGGCGATGGTGCCCAACATCAAAGATTATGATTTCTCCGAACTACATACTATTAATTATGGCGCTTCGCCGATTTCAGAGTCTTTGCTGAAGGAGTGTATGGCGGCCTTTGGTTGTGATTTTGTGCAGGGCTACGGCCAAACTGAATCGACGATGGCACTGACCTTCCTCACCGCAGAAGATCACAAAAAGGCCCTAGCTGGCCGTCCTGATTTATTGCGCTCATGCGGACGCGCGGTGTTTGGCACCGACATTAAAATAGTAGGCAATGAAGGTCAGGATCTGCCTCTGGGTGAAATAGGCGAAATCGTTGCAAAAGGTCCGCAGATTATGCAGGGCTATTGGAAGAATCCTGAAGCGACTGCCAAAACCGTTGTTGATGGTTGGCTGCATACCGGTGATGCCGGCCGTATGGATGAAGAGGGATATATCTATATTCAAGACCGCCTTAAAGACATGATCATATCTGGCGGCGAGAATATTTATCCGGCTGAAATTGAAAACTTATTAATGTCTCACGATCACATTCAAGATGTGGCGGTAATTGGCGTGCCGGATCAAAAGTGGGGCGAGATTCCCCTGGCGGTGTTGGTGGCCGGTGGCCAGCCAGAGCTTAGCGCAGAAGAACTCACCGAGTTTTGTCGCGGCAAATTGGCAGGATACAAGATTCCCCGCAAGGTGGAATATATCGCGGCCCTGCCACGTAACCCAACAGGTAAAGTTTTGAAGAAAGATATTCGAGTGATGATGGAGGAAAAATATCCACCTATCGCGTGAATGCTCTAGATAGGTCTTTGTCCTAGTTCATGCTTTTACAGAGCTCTATCCAATACTCAACGGCGGCTTTTTTATGCCGCTGCTTGGGTAGGGCGAAGTAAAAGGTTCGAGTCATATCGCGGTTGGCCAAGGTCAGCGGCACTAAGTCGCCGTTGCGAAAGTCGTTTTGCAATACCACCTTAGATAGACAGCCTATGCCTAAGCCAGATTCCACTGCGCTTTTGATGGCCTCGTTGTGTTTGAATTCCCGATAAATTTCAATATCTGGTAATAGCCCGGCAAGGGCGCGGTCAAAGGTATGGCGGGCACCGGAATCCGGTTCGCGTAAAATCCAGCGGGCTTCTCTTATATCTTTATCCTTGAGAACGCCTTTTTTTGCCAGCGGGTGCGAGGCGCTACAAAAGACGACCAGCTCGTCTTCTTTCCACGGAATCAGCTCTAGTTCACGGTGCTGGACCTCTCGTTCAATCATACCCACGTCAACCTCGTAATTAAGCACCTTGGCGACAATATCGGGGGTGTTGGCGGTATCAAACTGAACATCCGCATCTGGGTAGTTGTTGAGATAATCGGCTAGGTAACGCACCACGAGGTGATTGCCAATGGTGAAACTGGCGCCAACCCGCAGATGGCCGATATCCGCATGGCGTTTTAAGGCGTCGTCAAATTGCTGGCAATGGGCAAATAAGGTTTCGGCTTCTTTGCGCAGGGTATGACCGATGGCATTGAGTTTGATTTTATTGCCTTGGCGATCAAATAAATTGACGCCATAGGCCTTTTCTAAGGTTTGCAGCGCTGCGCTGGCAGCCGATTGGGACAGGCAGAGCGTATCAGCGGCCTTAGAAACACTTTGATATTTGGCGACCGACAGGAATATTTCCAGCTGACGAATAGTAAAATTCATGGTGATACCTCTTTACTCTTGGCCCGTGATAGCCAGTTTTAGCTTTTCACCTGAAAGCTCATAGTATCTATAAAATCGATACTAACTATAATAATATCCCGTTTTACTTGTGATAAAAATACTTTTAGTATGGCGGCCTGTTAGCACTAGGTCGCTTTGCGGGTTTAAACGCAGCGGCCATAGTAAAGATCATGATTTAGTATTAGCCGTGGAGATGGAAGAATGACCGACGTTAAAGCAACGAATGTGTATTGGCATGATGGCGAAGTCAGCCGCGAAGATCGCAACACCTTATTGAAGCAAAAGGGCGCGACCCTGTGGTTCACGGGTTTGTCTGGCAGTGGCAAAAGCACCGTTGCAGTGGCCTTGGAAAAAGCACTGATGGAGAAGGGGCACCTTTGCTACCGTTTAGATGGCGATAATATTCGCTTGGGTATCAATAAAAACCTGGGTTTTAGTGCGGAAGATCGCACAGAAAATATACGCCGTATCGGTGAGATTTCTAAGCTGTTTGTGGACACTGGCGTTATCGTTTTGTCTAGCTTTGTAAGCCCTTACCGCGCTGACCGCGATATCGTTCGCGAATTGCATGACGCTGGTGAGATGGCTTTCTTTGAAGTATTTGTTGATGTGCCACTGGATGTTGCTGAGCAGCGCGATCCAAAAGGACTATACAAAAAAGCCCGCGCGGGTGAAATCAAAAACTTTACCGGTATTTCTGATCCCTACGAAGCGCCACTGAATGCCGAGCTGGTATTGAATAGCCACGAGCAGAGCTTGGAAGAAGAGGTCGAGATCCTATTAGCGATGATGACTGAGCGCGGCATTATCTAAGAAGCCCCTGATTAAACAGCGGTTTCATATGCTTTGTTCACTAGCAAATATAGACATACTTATTTTTTAAGGGAGTACAGTAAATGATTAAGCCACATGGTGCTGATGAGTTAAGCCCATTATTTGTATACGACACCGAAAAACACCATGCCCTAAATGCGGAAGCGGAAACATTGCCATCGCTTCTAATTAGCTCTGCTGCGGCCGCCAACGCGGTGATGCTGGGTGCAGGGTATTTCACGCCGCTAAAAGGCTATATGAACCTGGCCGACTCGATGGCAGTGGCTAAAGATCTTTGCACTACCGAAGGTCTTTTCTGGCCCGTGCCTATTGTGAACCTGAGTAAAGACGCCCAAGGCATCACTGCCGGTCAGCGTATTGCTCTGCGCGACCCCAATGTTCAAGGTAACCCTGTTCTTGCCATTATGGACGTGGAAGCAGTTGAAGCGGTTAGCGCTGAGCAAATCGATTTCATGGCCGAGAATATTTTTGGCACCTTGGATGATAAGCACCCAGGTGTGCAAACCTTTAAGGCGCAGGGCAACACTTTGTTGTCAGGTCCTATTCAGGTTTTGAACTTCTCTTATTTCCAAGCTGATTTCCCCGATACTTTCCGCACTGCGGTTGAGATTCGCAATGAAATTGCTGAGCGTGGCTGGGAAAAAGTTGTTGCCTTCCAAACCCGTAACCCAATGCACCGCGCGCATGAAGAACTTTGCCGCATGGCTATGGAAGACCTTGGCACCGACGGTATTTTGATCCACATGCTATTGGGTCAATTGAAACCTGGCGATATTCCTGCTCACGTACGTGACGCGTCTATCCGTAAAATGGTTGATGTCTACTTCCCCAAGAACACGGTAATGATCACTGGTTACGGCTTCGATATGTTGTACGCTGGCCCACGTGAAGCAGTGCTGCACGCCTTGTTCCGTCAAAACTGTGGTTGTACTCACCTGATTGTCGGTCGTGATCACGCCGGTGTAGGTGACTACTACGGCGGTTTCGACGCACAGACAATTTTCGATGAGAAAGTGCCAGCGGGTGCAATGGATATCGAAATCTATCGTGCAGACCACACCGCATACTCGAAGAAACTCGATAAAGTAGTGATGATGCGCGATGCACCAGATCACGATAAAGAAGACTTTGTTTTGCTGTCAGGCACCAAAGTACGTGAAATGTTGGGTAATGGCATTGCGCCACCGCCAGAATTTTCACGCCCAGAAGTGGCTAAAATTCTGATGGATTACTATCAAATTGAAGATGCTAAGGCTTAATCGCTAAGGCGCCATCGATAGATAGGGTAAATAAAAAAGCCGGAGCTAAACACTCCGGCTTTTTTACATCTTAATTATAATTCTTGGTGCTTGATTAGTGGGTCGAGGGTGGTTTGCTGATACCGCCTCTTATAATGTCGTCCTGTCTCAAGGTCGGTTCAGTGGGATCCTTTTCTCTCTCTTTAAGTAGCTCGTATAGTCGGTCCTCATCGTATGGCATTAGCGAGGAGAGAACGATATCCATGGGGACATGGCAGCGTTCGGTGTAAAATGCCGCTCTATCACTTATCTGCTGCTCAACTAGCTGCTTAAAATTTGTATTGGCTTGTCCAAGTTCACTCCGCAATTCGGCGGTGGACAGCTTCATATAAAATGCCAGCTCCTCCTCAGAACAATGGGAAAACCTCAGGCGTTCATCTATGAGTAAACGGGCGCGTTCTACGACATCACGGCCCTGAAGTAACTCCTCTTGCAAGCCCCTTATGTGTACTTCCATGCTCCGCAAGAGCATGGGATCACTGCTGCTAATGCTGAATTCCAAATAATCCGCAGGAAAGGAAATGCTGTCATTTGGCTGATCAAAAATAAGTTCGCAATCAAAGAACTCGTGGAAGGTGTCGGAAAAATTGGCGCCGGGATCGGAAAAGCTAAAGCAGACTTTTTTGGGTTGCCAGAGATGGCTGGACAGCGTGTTTAGCAGCAAAAACATCTGTGCCGTGCCAAGTAAATTCCGCTGGCGGTAATACTTGCTGCTGAGACTATTGGCAGACTTGACGAGCGTAACTTGCTCGTCGCATATTTCGTGGCGCCAATATCCAGTGTCTTGATAGTACGCGCTGTAGTGGCTAGCGTGCTCTAGTCCGGTTTTAAAGTCAGAGCTCAGTGACATTACGGTGGTGGGTAGGCCCAGCTCTGGTGTTTGAAGTTTGTTCGCTAGGTGGAGGGCGAAGTCTTGGCAGTGGTATTTCTTGGCGATGTTTTCAAGTAGGTAGTTAAGTAGATGACTGGGCACAAAATGATTGGGTAATGTCAGTAATTTGGCGGGTAGGCCTGATTTACTCGCGGCGTCCTTGAGATCAATGCCTAGACTTTTACACGCTTCAAACAACGCGTGGAGGACATCCTCGTCTTCAGTCAGAGTTTGCTTCATATCACCTACTTTTTGTCGTTTTCATGGTCTTTTTGTGCTTGCAAATTTTATGCCGAACATCTTTGCGGCTGTGACATAAATCGTTTTGTATGGGAGCGTCGTTTAGTGTGAATGATCTTTATAGAAAGGCTAAGGTGATCTATCGCCGCCAGCTTAGCATCTTAGGTGGTATTCCTAGCAATGTGTCGTAGAGCTATGGCGCAAATTTTATCGAAATTAGCTAATTGGGTGTAATCGCTGATAACATCGAGCTACTTTGTGCGTAGGTTCAGCGTACTGAATGATAATAACGATGTGTGAGGGGTGATACCGTGGGATCTACAGTCAAACATTTCCGTACCTGCAATTTATGTGAAGCCATGTGCGGTATCGAAATCACGGTGGAAAACGACAAAATAACCACCATCAAAGGTGATGCGGACGACAGCTTTAGTCGCGGCCATATCTGCCCTAAGGCGATTGCCCTCAAAGATTTGTACGAAGATCCAGACCGTATTCGCACGCCAATGGAAAAAGTCGATGGCGAATGGCGAGAGTTGGCTTGGGACGAGGCTTTAGACAAAGTCGCCGCGCGTATTCAATCTTTGCAAGCCCAGCATGGCAACGATTCATTGGGCGTCTATCTCGGTAATCCCAATGTTCACAACACCGGGGCCATTTTGATGAGCGGTGGTCTATTGCGGGCGCTAAAAACCAATAATAAGTTTTCGGCAACGTCGGTAGATCAGCTTCCCCACCATATTGTGTCGTGGAAGTTGTTTGGCCATCAGCTGCGAATTCCTGTCCCCGATATCGACAACACCGATCATTTTCTTATCATGGGTGCCAACCCGCTGGCTTCTAATGGCAGCATTATGAGTGTGGCGGATGTTAAGCAGCGACTCAAAGACGTGCGCAAACGCGGTAAAGTGATTGTTATTGATCCTCGGCGCACGGCCACGGCAGAGCTGGCCGATGCCCATCACTTTGTGCGGCCCGGCAGCGACGTGTTGGTATTGCTGGCAATGCTTAATGTGTTATTTGCTGAAGGTCTTGTGAATACCGGCAGTTTGGCCAAGCATTTAGATCTGGGGCCAATGAGCTTGGCGGATAAATTTAGCTCATACACGCCAGAGAAAGTTGCGCCGCAAACCGGTATGTCAGCCGAGGTTATTCGCGGCTTGGTTACGGATTTTTGTGCGGCCAAGGCACCGGTGATGTATGGTCGTTTGGGCGTGTCAGTGCAAGAGTTTGGCACGCTCACCCAGTACCTGATTATGTTGTTTAATATTCTCACCGGGCGCTTGGATAGCGTGGGGGGCTTAATGTTTACCAAGCCCGCTGTCGATATTCTTGCCCAGAGTGGCCGCGGCAATATGGGCCGCTTCCACAGCCGGGTTCGCGGTCTGCCGGAATTTAACGGCGAGTTGCCTGTCGCCGTTTTGTCTGAGGAAATTACCACCGCGGGCGCAGGCCAGATTAAGGGTATGGTGTTGATGGCCGGTAATCCGGTGCTGTCTACGCCAAATGGTGAACAGTTAGATCGCGCGTTTAAGGGCTTAGATTTATTGGTTGCTGTCGATTTTTATATTAATGAAAGCAGTCGTCATGCAGATTTTATTCTGCCGCCGGTGAGTCCGCTGGAGCGTGAACACTACGACGTTATTTTTAATGTATTAGCCGTCCGCAATAATGCGAGATATGCCAAGGCACTATTCCCAAGAAAGGCCAATGCCAGACACGATTGGGAAATTCTGCTTGGCTTACAAGATCGTCTCCAGCCAGCTAAGGGGCTTAAAGATAAGTTGAGTCGGGAGTTACTGCGCCGCGCGGGTCCCTCTGGATTACTTAGGTTTCTGCTTCGTCAGGGCCCCTATGGTGGCGGTTTAAATCCCTTCAAAGGTTTGTCGCTGACTAAATTGAAAAAGTCTCCCCACGGCATTGATCTGGGCGCACTCAAACCAGTCCTGCCAGAGGGGCTGTATCATCGCGATCGCAAAATACACCTAGAAGCTGACTTTTTCCTAAAGGACTTGGCGCGGGTGGAGGCAAAATTCTTTAATCAAGACAGCAAGCCTGAGCAGTTTTTGCTCATCGGTCGCCGCGATGTGCGCAGCAATAATTCGTGGTTGCACAATAGCCGTCGACTGGTAAAAGGTAAGCCCCGCTGCACGGCCTTAATCAATCCCATTGATGCGCAGAAGTTGGCGATCACCGAGGGCGATATGGTCAAGGTAAGCTCACGGGTGGGCAGCGTTGAGTTGGCGGCGCAGCTTAGTGATGAAATGATGTCTGGGGTAATTAGTATTCCCCACGGTTGGGGGCATACGCTTAGTGGTACCCAGTGGCAAATAGCAGAAGAGCACGCCGGCGTCAGTGTTAACGACCTGACCGACGAAATGCATATTGATGAGCTTTCTGGCAATGCTGTGCTGAACGGGGTTCCGGTGACACTTGCACTTATTAAGCTTGATGCTGCGATTAGCGCCTGATGGCTTAGGACTTGCGGGCGGAGCGCTGGCTGCGAATATACAGCGCTTCTACTTTTTGTCTTGCCCATGGGGTGCGGCGTAGAAATTTCAGGCTAGAGGACACGCTAGGGTCGTCGGTAAAGCATTTAATCTTTACGCGGCGTCCCAGTTCTTCCCAGCCGAATTGCGCTTCCAGCCTAGTGATAACCATTTCTAGGGTAAGCCCGTGCAAGGGATCTTTTGAGCCAGTGGCAGTTTTGCCGGGGTCTTTAGCGTTCATCGCTGTTTTCGTCTTCGCTGCTATCCACATCATCACTTTCGGTGGCTACCGGGCTCACGTCGGCCTTTTTGACGCGGATTTTAAAACCAGCAATGATTTTGCCGTTCAGATTTTGCATAGCCACTTTGGCTTCACCGGCTTTGGGCATATTAACGAAGCCAAAGCCCTTTGACAGCTTTGCTTCTTCGTCTCTGACTAGGCTTAGGGATTGGACGATGCCGAATTCTTCAAACAGGTCTAGAAGCTCGGCTTCGGTGGTCGTGCGGTTCAAATTGCGAATCAATAGTTTCATGGCGCTGCCGTTGTTGTGATATGACGGGGATTATAGCGGGTATGGGTATTATCTTCGCCTGCTATCTTTACCTGAAATGGTGCTTTGTGGCTGTTCGCGCTGCGATAAATATCCTAACATCATGCCCTTAATCCTAAATAGACAGGTTGTTGTGAGCGCCCCATCAGTTCCCCTTGTGTTAAATACCACCAGTGCTAGCGTTGAATTGGCACGTAGTCTGGGTCTGCGCCTGGTTGATGAGTGGAGCGAACAGCCTGATCAGCTGCATGTATTTTTTGATGAAGGTCGTCTAGTGATCGGCTTGGCGCCACACAACCGTGAAAACCCCGTCGCCGTTGATTTTGAATTAAGCTTGCGCAACCGTCATCCCGGCAAAGAGTTACTGCTTAAGGCGGTGGGTGGGAGTCGCAATCGCGCCACGGTGCTAGATGCGACCGCAGGGCTGGGCAGAGACAGTTTTTTAATGGCGAGCTATGGCTGCACGGTCACAATGTGCGAGCGCATGCCGGTGGTGGCTGCGCTATTGGCTGATGGTTTACGCCGCGCTGGACGTTCTTATGACTGCGCCGAGATTGCGAGCCGCATGGATTTGCGCCAAGAAAATGCCGCCGCATATTTGGCGGGCTTAGCTGAGGCTGACTGTCCTGATGTGGTGTATCTAGACCCGATGTTTCCGGTGTCCGGCAAGTCGGCGCTGGTAAAAAAAGAAATGCGTTTATTTCATTCTTTAGTGGGCTTGGATGAAGACAGTGGCGTGCTATTGGATTTGGCGCTGCAGCGTGCACGGCACCGGGTGGTGGTAAAGCGACCACCAAAGGCGCCGTATTTGGGCGAGCGCAAACCGCAGTTATCTATTGCGGGAAAAGCGGTGCGCTTTGATATTTATCCCTTAAAAGCCTTTGCTAAATAATTGCTCAGGCCAATAGTTCTTTCAGCATACCTGCATACATCAGCGATAGTTTATCGAGATCTGAGGCCTTAACGCATTCGTCGATTTGGTGGATAGTGGCGTTCACGGGCCCAAGTTCCACTACCTGCGCGCCGGTGGGCGCAATAAAGCGACCATCAGAGGTGCCGCCGGCGGTAGATAAAATGGTGTCGTTGCCGGTCACCGCTTTAATCGCTATTTGCGCCGCTTCCACCAAGGGGCCTTCGGCGGTTAAAAACGGTTGGCCACTTAAATTCCAGTCAATACTGTAGTCGAGTTTGAATTGATCGAGGATGGCATGGGTGCGGGTTTTTAATATTTCAGCTGTTAACTCGGTCGAGAAACGGAAATTAAAGACCACTTCTAGCTCGCCGGGGATGACATTAGTCGCACCGGTGCCGCCGTTGATATTAGAGATTTGAAATGATGTAGCGGGGAAGAAGTCGTTGCCTTCGTCCCATACCTCAGCGGCGAGCGCAGTCAAGGCGGGTGTGGCCAAGTGAATGGGGTTTTTTGCCAAGTGCGGGTAAGCGACGTGGCCCTGAATGCCGCGAACTTTCATCACGGCGCCGAGTGAGCCCCTGCGGCCGTTCTTGATGACGTCACCAACCTTATCTGTCGATGATGGTTCGCCAACCAAGCACCACGTTATTTTTTCATTCTGCTGCTCTAACCACTCAATAACTTTGACGGTGCCGTTAATTGCCGGCCCTTCTTCGTCGCTGGTTATTAAGAATGCGATACGTCCGCTGTGGTCGGGGTGGGCGGCGACAAAGCTCTCGCAGGCAGTAACCATCGCGGCCAAGCTGCCTTTCATATCGGCGGCGCCGCGCCCGCGTAACATGCCGTCTTGAATCACAGCGTCAAAAGGCTGGGTTTGCCAATTTGCGGCGGGGCCGGTAGGCACCACGTCGGTATGGCCTGCAAAGCAAAAGATTGGCCCGCTGCTGCCGTGCACGGCCCAGAAGTTATCGACATCGCCAAAACGCAGCGATTGGCATTTGAAGCCAATCTTCTCCAAACGCGCCATCATAATAGTCTGGCAGTCGGCGTCAGCGGGGGTGACTGATGGCCGTTCAATGAGTTCACAGGCAAGTTGTAGGGTGGGGGATAGCGCTGTCATAGGGGCTGTTTCGGCTTCTTTACAAGGGGGCTGAGGAGTCGCGGTAGGTGTCCGCGTGTAAGCGCTCTATTCTAACAGAATCTAGGGGAGCTGACAGGCGCTGTTGTCGGCGCGAGCGGGCAGTGACCGAAACACTCATTACGGGCTTGAATGAGTGGAAATGTCATAGAGACAGTGGAGTAGCTTAGCTATGATCCTAGCCAGCATGGTAATGCTGCCTTTAAAAAGGCGGCGTGCTTTTAAAGACCATAACGATAATCAGAGGAAGGGCTATGAGTATGGATTTGGACATCGCGGTGGCTGCCGCCGAATTCGATTTTGCCGATCAGGATATTCCACAACGGTTGCGCCATTGGGCGCGTGTGAAACCCGACCATCCCTTTATGATTTGGGAGCCGCGCTCTGGGGAAGATCGCAGCTGGAGTTATAAAGACTTCGACGAAGAAACTGCAAAAATTGCCGCTGGTTTATATGCAAAAGGTGTTCGCAAGCACGACAAGGTGATGATCCACGCGGAAAATTGCCCAGAAATGGTATTGGCGTGGTATGCCTGCGCCAAGGTGGGTGCCGTTGGCGTCACCACGAATACGCGCAGTGTGGGCGGGGAAATAGAATATTTCGCCCGTCATACCGAGGCGGTTGGCGCTATTACCCAACCTAAATTTTTAAAGGAAGTTCGCAACAGTGCCACCAGTCTGAAATGGATTGTGAGCACCGATAATAACTCCGGTGAAGTGGCTGAAGAATCTGTAGCCGGTGCCGAGCTTTTCAGTAGTTTATACGGCGAGCCAGATTCATTGCCGACGCGCCCCGCTGAACCCATGTTGCCGGCCGGTATTATGTTTACCTCTGGTACAACCTCCTTGCCCAAAGCGGTGGTGCACACTCATGCCAACGCACTGTGGTCTGGCAATATGGGCTCGCAAAGTATGGGCATGGACACCGACAGCGTGTATTTGGGCTTTCTGCCATTCTTTCATGTTAACTGCCAAAGCTGGGCGTTTTGGGGTTCACTAGGTGTGGGCGCCACAGCGGTGCTGCTACCCAAGTTCTCTGCAAGTCGCTTTTGGGAGATTATTGAAAAGCACCAGGTCAGTCATTGCTCAATGATTCCCTTCGTCTTTAAAGCCATTGGCGTGCAAGCCGTACCCGAGAAGCACAGCTTAAAGGTAATGCCGATGGGTATTATTTGGAAAGAGATTGAAGGTTGGCTCAAGGCCAAACCGTTTGCGAGTTGGGGTATGACCGAAACCGTAACCCACGCCACTCGCTCAGACTTTGTAAGTGACTGGCCGCAGGGTTCAATCGGCAAGCCGACGCCAGGGTATCACCTAGCAGTGGTAAATCCTGAAACCGGCGCCATGTGTAAAAAAGGCGAGATTGGCGAGCTGTGGGTGCATGGTACACGGGGCGTGAATATCTTCCTTGAGTATTATAAAAATGAAGAGGCGATGGCCAAATCGTTCACACCGAATGGCTGGTTTAAAACCGGGGACATGGTCAACGTCGGTGACGAGGGTAATTTCTTCTTTACTGATCGCGACAAAGACGCGCTTAAAGTGGGTGGCGAAAATGTCTCAGCCCGTCAGGTTGAAGAAGTTTGCATGCAAGTGCCCGGCGGCGGTATTGGTGAGGTCGCCATTGTGGCCAAATCTCACGAGATGCTAGATATGGTACCAGTAGCGTTTGTGATTAAAGGCTGGGGAGCACCGGAAGACGAAGCTGCCTTTGGCCAGGCGATACTCGATCACTGCAAAGCTAATCTTGCCGATTTCAAAGTGCCTCGCGCGGTGTATTTTGTTGAGGAGTTTCCGCGTGCGACCTTAGAAAAAGTAGCTAAAAATAAGTTGCGGGAAATCGCTGATGAAATGCCGCTAGCATAATTTTCTAGTTTCATTTCTTCTAGCAGTCAAAGGTCGCGAAAGCGGCCTTTTTTTGGTTTGACTGTTGCCGACTTGTCATAAAACCATCCTAATTTTGTCATCTCTCAGGTATAGCATTCTCTGTGCTGAAAGGCACTGCGGGCATAGTCATTTGACTATTGGCTTTCGAATATTTAATGAGCTAGAAGGGTTGTGATATGAATCGTTATATTAAGCAGCATGGCACCTACTCCAACTTGCATCAAGAACATGCTAGAGCTGAAATTTCTCGTCAGATCGATGACTTTTTGCGCAGAGGCGGCAAAATAGAGAAACTCAACGGCCCCCAGTTCCAACCTCACCGCGCGGTTCGTATTAGTAATGCGGTGATTACGGAAGCCTTATAATAAATTCTGCGCGGCATATTATTGCTTAACAACGATGTGCCGCATCCTTGCTGAGATCCTATTTTAAAATAATCATCGCCTACTTATTGCTTTAATAATGGCGTAATAGATTTTAATAACAATCCTGCAACGCGAGATATGAGCTGTTCTTGGGTACTCCCTTGAATACTATGAGCTGCCCTGCGCCCCGGCTTCAGTGAATGATCTCGAGGGTGTAGCGGATTTTTTCGTTTTGAATAGTAATGTCGACATTCTTGAGTTTACTGATGATCAAGCTATTGAGCGGTCGATCTTGAATGGCGGCTTGCAGTGATTCGGGTGTGAACACACAGCGAACTTCTAGGCTGCTGGGAAAGCGCTGGTAGTCCACAGTGTGTGTTAACCACAGAAAGCCCTGAGTGTGATCCAAGGCGTATTCACAGACCTCGGTAAGCTCGGCGCGGATCGTATTTTCTAGTTTTTTGTCGGTTTTTCGCATATTAGCTGTCAATGAGTTCGCTATAAATAAGGCACTGTACTATGTGTGGTATATAGCTGTGGCAATATTATTGTAGTGATAGAAAATCGTCGATTGCGCCTGGGCACTGGGCATTATAAATTATTGAAATGCAGATTTTTGGGCGCGTATATGAATATTCATGGAAAAATTAATTATATTGAATTGCCTGCTGCCGATATTGGGGCAGTGAAAGACTTTTTCAGTAAGGCCTTTGACTGGTCGTTTACTGATTATGGTCCAGATTATACGGCGTTTGCCAACGAGGGAGTAGATGGTGGCTTTTATCGGGCAGAGGCGTCTGCCAGTGTGGCTGGGGGCAGCGCATTGATTGTATTTTATAGCGAGGCCCTAGAGGACACTCGAAATAGGGTGATACAGTCTGGGGGTGCAATCACCAAGGAAATATTTGATTTCCCCGGTGGTCGCCGCTTCCACTTCAGCGATCCCAACGGCAACGAATTTGCCGTGTGGTCAGAGCCTTTAAAAGCATAGGCCCTGGCACAGAGTATTGCTTTTTAGGCTTTTTCTGTTGGCGGTATTTCGGCCATTGACTGATTACTATCACCGTAGTGTTCATCTGCCCATTCAGGATGCTTATAGAGTATCCGCAAATCCTTAAAGCGCCATACATCTTGCGCAAGCTCTACCCAGCCATGCACTTGCAAGTAAAAGGGGTTGTAGGGTTTTGCTGGCATATGGTTGACGCCATATTTAATTTCGCCAGCGGTGTCTTCGTCTTGAAAGGTGCCAAATAGCTTGTCCCAAAAAATAAAGATACCACCAAAATTACGATCAATTTGAGCTGGGTTGCTACCGTGGTGGACCCGGTGATGGGATGGCGTGTTCATCACTTTCTCTAGTACACCTAGTTTGCGAACCTGCTCGGTGTGTAAAAAGAATTGGTAAACCAGATTGCCCTCAATGGCTAAGAGCACCCAGTTTTTGTCGAAGCCCACTAAGGCTGCGGGAATCCACCACAGTACCCAGCTGCCGGAAAAAGCAAAGGTAAAGTTTTGGCGCAAGGCCGTAGAAAAATTCATGTGTTCTGAGGAGTGATGGGTGATGTGCCCGCTCCAGAACCAGCGCACTTTATGCATCATGTAGTGGTTTAGGTAAAAGCAAAAATCGATGAATACGATCAAGGCGATAATGCTGATTACCGAGGCGCTGGGATTCCACTGCAAGCCGTATTGGTAAACCCATAGGTAAAAAGCCTGAATGAAGAGCGCAATAGCGATGCCATCAACTATTTTGTATGAAAATCCGGCGGCTAGGTTCGCCACAGTCTCGCGAGGATGATAGACACCGGTTTTACCGGCTCGGCGAACATAGAGGTACTCGGCGGCAATTACAGCGAGGAATACCATGCCGAAGGCGGTAACAAAGAATAGAGCATGAAGAACGTCTTGCACGAGCAGACCTCACTGTATGTTTAGTAACGGCTATCATTCTATCTAACTGTATATTGATGATATTGACTATTTCAGACACATTTTTGACATTTTCCGCCATCATTGTGATGATGGGGCAAGCATAATGTAAGGAATATCGATGCTCGCGCAATTACAGCTTAGTGGCGATCTGGCAGAGTTGCTTAGAGATTTTTTAGAGCAGCAGGGCGACGTCCACTGTGATCTCTATACTGGTTTGCAGTCTTTTAGTCTTAGTAGCCGCATGAGCTTTGCTCAGTGGTGGACGCTGCTGGATAAAATGCAGGCGAGATTTCCGGCGCGCAGTATTGGTCTAGCGCTTGGTCAGAGCGTGCGTTCTAAGCATTTGGGGGTGTTGGGCTATCTGACGCTGGCAAGTGATACCTTGGCTGAAGCGCTGACAGCATTTCAGCGCTATCAACGCTTACTCCATGACGGCGATAAAGCGACTATAAGTATTCAAAATAATGTGATGGTGATGAGCTGGACTAGCAATTTTGGGCCATCTACGCCGCTGTCAGACGAAGTGCTACTGGCTGGATTATTGTCTTTTATCCGCCAGATAACGGCTAAACCTGACCTGGCGCCGCTGCAGGTTGATTTAACTTATGCTGCGCCGGTGTTTAGCGAGGAGTATCGTCAGGTTTTTAATGCGCCTGTGTTGTTTTCGCAAGCTGCGACGGCAATACATTTTCCACTGTCTTATCTTAGCCTACCAGTCAGTAATAGCGACGCGGGCTTGCGTCATATACTGGAGCGGCAGGCCCAGGCCGCCTTGGCAGTACTTCCTGATAACGAAGGATTTACCCAGCTATTACGTGGTGTATTAGTTCGGGCCTTGCAAAATGGACGCGCCGGATCGGCCGACGTAGCTGCAACGCTGAATATGTCAGAGCGAACCTTATTTCGACGTTTGAATGAGCAGGGCTTGAGTTTTAAGAGGGTGCTTTCACAGCTGCGAGTGCAGCTAGCGCGTGAATATCTTGCCGACGCCCGGCTTAGCCAAAGTGAAATTGCGCTATTGCTAGGGTATTCAGAACAAAGTGCTTTTAATCGTGCTTTTAAACGTGAGACCGGACTAACGCCCAGGCAATGCCAGCGGCGGCGATGATAGTAAGGGGCTAAGTTTCTTCGATCTAGATTGGATTTCGACGGCAAATATAAGGGTTATTCGTAATAGTGGTTTGTCACTGGCAAGCTTATTATTTTTCGGGCGGGGACGCTATCGGGATTTCTGTCCCGAAATACGATATGGGAAGTCCGAGTGGCAAAAAAGAAAAATAACAGCGGAGTATCAGGTGCTCATTCGCGGCCGCTTAAACGCAGTGCCGTCGGCGCGGCTCAGGTATTGTCGACCAGCGCCCAAAGTGTATTTCAGCAAGCACTGGAATATCACAAAGTGGCGCAGTGGCATTTGGCTGCGCCCCTTTATGAGCGGGTCTTGGCGCAGTTTCCAAAACACCCAGACTCCCTGCATTTATTGGGCTTAGTCGCCCAAGCTCTCAATAAATCAGATCAAGCGTGCTCACTTATCAGTCAAGCTATCGGGCTAAGCCCTAAGGTTGCGGCATATCATTTTAATTACGGGGTGGTGTTGCAGGGGCAGGGGGATGACCTCGCGGCCATCGCTGCCTACCGGCAGGCGATTCGTTTAAAACCCGATTACCAGCAGGCCTATGAAAACCTGGGTGTTGCCCTGCAAGATAGCGGCAGCGATGACGCGGCGCTGCAAGCCTATGAGCAGGCGCTGGAGCAAAACCCGCTGTCACTAATTGCCTTGAAAAACCTAGGGACTCTACATTTCAAAGCCGGACATACTAGCTTGTCCCTGCGATGTTTTGAGCAGGCTTTGGATATTGCACCTGCCGATGCAGAGTTGCGGCTTAAACGGTCTGGGAGTTTGCTGCGCTTGGGGCAATGGCAGCGTGCTTGGCGAGAGTATCGTTGGCGATTTAGTGAAAAGTCATTCCTAGCCAATAATCCGCCGCGCTCAACGGGTTTGCCGCACACCGAGCCTGAGTGTATTGCTGGGCGCCGGCTGCTTATCTCCAGCGAACAGGGTTTGGGCGACGAAATTATGTTTGCCTCGTGTTTTGATGATGTTATTGCTAGCGCCGAACATTGTGTGTTGGAGTGCGATCCGCGATTAGTGGCGCTGTATACCCGGTCATTCCCGGCGGCCGAGGTGCGTGCAAAACACAGTATTAATCCCTTTGGTTTAGACAGTTTTGTGCCTGCCGGCGATTTGCCTATGCACTTTCGCCAGCAGGATGAAGATTTTGGCGGGCGGCCCTATTTAAAAGTCGACGCGGATAAACAGGCCCGCTGGCAGACTCAGCTTCAGCAGCTAGGCAGCAAGTTAAAAGTCGGTATTTGCTGGCGTGGCGGTACCGAAGCACGGGTTATGAAAGAGCGCAGTATCGCCTTGAAATCTTGGCGGCCATTATTTGCCAAAGCAGATGTGAGCTTTGTTAATTTGCAATATGGCTGTGAATCAGCCGAGATCGATCAGCTTGGCGATAAGGTTCACACCTTCAGCGATTTAGATGTGTTCAATGACATTGATGGTTTGGCGGCATTAGTGGCCAATTTAGATTTAGTGATCTCGGTTGATAATACCACCGTACATCTGGCGGGCGCCTTGGGAGTGCCAGTATGGGTGCTGCTGCCACGGGGTCCAGACCGGCGCTGGGTCGATGATCGCGATGACAGCCCCTGGTATTCATCTGCGCGTTTATTTCGTAATAGCGGCGGTAAAGACGGCTGGCGTGACGTGATGGCCAAGCTAGCGGCAGAATTGAGCAGTTTCAAACCTGCCAGACCTGCCGAAGCTAGAATTAGTGATATCAGCGATATCCCTGAGCCTATGCTCCCTAGCACTGCGGACGCTAAAACCTGTGTATTTCTAAATGACACCTCTAACTGGTATCACTGGGGATGTAGCGGCACCAGTTTAAGTATTCACCGCGCTCTGCGTGGGCGAGGCTATGATGTGCAAGCACTGCCAATTGCCTTGACCCAGAGCTTGGCGGGCCTGCCCACAAGCCCGGAGGAATTTGATAGCGATGAGGTCTATGCTGCTTTTACCTCAAAAAATACCAGCTTAGTTAGTCAGGTGAGCGCGGCTGACATCGTAGTGATAAATGGCGAGGGCAGTTTGCACGGCGGCGGAATAGTGCCGATAGGGCTTTTGTATATCGCCTTTGTGGCCAAAACCCGCTTGGCAAAAACAGTGCAAATAATAAATCACTCCTGCTATCCGCAGGGTTCCGACACGAGCAGCGATGGCCCATTGAATCGGCTTTACCAAAGGGTGTATCAGCAGCTCGACTTTATTGCCGTGCGCGAGCCGGTGAGCTTGCGCTTGCTTCAGTCTTTGGATATTCCCTGTGTGCAAAGCTTCGATTGCTTACCCCTTTTTATTGATAGTTTGCAGGCACTACAATCTAAGCGCGTTAGCGATAAGCCGTATATTGTCTTGACCGGATCGGTTGCATGGGGAGAAGCCATCGCGGAGCCACTGACGCAATTCTTGCAGCAGCGGCTGGCTGTTGGATATAGTATTAAATTATTGATAGGCGCCAGTGCATTTTTGGCGGCGGATGATGTTGTTTTTGTGCAGTGGATGCAGCGCAAAGCGGCTGGCCAGTTTGAGCTGTGTGTTACCGACACTGAACAGGCGTGGCTGGAGTGTATCGCCAATGCCGCCCTGTTAGTCTCTGGCCGCTTCCATCACAGCATTGCTGCGGCCTTTTTGGAAACACCGTTTATTGTTACGGCGAGCAATACGCCAAAGGTCGCGGGTTTACTAGAATTACTGGAGATGCCTACTGCTCTGCTGCAAGCAGATCAAGAGTTCTTGAACAATTTGACCCTCATGACTGATCAACGTCTTGCACAGCCCGGGCAATTTATCTTGTCTACAGAGCGCAGGCAGACTTTGATTGCCTTGGCTGGGAATAATTTTACATGCCTAAACGCTACGCTATCCTAGTCGCTACTCTCTAGTTAGCGCAGCGGATTTAGCTGTCATAAATTACTGTTCTTGCCCCGAGCTTCCGCCTTTTAGTTGGCTGCGCAATTGTTCTAGCCTTGCGCGGTTTATGCCAAAGTCGTAATAGCCAACGCGTGATGAGCTGCGAATATCTACCGCATTTTTAGCGGGTGTATATAATAATTCTACGTCGTCTTTGTAGCCCATGATGTCTGTGCGGGTAACGGCGTGAAGGTAGTTAACATCCCGTACCGCGACCTCGGTGCGCGGCATTGCTAATACCAGCGCTTGTAAGCGCTGCCATTCTTGCGGGGTGCTCACCGTAATTGGTGCAATATATTTTTTGGGATCGCTTTCGGTACTCGAGACGCAGTGGGGTGCAAAGGAGCAGGCTTGGAATTTACCATTGCTAACGCCAAGTTGCGGGGTGCTGCAGGCGCCGAGCAATAGGGTGGCACCGAGCATAGCGGCAATGCGGGTGATAAGACGGGTTTGAATTTTCATAACGACCTCAGAGTTGAACTTATTGCACTTTCTACGTGTTGAGCGTTCTACGTGGAATAAGTGCGATTGGAGTTTTGCGACTAATACCTTGTTGTTTGATTACGTGAAATGTTTCAAACTTCATCGCATAGAGCGCCATTGGACTTATGACTATAGCCCTAATGGCACCCTAATCTAGGGAAAAATAGTAATACCGACTAGCAGTGTTCCAATAGTTTGATTTCAAGATTGTTTTCGGCGTCTGACAACCACAGCGAATCTTCGTCGATGGTGCATTGCAGTTTCATTGTGCGCTGGGCAATGTTCTTTAATGCTGTGGAGTCATCTAAGCTGACCTCGATAATTTTGACATTGCCGTGTTGTATGATTTTATTGCGATGCTCCTCCCACCACATTTCTGCGGTGCGACCGCCATAAATAAAAATAACCACCTGCTTGGCAATACCGCGAGCTTTGCGAACCCGCTTTTCGCTGGGTAGCCCCATCTCTATCCATATATCAATTTCGCCGGTCAGGGATTTGAGCCATAAATCCGGCTCATCGTCGGTGCTCAATCCCTTGGTGAACTCAAGATGTTCGTCGGCGTACAAGGCAAAGGCCAGAATGCGCAACATCATTCGCTCATCAGTTTCTGAGGGGTGACGGGCAACGGTGAACTGATGACGCTGATAATAGTGGCGGCGCATATCACTGATATCGAGTTTGGTCTTAAAGAGTGTTGCGTTCAGTGCCATATATTTAGATTCGCTTGCGGTCAGGGATGGCTATTATACGCTGGTTTACATTGCACTGACGCCAGCAATAACAATGGCATAACGCAGACCCTTGCCAATAGCGACGAGGATGAAAAATGGCGTGGCAGGAATGCGCATAATACCACCCACGACAGTAAGAGCATCGCCGCCTATGGGCATCCACGACATCAGCAAGGTCCATTTTCCGTAGCGATTAAACCAGTTTTGGGCGCGCAGGAGATCTGACTTGCGGGCAGGAAACCAGCGGCGGTCTGAATATTGGCTCAGTTTCATTCCCATCCACCAGTTTACTCCGGCGCCTAGCGTATTGCCGGCGGTCGCGGCCAGCCATAGCCAGGCAGGGTGCAGACCCGCGTTAAGCTGCGTTATCAGTAAAATCTCAGAGTAGAAGGGCAGTAATGTGGCCGCGCCAAAGGCGACCGCAAACATCAGTAGGTACTGGCTGATCACTTTCTACTGCTCGCGACGAGGTGTTTAAAAATATGTAGTTGGCGTCCTTGGAAGGGGAGATATTCGGGATGCCATTGCACCCCAATTCGGCAGCGATGGTCTGGTGATTCTACGGCTTGAATGATGTTGTCGGCGTCGCGCCCGGTAACTTGTAAGCCCTCGCCTAATTTATCAATCGCTTGGTGGTGAAGACTATTGATGTGGCAATGTTTGCTGCCTAGTATTTTGTATAGCGAACTTTGGGGATCTACCCTTAGGGATTTCCGTGGGATGAGCATTCGCTTATTTGATGTAAGGCGACGATGCTCGCGCAAGTCGGTATGCAGCGTGCCGCCGAGGACAATATTAAATAGTTGCGCGCCTCGGCAGATGCCAAGAATGGGTAAGTCTTTTGCGAGGCTGTGCTCTAGGGCTAGCATTTCAAAACGGTCGCGCTCGCGATTGATGGGTGCGGTCTCTGGCGCGTCAGGCATATAAAGGCGCTGATCAATATCGTCGCCGCCACTAATGATAATTCCGTCGAGTTCGCTTGGGATTTTACAGCGCTGCGGTGTCAGGCGATAAGCCACGGCGCCGCTGCGCCACAGCGCCCAGCGAATGAACCACCATGCCAGCGGTAGTCTGGTGTCGTCGCCGGTGACGCCAATTAAAGGTTTGTTCACAGTAGCTCCGGTATTAGCCAACTGCTTACGCTGTTGGCCCAGTTGGTGAAGAGATTGGCGGTAGGCTTGTTGAGATACTGTCGATAAGCATGACAGACCGAATCCAGTCGTTTTTTGTCCATCGCTAAATTGTCGACCTGCAGCCAGTCCCTGTAGGGGTGAATTAGACCCCACTGTGGGTCATCAATCAGGCTGTTTGGTAGTCGATAGTGAAGAGTGGGGCGTGGCTTTACCCGGTCATCCTGAACTTTGCGACGAAGCCTCTCGTCATCAATATGAGAGAACAGCGGCAGCATATCGAGTGCGCGGTTGCGGGTTGGATTGTATTCCAGATAATCGTCAATGAGTTGACCAATATCGGGTTGGTAGTCTTCCCGTAGCAGTAATTTTACATAGTCTTTGCCAAAGGGGTCGACGTAGGAGGTTAGACGTCGACTAAAATCAACATCGCAGCGCATTTTTAACCAGTCATAAAGACATAAGAAGGCGCGCAGATAATCGCGAATGGTATCTGCCTTGCAGTCTGGCATCTCCGGGTTTAACTGCAGCCCAAAGGCGTTTTTTGCCGATCCGTGGGTGCCCTGTGCGCCTGAGTCGCGTAACTTTTGGAATAGTGTTTCCAGTTGCCATAGTTCGTCCATGGCGATGGGCGGGGCAACAACTTCAAAGGGTACCAATTGTTTGGCAATGGCGCCGACAATGGCTTCGGCGAGTTCTTCCAGATCGCGATTGTCGGTCGCTTCGTGGCGCTCTCGACTGATTCGTTTGATGTAGGAGAAATCTAACTCAACACCAAATTTTCCTAGTGATGTGTCAACAACATTGATTTCGTAGTCAGAAACCGTCTCGGCCTTGCCGCCATAGAGCGAGATTGTGGTATCGACAATGTCGTCAATTTCCATGCCGGTAAATTCAATTTCTACGCCGAGTCGTCTCATCTTGCCGCTGGACGTTTTGCTATGTTGAGGCAGCGGCCACAAGGATTTTCGATACGTATCCAGCGAGCTATTCATGGGCATCTCCAATAATATGAGCGACGGGTAATAAACGTTCGGTATGTTGGCAGATCACCTGAAAAAGGGTGAGTAGGGGAACAGCGAGTAAAACCCCGGGCGCTCCCCACAACCAACCCCAGAAAAATATCCATAAAAACACGACAATGGGGTTTAGGCTAAACCGCATGCCGTGTACAAAGGGGTCAATAAATTGTCCTACAAAAGCGGTAAATAGACCGTATGACAGTGGCGCCGAAATGATAGCAATAGGATTGCTGTAGCTAACGGCGCTGACAATCGTAAATAGAATCATTGTGATGCTGACGCCGAGATAAGGGATATAGCGCAGTAGAGCCGCAATGGCGCCCCAAAGTGCCGGATCTGGAAAGTCGGCTAGCCATAGGCCGAATATCGTTGTCGCTCCAACCGCGATATTTACAGCCGTAATTGTCATTAAATAACGTGACATTTGGGTTTGCGCTAGCTCCGCTATTCGTGTCACCACGGCCTTATCTCTCTGGGTCGGCAGGCTGCGGATAAAACGCCTCATTAGAGCGTCTCCAGAAGTTAGCAGGAAGAACAACAGAATAATACTGAGTGTGCCGTAAACCCCAAAATTCTTGGCGATTTCTCCGAGATCTGAGCGCCAGCCCGCATCTGCAATGACCACTTGGGTTAACTGCGGATCTTTAGAGCTAGTACTAAACTCCTTTGCTAGGGAGTCGATACTGCGACTGGCGGCGTCGACATTACTGCTGTCAGAATTTACGTTGCTGAGCTGATCGCGCAGCACTGAAATGGCCTCAGGTACCCGTTGGAGCCAATCGCTTGCCGGCGATGCAAGCACGTAGACTGCCCCGCTGATGACGCCCAGACCAAGCGTAATGAGTATGATTGCGGCTAGACCGCGCGGCAGGCCGAGAGTTTGCAGTCGACTTACTGCAGGTGCCAGTAGAAGCGCAAAAATGAGGGCGAGTGTAATCGGTAGTATTACATCTCTTGCGACTTGCAGGGTATACAGTACGGCAAGAATAGCGATGATTCTAGTTGCCCAGTCTGACTTGTGATTACTATTAATATCCATATTTTTTCTTTGTTGATAATTAACGCGTGGGCGTATGTTTTCCCTAATTTAGCCGGGCTATAAGAGTGTGTTTGCACTTTATTGATCAGATATAAACAGCCGTCGATATTGTAGTGTGAAAATTTTGATTTTTATGACGACTTTATATACGGCAAGTAGTTTGCGGAATTGCCTGGAACTTATGAAGTTAAGTCCGTTCGCGCGGGCCGGCAAACCACCAAATTAGCAGACCGAGGAAAGGTAGTAGGAGTATTAGTACGATCCAAAGTAATTTACTAGTCGAGGTTTCTCGGCTTTCTACAATATTGAGAATTGCCCAAATATCGGCGATGAAAATTAGAAACCCTAAGACACCGGTAATCTGAAGCTCCATATCATTCTCCTGCTAAATGTATTGGCTAATGCTTTGTAGCCTATTATTACTTGTAAATACTAGTCAATCGATGTCTATCAGTAGAGTAGTTTAGTGGCGAGGAGTTCACCAGTAGATAAAGAAACGCCCTGCGAGGGCAGGGCGCATAGCCATTAAAAAGCGGCTTAGTTGTGGGCGTGCAGCATCTCGTTTAGTGCGATGGCAGACTTATTTGTTAATACTTCAATAGCGCCATTTTTAGAGTTGCGGCGAAACAGTAAGTCAGACTGACCAGATAATTCGCGGGCCTTGGTCGTACCAGCTACTGCGCCGTCTGCGTCTATCATGGTGAGTACTGAGCCCGCAGTAATATAAAGGCCGGCTTCAATAGTGCAGCGATCTCCCAGGGGAATACCGACACCGGCATTGGCGCCGATCAGACATTCTTTGCCGACCGAAATAATAATATTATTGCCGCCTGATAGTGTGCCCATAGTAGAGCAGCCGCCACCGAGATCGGAGCCGGAACCTACCATCACACCGGCAGAAATTCGACCTTCAATCATGCCGGGGCCTTCGGTGCCGGCGTTAAAGTTGACGAAGCCCTCGTGCATAATAGTTGTACCTTCGCCCAAGTAAGCCCCTAGACGAACCCGCGCGGTGTGGGCAATACGAACGCCTGCAGGCACAACGTAGTTAGTCATTTTTGGAAATTTATCTACCGACATCACTTCCAGAAGCTCACCTTTTAGGCGGGCTTTGAGCTGACGATCCGCTAGCTCACTAATATCGACCGCGCCCAAATTAGTCCACGCGACATTCGGTAAAACGCCGAATAAACCAGTTAGATCGATGCTGTGGGGCTTAACGAGACGGTGCGATAACAAGTGAAGTTTCAAATAGCCTTCGGGTACAGATCCGGGGGCATCATCGCTGCTTAATAGAGTGATGACCAAGGGCTGGTCGCCGCTGGCAAGCTGTGCGGCAATAGTGGCTTGCGCGGCGCTGTCGCTTGCCGCGATTGCGTCGGCAATTTGTGCCATTTGCTCACTAGTCACGGCAATAGCGGTATTGCCCTGTAATGGGGCAATGACGGTTTGTACTGCCTTAATAAGGTCTTCGCTAGGATTTAATAGTGGGCTCGGGTAAAACGTGTCCAGCCATTCGCCTTTGCTATTTTGAGTGCCAAGGCCGAGGCCGAATGCGAAAGATGCTTGAGTCATTAGTGCGTCTCGTATATTGATTTAAAGGGTGTGATGGGTAAAGAGCGATTCATAGTCGGCGGCTTTAAAGCCCAGATGTAAGGCGCTGCCGGTGTCCAGTAGGGGGCGTTTCATTAGCGTCGGATGCTCAAGAAGCAATGCAACTGCACTGTCTTCACTTAAAGTATGGCGTTGCTCTTCAGACAGCTGTTTCCATGTGGTACTGCGTTTATTGACCAGCGCGTCGAGGCCGAGTTGTTGCAGCCATGTTGTGAGTTGCTCGGCCTTGAGTGGCGTATCTCGTACATCCTGAAAGTCGAAATCAACGTTGTGGGATTCCAGCCAGCGCCTTGCAGCGCGGACGGTATCGCAATTTTTGATGCCGTATAGTTTGGTGCTCATGTGTCTTCTCTATATTGCTGAGGACAGGCGGTAAAATTCGGCCGCCAAGGATAGCAAATTCTCCAGCGTGGATCACGGCACTTGTGCTTGATCTGAATCCATAGTCAGCCATGATTGGTACATTCATTGCATTTACTAATGCATGTTACGTCTAATTGTGCCCATTACCGCGCTGCTTCTTGGCGCTTCGCTTCTGCTGCTTGGCAGCGGTCTACTTAATACCTTGTTGGCAATTCGTGGCGGGCTTGAAGCTTATCCCGACGACACCATGGGCTTGATTATGTCCGGGTATTTTGTTGGCTTTTTTGTCGGTACTTTTATTGCCCTGCCGTTAATTCAGCGAGTTGGCCATATTCGCGCCTTCACTTGCTGCGCCGCATTGGCATCGTGTTCAGTGCTTCTGCATGTCTTGTTTGTAAGCCCGCTTAGCTGGTTGCTGCTGCGTATTATGACTGGCGCCGCCCTAGTTATTTTGTATACCGTGATTGAAAGTTGGCTAAATTCCCAGGCTACTGGTGCTCAGCGTGGTCGGGTTTTTGCGGTGTATATGGTGGTGAATCTGGGCTCGCTTGCGATCGCGCAGCAATTTATTCGCTTCGGTTCACCCAGTGGTTTTATATTGTTTGCCATTTCAGCAATGCTAATCACTATAAGTTTAATGCCAATAGCACTGACCCGCATGAATCAGCCTGAAATAACCGTTGTACCCCGTCTTAAAATTAGCGCCATCGCTAAATCATCGCCAGTAGCGGTTGCCGGTTCGTTGTTGTCGGGTTTGGCGATGGGGGGCTTTTGGGGGCTGTCGGCTATATATGCCAGCGCTATTGGCCTAACGAGTAGCGGCGTTGCGACATTTATGAGCTGCGCCATACTTGGTGGCGCCTTATTTCAATACCCACTTGGACGGTATTCAGATACCCACGATCGTCGCCGAGTAATCATAGCGGTTACTGCATTGGCGGCTGTGTCGGCATGTTTGATGTGGGTAGCGTCGTATTTTGGAAATTGGGTGTTCTTAATGGCGGCCGTATACGGCGGTTTTGCATTTTGTGTTTATCCAGTGTCTGTTGCCATACTGATGGATAAATTAGAGCATGAAAATATTCTGTCGGGCGCCAGTACCCTGTTATTTATACACGGTATAGGCGCGGCTCTTGGGCCTGCACTTGCAGGCCAAGGTATGGCTTTATTTGATCAGCATGCCTTGGTCGGATATTTTGTGATTATGCAGCTCGCCCTGTGTTTATTCACGGCGCGGCATTTAGCAGAAAATAAAATACAGCCAGAAGATAATAGCGCGCACTTTGTGGCGATGGTGCGCACCACGCCCACGGTTTTAGAAATGTTGCCCGATGAGGAATCGTGGCTTGAAGACGCCGTACCTCAAAACCCTGAGGCTCAAGCGTCTCAGTCTGAAGAGGAGTCGCTCACTGGAAGGTCATCTCATGAAGAGCCTCGTTCTGAGTAGGCAACTCAGAACTGAAATGAGGCGCGGTAAGCTGCGAGTTCCTGTAAAACAACAGCAGCTATTATTTAATTGAATTGTGATTCACCTATAACTAGGCAGGGTAGTTGAACCATAAGTTCGCCAAAATGAGCGCTTGCTGCGGTATGGTGTCCAGTTCCTAGCTGGCGTTTTACCGATGATATAACCAAAAAATCGTCCATATTATTGCCGGACTGTCACAATAGCGGCCATACACACCGCTTCATATAGGTATCTTGTAAAGCTGAATATAACGGTATATTTATTCTTCTCTAGGATTTACGCTCGGTCTGGTGGAGGAGAGTGCTTTTTCTCCAGTTCTCCTAAAAAACAAGATTTTAAGATCAATCACATATGAAAGGGAGACCAGACATATGAGAGCCCCGAAAAAAATATATACGCACGCGCGCTTTGTCGCGAGCCACTTGCCGAGTGGCTTCTTTGGGTTCATGAGATTTAATATACGCCGCTTGATGCTTAAACATGGCAAATTAATGAGGTCATCATAATGGAATTAACTCGCGCTAAATTCGAACATCGCGGATTTAGTCATTCGTATCTGGATTCAGCGCCGGGTGCTCGAGATCGCCCTGTGGTAATGCTGCTGCATGGTTTTCCGGATACCGCAGCTATGTGGAAAGCACAGATCGATACTCTGCATGCGGCGGGCTACCGATGTATTGCACCTGATACCCTCGGGTGTGGTGAGTCCGACATAGCACCGCGAGTTCGCGATTACAATGCCATTAGAATCGCTGGTGATCGTGCAGCCTTGCTGGATCATTTAGGTATTGATAAGGCACATATTATAGGGCACGACTGGGGTGCTGTTGTTGCCTGGTTTTTCGCTGCATACCACCCACAACGTAGCAATAAGTTGCTTGTGATGTCCGTAGGACATCCCACAGCATATGGGCGTGCGGGCTTCAAACAAAAGTTGCTGGGTTGGTACACCATCTTTTTCCAGTTTGGTGGTCTGGCGGAATACCTATTGAGCGGAGAGGGGCGATTTTCTTTGCGCAAAGTATTCGCAACGCATCCTGACATGGACGAGGTGATGCAACGCCTGCGTGAACCAGGTCGGATGACTGCCGCGTTACGTATTTACCGAGCGGGATTGCTACCTATATTGATTCATAGGCAACCGCGAGTGTCTGCACCCACGCTAGCGATATGGAGCGACGGAGATCGCTTTTTGACGGAAGAGCAAATGCTGGAATCAGAAAAATATTTGGACGGCTCTTGGCGATATGAGCGTCTGAGTGGTCATCACTGGATATCATTGCTGCAACCTGAGCGCGTGAATCAGCTAATACTAGAACACTTATCTTAACAGGATTGCCCGGTCGTGGCTTTTCTGATTATTTTTCGCGGGACTTACAACCTTGTTAAAACAAGGCATTGATTCAGCGTATTATTTTTAAAAAACTAACTAAAAAATACTAATTTTCACGGATAGCCTCGCATAGAAAGCTGAGAACGCTCGATATGAAAATGTTACGGGGCGGACGATACTAATGTAGAGTTTTTGATCACTTGAATCCACACCCATAAGGTGTCCAAAGCGGACTACTTATGGGTGAATCTATATGAATGAGTCAATTCAAAGCCGAGAATCCACTGCGGGAGCTGGGTGTCTTATGCGAAGACTGTCTTGTCACGCGTCATCTAGTCCTAGTGCCTGCTAGGGTTTGTGAACTATCTTGGGATTGCGGCGGCGCGGGTAGCAGGTGGTACAAATTTCACAGACCCTGCCATCACAGCCCCTAGCGCTGCAGTACTCACGTCCATAGAAAATAATTTGCAGGTGCAGGGCGATCCAGCGATCCTTGGGAAACAGCGATTTTAGATCTTTCTCTGTTTGCACCACATTTTTACCGTTGGTCAGGCCCCAGCGTTGTGCCAGGCGATGAATGTGGGTATCGACCGCGAAGGCGGGCACGCCAAAGGCTTGGGACATAACCACGCTGGCGGTTTTGTGGCCAACACCGGGCAGGGTTTCTAAGGCGGCCATGCTTTGCGGGACGACGCCGTTATATTTGTCAACCAAGATTTCTGACAGGCGTTTGATGGCGCTGGACTTCTGTGGCGATAGTCCGCAGGGGCGAATGATAGCCCGAATAATTTCCACGTTCTGCTTAGCCATATCAAAGGGATTGTCAGCTAATTCAAACAGTGCTGGGGTGATTTGATTAACGCGAGCATCGGTACACTGCGCTGAAAGTAAAACGGCGACCAGTAATGTGTAGGGATCTTTATGATCCAGCGGGATCGGTTGTTCTGGATAGAGCTCTTGCAGACGCTGAGCAATATAAGCCGCGCGCTCTTTTTTTAGCATTGGCTTTGATCGTTCCCTGCGGTGTTTTTAAGGCTTTGAACATAGGCTTTAATGCGCCGTGCACCTTCCGCGCATTGCTCCGGTTCGGCAACTAGAGCCATGCGCACATAGTTGGCGCCGGGATTAAAACCATCCACTTCTCTGGATAAATAGCTTCCGGGTAATACGGTGACATGCTGCTGCTCAAACAAGCCGCGTGCAAACTCGGTATCGGCTATTGGGGTTTTAGCCCACAGATAAAAGGACGCTTCGGGAAGGCTGACATCGAGGCAGCCATCAAGGATGTCGAGAACCTGATTGAATTTTTGCCGGTACAATACCCGATTGGCTTTAACGTGTTCTTCGTCCTGCCACGCAGCAGCACTAGCAAGTTGATGTTGAACGGGCATGGCGCAGCCGTGATAGGTGCGGTATAGCAAAAAGTCTTTGAGTATTTCTGCATCGCCGGCGACAAAGCCCGATCTTAAGCCCGGTAAATTTGAGCGTTTTGACAGGCTGTGAAAGACCACGCAGCGGTGGTAGTCACTGCGACCTAATTCGTCGCAGGCTTGCAGCAATCCCGGCGGCGGCGAGCCTTCGTCAAAATAGAGCTCGGAATAACACTCGTCGCTGGCAATGATGAAGTCGTATTGATCTGCAAGAGAGATTAGCTTTTGCATCTGTTGGCAGTTCATCACCGCGCCACTAGGGTTTCCCGGCGTACAAATGTATAGCAATTGGCAGCGTTGCCAAATGTTAGGGCTGACAGCGTCAAAGTTTGGAATAAATCCGTTCTCAGGTCGACACGCTAGAAATTCTGGTGTGGCTCCGGCGAGTAAAGCCGCGCCTTCATAAATTTGGTAGAAGGGGTTGGGGCTGCACACCAAGGCCTCTGGGCTTGGGTTGACCACGGTTTGTGCGAAGGCGAACAAGGCTTCACGGGTGCCATTGACGGGTAGTATTTGGGTGTCGGGATTGAGTTGCTTTAGGGTAAAGCGCTTGCAAGCCCACCTTGAGATCGCCTGACGTAATTCAGGAATGCCCTTGGTGGTGGGGTAGTTGCTTAATCTGTCTAAGTTTTGGCTAATTGCTTCGCTGACAAACTGAGGCGATTGGTGTTTTGGCTCGCCAATTGACAGCGCGATGGGTGTCAGTGACGGCGCAGTTAGATCTTCAAATAGCAGTCGTAGTTTTTCAAATGGATAGGCGTGCAGTGCGCTTAAATGTGGATTCATAGGACCTTTCTACTCGCCTTCTCATCTAGTTCACGACAGATTGCCTGCTGTATCTCTTCGCAAATTTGGGGGTCGTCGATGGGCTGTTGATTCTCATCGGTAATAAAAAATACATCCTCTACCCGCTCGCCGAGTGTGGCAATTTTTGCGTTTTGAAGTTGGATATTATACTGATTAAAAATACGCGCTAAGTGTGCGAGTAAACCCGGCCGGTCGGGGGTAATGACTTCCAGTACAGTCTGCGCTTTATTTAAATCTGTGGTCATGCTGGTTCTGGTTGGCGTGGAAAATAAGCGCATTTGGCGCGGTGTGCGTCGACTGGCTGCAGAGAAGTCATCAGGGTTTTCTAAATGTTCACGCATAAACTCAATAATATGTGCAATGCGGTTAGGGTTGTCGCCAATGGACTCACCATCTGCACCCAGCACATAGAATGTGTCCAGTGTGTAGCCGGTGCCACTATTATAAATGCGGGCGTCTTGAATGCTTAGATCTAGCTGTTCCATGGCCTCTGCGAGCTGTGCAAACAAGCCCACTCGCGCGTGGGTGTGGACAAATATTTGGCTAACGCCAGCGTGGTCCAGCAGACCGCCTTCTTTAATCAGTACCACGGTAGCATTGGCTTTTACACGGTCAGCAATGGCGCGGGTGTGCCAAACGATGTCGTCGATCTGCTCGCGAATAAAATAATCTTCGCCGGTGTCGGCCCACAGTTCGCGAATTTCTGTCTCAGTAAAGCCATAGTCTTCAAGCTTTTCAATGGCGCCGAGCTGAGTTTCGGCAATCCATTCCTGTTTGTCGATAGGGTTTTCTAAACCGCGGCGCAAGGCCCGTCTGGTTTCGGCGTATAGTTGGCGCATTAATGATGCGCGCCACGATGTCCACAGTGTGGGGTTGGTTGCGTTAATGTCAGCGACGGTGAGGCAGAATAAATAATCTAGGTGTTGTATATCGCCCATAGTTAAGGCGAATTCCCGAATGACCTCGGGATCTTGAATATCTTTGCGCTGCGATACTGAGGACATTTCTAGGTGTTTTTCTACTAGCCACGCCACCAGATTGCCATCGCGCTTATTGAGGCCCAGGTGCGCGCAAAACTCCCGCGCATCAACCGCGCCTAGGCTGGAGTGGTCGCCGCCGCGGCCTTTGGCGATATCGTGAAATAAACCGGCTAAATACAATAGCTCGGGTTTAGGTAGGCGCTGCATAATTCTGCAGGCCATCGGGTAGGTTTCCACCATGCTTGGATAACGGAAGCGGCTTATATTCTTGATTAGCTCTAAGGTGTGCGCATCGACTGAATAAATATGGAAAAGGTCGTGCTGCATTTGACCGACAATGCCGGCAAAGGCCGGAATGAATTTGTCGAGTATGCCAAAGCGCTTCATGCGGCGTAGGCTTAGCGCCACTCTTTGTGGTGAGCGCAGCAATTCTAAGAAGTAGCGTTTATTTTTGGGGTTGGCGCGAAAGCTATCATTGATAAGATGATGAGATTTTCGAATCAGCCGAATGGTGCTCGCGCGCACGCCATCAATGGCGTCATTACTCGCCATTAATACAAATATTTCCATCAGCGCGGAGGGGGTTTTGCTGAATACCTTGGCATTACAAACTTCAATGTGGCCGTTGCGCACCCGGAAGCGGCTATTAATTTCGAAGACAGTCTCTGCCTCGCAAGCCCGCAATATGGTTTCGTCGAAGTGCTGCATTAACACATCGTTAAGTTCGCCAAGATGCATTGCCCAGCGATAATACTGCTGCATAAATTGCTCTACGGCGAGCTTGCCGTCGCCATCAGTAAAGCCAAATTGCGCGGCTAGGGTGCGTTGATGGTCAAATACCAGCCGATCTTCTTCGCGTCCCGCTAATAGATGTAGGGCAAATCGCATCTTCCACAAAAAGTCCTGGCCATCCTTGAGTGTGTCCAGCTCTTCTTTGCTTAGGAATTGGCGCTCTACTAGCTCGTCGATAGATTGGGCGCCGAAATGGCGTTTAACAACCCAGCCAATCATTTGAATATCGCGCAGGCCGCCGGGAGAACTCTTAACATTGGGTTCTAGATTGTATTCGGAATTGGCGTATTTGCGGTGACGGGATATTTGCTCGTCCCATTTTGCGCGGAAAAATTCGCTGCTCGGCCAGATATTGTCGGGGCCGACCTTGTGCATTAATTCGGTGTGCAGCTCGGGGTTCCCGGCCAGAGTGCGCGATTCCATCAAGTTGGTGGCTACCGTGATGTCGTCAGCTGCGGTTTGGCAGCACTCACCCATACTGCGGACACTATGACCAATCTCCAGATTAATGTCCCAGAGTAGCGTGATGAGGCTCTCGATATTGTCGCGGTAATCCGCGCAGTCGTCGCTGGTGAGGATGAGCAGATCAATGTCGGAGTAGGGGTGTAACTCGCCCCGCCCATAGCCACCGACGGCGATGAGGCTTATATCGTCGCCCCACTGGTAGCTTTGCCAAATGCCCTGCAATAATTCATCGATACGCTGTGAACGCAGTGTGACGAGGGTGCGAATGTTTTCACCAGCCTCGAAACTGGTTTTTAGGTCGCTGGCCAGCGTTTTCAGATAATTTTTGTAAGTCTTTATGGACTCACCGGGCTGCGCCAGCGCATGGATGTCCGGGAGTGCAGATTGACTCATTATAGCTCTCGATAGAAAGGTTCATCGGGACGTGCAGTAAGGACTTCGACACCGTCCGCGGTTACGGCCATGGTGTGTTCCCATTGTGCCGACAGGCGGCGATCTCGTGTGGTAACGGTCCAGCCATCTTTGGTATTGAGTTTGGTTTGCTTTTTTCCTGCATTGATCATCGGTTCAATGGTGAAGGTCATGCCTTCCTTTAACACTAGATCATTGCGACGGTTATAGCCTTCGCCGTAATGCAGTACCTGCGGATCTTCATGGAACACAAGACCGATGCCGTGTCCGCAGTACTCTTCTACAACGCTGTAGTGTTTGCCGCGCGCATGTTTGGCGATAGTAGTGCCTATGTCGCTAAGTGTGCAGCCGGGCTTAACCAGCGCAATCGCTTGGTATAAGCATTCCTGAGTGACTTCGCACAGGCGCTTGGCGTGCTCAGGCACTGTGCCGACGTAATACATGCGGTTAGTGTCACCGTGCCAGCCGTCTTTTATTACGGTGACATCAATATTTAAGATGTCACCATCCTTGAGTATTTTTTTGTCTGATGGAATACCGTGACAAATGACTTCATTTACCGAGGTGCAAACAGATTTGGGGAAGCCATTGTAATTTAGTGGCGCAGGAATGGCGTTTTGCACGTTAACTATATAGTCATGACAAATTTGATCTAGCTCGCCAGTGCTGATGCCCGGCTTGACATACGGGGTGATCATTTCTAATACGTCGGCGGCGAGTCGGCCGGCAATACGCATGGCGGCAATTTCGTCTGGCGTTTTAATGCTTACATTCATAGGGCTATACCGGTTTGCAGCGTCATCTGGCGATTCAAAGCCGGCTATTGTAAACCATCGCTTTATGGGTAGCGAAGACATCGCGGAATTTTAGCCTCAAAAGCGGTTTGTACTTTATGTGATAGGGGGTCTGTGGTATAAATACGCGCCCCAATAATGGCACGAGCTATTATTGGATTAATGACGCGCAGAAATCGGCACGTAATCCCGGGTGCTTCAACATGTGTTGGGGTTGGATTATGGGATCTCTGCAAGTTTGTAACCCGATGTTTATTAAGGAAAAGTCATGTCTCATGTAAGTATGCGTGAAATGCTGCAAGCCGGTGTTCACTTTGGTCACCAGACCCGTTATTGGAATCCAAAAATGGCACCATACATTTTTGGTGCGCGTAACAAGATCCACATTATTAACCTCGAGCA